>NZ_CANCLE010000001.1 GCF_947378715.1 Phenylobacterium aquaticum
GCCGCCGGGGCGCCCGACCCGGTCATCACCATTCCGGTCGCGCCCCTGATGCACGCCACTGGCCAGTTCATCTCCATGGGCAGCCTGGTGGCGGGGTCGGCCGTCGCCACCCTGGCCTCGCGCCGTTTCGATCCGGCCGGCCTGTTCGACGAGGTTGACCGGCTGAAGGCGTCTGGCCTGGTGATCGTCGGGCCGGCCTTCGCCGCGCCCATGCTGGAGACCCTGGAGGCCCATCCCGGCCGCTGGACCCTGCCGTCCCTGCGCCGGATCGTGTCGTCGGGCGCCATGTGGGGGGCGGAGAACAAGCAGGGCCTCCTGAAGCACCTGCCGCACATCATGCTGATCGACAGCCTGGGCTCGTCGGAGGCCCTGGGCCTGGCCGGCTCCACCTCCGGCGGCGGGGCCACGGTCGGCACCGCCAAGTTCCTGGCCGGTCCCAATGCGGCGGTGTTCACCGAGGACGGCCGCCGGGTCGAGGCAGGGTCCGGTGAGCGCGGCCTGGTGGCGGTCGGCGGCTACACCCCGGTCGGCTATTACAAGGATGAGGAAAAGTCGGCCAAGACCTTCCGCACCTTCGAGGGCCGCCGCTGGAGCGTGCCGGGCGACTGGGCGACGCTGGAGACCGACGGCTCCATCACCCTGCTGGGCCGCGGCTCGCAGGTGATCAACACCGGCGGCGAGAAGGTCTTTCCGGAAGAGGTCGAGGAGGCGCTGAAGCGTTTCCCCGGCGTCCGTGACGCCGCCGTGGTGGGGGTGCCTGACCCACGCTTCGGCGAGCGGATCTGCGCCGTGGTCGACTGCGTGGACGGCGTGGCCCCGACCCTGGCCGAGCTGTCCGCCCACGTGAAGGCGCACCTGGCCGACTACAAGGCCCCGCGTGAGCTGGTCCTGGCCCCCGTGGGTCGGGCGCCGAACGGCAAGCTGGACTACAAAGCCGTGCGGACCAAGGCCCTTGAGGTGCTGGGCGTGACCGCGACGTAACAAAAAAGTAACGTGGCTTGGGGGCCGCAGGCCGGCATGGTCGCGGCCCCCAGCTTTCGTTCAAAGGCCCGATAATTCAATGAAATCCTACTGGCTCGCCGGGGCGTCGCTCGCCCTCGTGCTCGCGGCCTCACCCGCGCTCGCCGCCGACGTTTCCGCCGCAGACCTCGCCAAGGCGCCGCGCCGGGGGGAATGGGGCTTCGACCTGGCCGGCCGTGACCTGAGCGTGGCGCCCAGCCAGGACTTCTTCGACTACGCCAACGGGACCTATCTCAAGACCCTGGTGATTCCGGCGGACCGCACCAGCTATGGCTCGTTCGACGGGCTGCGAGAACTGTCGACCAACCGCATGCGCGCGGTGCTGGAGAAGGCCGCCGCCGACAAGGCCGCCACCGGCGACGAGGCCAAGATCGGCGCCCTCTATCGCAGCTTCATGGACGAGGCCGCCGTCAACGCCGCCGGCGCCAAGCCCCTGGCCGGTGAACTGGCCCTGATCCGCAAGGCCAAGAGCCGCAGCGATATCGCCAGGATCATGGGCCAGCATCAGAGCGGCTTCGGTGGCTCGGTGTTCGGCGCGGCGGTCTATGACGACGCCAAGGACCCGTTGCGCTACACCGTCTATCTCGGCCAGGGCGGCCTCGGCCTGCCGGACCGCGACTACTATCTGGACCCCAAGTTCGCGCCCCAGAAGGCCAAGTATGAGGCCTATGTCGCCAAGATCCTGACGCTGTCGGGTTGGGAACATCCGCAGACCCACGCCAAGGCGATCGTGGCGCTGGAGACCGAGATCGCCAAGGTCTCCTGGACCAGGATCGACCAGCGCGACGACACCCGGACCTATAACCCCTATCCCACGGCCAAGCTCGCGACCCTGGCGCCAGGCTTCGACTGGACCGCCTTCCTGGCCGGCGCCGAGCTGTCAGGCGCCAAGAAGGTGGTGGTCGCCGAGAACACCGCCTTCCCGAAGATCGCGGCGATCTACGCCAAGACCCCGATGGAGACCCTGAAGGCCTGGACCGCCTTTGGCCTGGCCGACCAGGCCGCGCCCTACCTCTCCAAGGACTTCGACGACGCCCACTTCGACTTCCGGGACAAGACCCTGGCGGGCCAACTCGAGCCCAAGCCCCGCTGGAAGCGTGGCGTGGCCCTGGTCGACGGATCGATCGGCGAGGCCCTGGGCCGGCTCTATGTCCAGACCTACTTCCCGGCGGACTCCAAGACCCGGATGGAAGGACTGGTGGGCGACATCCTGACCGCCATGAAAGGCCGCATCCAGCGGCTGACCTGGATGGGCGACGCGACCAAGGCCAAGGCGTTGGAGAAGCTGTCGAAGTTCAGCGTGATGATCGCCTATCCCGACGCCTGGCGGGATTATTCGGCCCTGACCGTCAAGGCCGGCGACCTCTATGGCGATGTCCAGCGGGCCAACCGCTTTGAATGGGCGCGAACCGTCAAGCGCATGAATGGCCCGGTCGATCGCAAGGAATGGGGCATGACGCCCCCCACGGTGAACGCCTACTATTCGCCGATCAAGAACGGCATCGTGTTCCCGGCCGCCATACTGCAGCCGCCGTTCTTCGATCGCGACGGCGACATGGCGGTCAATTATGGCGCCATCGGCGGCACCATCGGCCACGAGATCACCCATGGCTTCGATGACCAGGGCCGACATTTCGACGGCGATGGCCGGCTGACCGAGTGGTGGACCCCGGAAGACGCCGCCAAGTTCGAGGTCCAGGCCGCCAAGCTCGGCGCGCAATATTCAGCGATCGAGATCCTGCCGGGCGCCCACATCCAGGGCGGTCTGACCATGGGCGAGAACATCGCCGACCTGGGCGGTCTCCTGCTGGCGCTCGACGCCTATCACGTCTCGCTGCACGGCCAGCCAGCCCCGGTGATCGATGGCCTGACCGGCGACCAGCGGGTGTTCCTGGGCTGGGCCCAGGTGTGGCGCTCCAAGCTGCGCGACGACCGCCAGCGCCAGTTGCTGGTCTCCGACCCCCACGCCCCGGTCCGGGCGCGGGTGGATGTGCCGACCCGCAATATCGACGCCTTCTATGACGCCTTCGGCGTGAAGCCGGGCGACGGCATGTACATCGCCCCGGAGAACCGGGTCCGCATCTGGTAGCGAGACTCAGGGGGCGGCGCCGACAGGCCCGCCCCACTCCTTCTACAGGTGCGAGGCCGCCATGGCCTTGGCGGCCCACAGGCCGGTGGCGAAACAGGCCTGCAGCAGATAGCCGCCGGTCGGCGCCTCCCAGTCCAGCATCTCGCCCGCCGCCCAGACGCCGGGCCGGGCCTTGAGCATCAGCCCTTCGTCCACAGCGTCGCGGCTGATCCCGCCGGCGCTGGAGATGGCCCGGTCCAGGGGACGGGCGGCGGTGACCCGGATCGGCACGGCCTTGACCGCCGCCGCCAGGCGCTCCGGCGTCAGGCCCGGGCCGTGGCCCTCGCGAACCAGATTGATCGCCGCCGGGGTCAGCTTCAGGGCCTTGCGCAACAGCTCGGTGGTCGACAAGCTCGGTCGCGCCTGGGCCAGGCGATCGGTGATGCCGCCGCGCGACAGGTCAGGGCGCAGATCGATCTCCAGGGTCTGTGGGCCGTCGGCGGCGATGGCGTCGCGCAGGGCGCCGGACAGGGCGTAGACCGCCCCACCCTCCAGCCCATAGGCGGTGACCATCGCGTCGCCGCGGGCCGCCTGGCCGCGATGGGAAAGCGCGACGGCCTTCAGGGGCTGGCCGGCGAAGCGGTCTCGAAAGATGGGGCTCCAGTCGACCTCGAAGCCGCAATTGGCCGGCTTCAGTGGCGAGACGGCGACACCGGCCTCGGTGAGCACCTGCGTCCAGCCGCCGTCCGAGCCAAGCCGTGGCCAACTCGCCCCGCCGAGCGCCAGGAGGGTGGCGTCGGGCCGAACTGTCTCGGTCGCCCCCTCGACATCGGCGAACACCAGGTCGCCCGCCGGCGTCCAGCCCCGCCATTCCGAGCGGGTTCGAATCTCGACGCCCAACTCGGACAGCCGGATCAGCCAGGCGCGCAGCAGGGGCGAGGCCTTCATGGCCTTGGGAAACACGCGGCCACTGGGGCCGGTGAAGGTTTGCTGGCCCAGGCCCTCAGCCCAGCGGGTCAGGTCGGCGGCTGAGAAGGCCCTCAGCATCGGGGCGAGCCACGGTGAGGCCGCGCCATAGCGCGCGAGGAAGGGATCCGCCGGTTCGGAATGGGTGAGGTTGAGCCCTCCCCGCCCGGCCATCAGCAGCTTGCGTCCGACGCTGGGCATGCGGTCATGGACCGTGACCCGCCATCCGGCCTGGGCCAGGTGCTCGGCGGCGATCAGGCCTGCGGGGCCGGCGCCGATGACGACGAGATGGGGGGCTTGGGTCATGGGAGGGTCTGTCGCTGCGCGGAGCGCCCTGTAGCACGGGCTGCGTCGCCGAGGGCGAGGGGATTATTTTGACTCATATGTCAAAAATGATCGCGGGCAAAAATTTGGCCCGCTGCGGGGGATAATCGCAACGGGCCATATTTTTTTGAGCTGTCGCTCTTATTAAGCGGGCGTTTCCTCCCCGAAACGCCGGAGACTGAAGGACTTAGAAGCCGTCATGTCTCTCGCAAGACAGACAAAACGGCAATTTCTGGTTCGAGTCAATGCACCCATTTCGACCATTCGGCCGAAAATGGATCAGATTTCCGCGATCAGGCGATTTAGCGCCTCTCAGGGGAATATTTTTGACGAATACGTCAAAATTTACCCAGCCGATTGCGCAGGGCCTCGAACGGCGCGCAGCGGGTTTCGAACACGAAATCGGGCCGTGAGGCGGTCACCGGTCCTCGACCCGCCGCCGTCAGCAGGCCGGCGGCGCGGGCCACGCCCTCCACCGGGGTCAGCAGGCCATTGGGCCGGGGGATCGACCCGGCCGCCACCAGGTCTTCGACCAGGGCCTCGTCGCCATCCTGAGCCGGCCAGACCAGGGTGGCGCTCTCATGGGCGGTGGCCCTGGCCTCGATGATCCGCAACAACCCCTCGGCCGCAGCCAGCTGGTCCTCGGACCAGTCGGCGCGCAGGGCGGCCGTCAGTTGCGCCTGGCTCTTCAGGATCACTCCGTCGGAGAGGATCTTCAGACCATTGGCGGTCAGGGTCGCGCCGGTGGTGGTGATGTCGACGATCAGCTCCGCGGCCCCGGCCGCCGGCGCCCCTTCGGTCGCCCCGCCGGACTCGGCGATTCGGTAGTCGGCGACACCATGGCGGGCGAAGAAGGCCCGGGTCTGGACCAGGTACTTGGTCGCCACCCGCATGCGCCGGCCATTGCGCGCCAGGAGATCATGGGCGACCTCCTCCAGGTCGGCCATGGTGTCGACGTCGATCCAACTCTTAGGCACGGCGACCACCAGATCGGCGCGACCGAAGCCCAGGGCGCGCAGCAGCAAGGCGCGATCCTCCAGCGCTCCGCCGCGCTCCCGCAGCAGGTCCTCGCCGGTGATCCCCAGATGCACTTCGCCCGCGTCGATCGCCTCGGCGATATCGCCGGCCGAGAGCAGGCGCACCTGCACCCCGCCGACACCTTTCAGTTCGGCCATGTAGCCCCGGGCGCCGCCGGCGATGGAGAGCTTGAGGCCGCAATCCGCCAGCCATTCCTCGACCTGCTCTTTCAGCCGGCCCTTGGAGGGGACGGCGATGATCAGGGGTTCGCTCATCGGGCGTCCTCCGCCAGGGCCCACAGGGGACGCAAGGTGCAGCCAACGGCCTGGGCCTGGGCTGGGCCGCCCAGCCGCACGGGTAGGCCGTCATAGCGACCGCCAACGGCGATCGGGCGATCGGGGCCCAGGCCCTGGGCGCGAATCTCGAAGGTCAGGCCGTCGTAATAGTCAAAGGCATGGCCGAGCGCGGTGGCGAAGCGGGCGTGGGCGATGGGCGCCCCGGCCTCGGACAGATGCGACAGCCGCCGGGTCCAGACCTGCAGGGCCTGCTTCAGGGCCTTGGACTTCGGCCCGGCCAGGGCCGCGACGGCGGCCAGCGCGTCCGCAGGCTCGGCCTCGATGGCCAGGAAGCGGCGCAGCGCCTCGGCCTGGTCGAGGGTCAGGGCCGGCGCTCGCTGGGCTTCGGCGCGGCGGACCAGACGCTGGGCGATCTCGGCGGGGCCTCGGCCGCCCACAGGCTCGACCCCAGCCAGCGCCCAGACCTCTTCCAGCATGCGGCCAGCCTCGACCGGACTGAGCGCCGCCAGCACCCCGGCGAGACCGCCCGGATCGGAGCCCTGGTCGTTGGCCGGCTGACCGGCGCGGGCCAGTTCGGCCTGCAGCAGCCGAGGTCGCGCCGCCGCGCGCTTCAGCCGCGCGCCCAGGCTGGGGCTCAGGTCCAGGCCATCGATAAAGGCCGCGAACAGGGCCACGTCGCCCAGCCACAGCGACAGGTCCTTGCGCCCGCCGGCCTCGGCCGCCCGCCAGGCGATGGCGACGATCTCGGCGTCGGCCGCCGGGGCGGCGGCCTCGCCAGCGTCAAAGCGCTCCAGGCCGATCTGCAGGAACTCCTCGGCCAGATCAGGACTGTCGGGCGCGGCGCGGAACACCTTGCCCTCATAGACATAACGGCCCGACGCGGCGCCACGATCCAGGTGCAGGCGCGCGACCGGCACGGTGAAGTCGGGACGCAGACAGGTCTCCGCTCCCCCCTCCGCCTGGACCACGAACAGTCGGGCGCGCAGGGCCTCGCCCGCCAGGTCGAGCAGCAGACCCAGCGGCTGCAGCAGCGGGGCGTCGACCGCCTCGGCCCCCGCCGCCAGGAACGGCGCGCGGATGGCGGCCAGCTTTTCAGGGGGAATGGCGGGCTCGGCGCGCATGGCGGGTCAGGCCTCCAGGATCCGGCGCAGCGCCGGGATCAGCTCGGCGCGGGGAATGGTCTGCTGGCCAGGCCGCTCGGTGCGCCAGGCGGCGTTGTCGGTGACGCCGGCCGAAAGCGCGCGACCCAGGTCCAGATCCTTCACCGTCACCGTCCCCGCCGCGATCTCGTCACCGCCCAGTATGACGGCGGCCGGTGACAATCGTCTGTCGGCGTATTTCATCTGGGGCCGCATTCCAGAGGCGCCCAGATAGACCTCGGCGGCGATGCCGGCCGCGCGCAGTTCGCTGACCAGCTGGAAATAGGCGCCCATGTCGTCGGGGCTGAAGGCGATCACCACCACCGGCCCGCGCGCCGCGCCGCCCAGGTCGCGACCGGCCGCGCGCAGGGCCGAGGCCAGACGCGAAACCCCGAAGGAAAAGCCGGTGGCCGGCGTCCGCTCACCGGTGAACCTCGCCACCAGGTCGTCATAGCGCCCGCCCCCGCCGACCGAGCCGAACCGCACGGGCTCGCCCTTCTCGTCGGTGGTGTCCAGCAGGAGCTCGGCCTCGAAGACCGCGCCGGTATAATATTCCAGGCCACGCACCACCGACGGGTCAAAGGCCGCCTTGTCCGCGCCGACCCCCAGGCCGTTAAGCGCCCGATCGATCCGCGAAAGTTCCTCAAGCCCTTCGTCGCCCTCGGCCGAACCGCCGATCACCCGGGCGATGGCGTCCAGGGTCTCGCTACGGCCGCCAGCCACGCCGGCGGCGGTGAAGGCCAGCACGGCCTGGGCCGACCTGGCGTCCAGGCCCGCGCCCTTGGTGAAGGCGCCGCTCTCGTCCTTGCGGCCTTCGCCCAGCAGCAGGCGCACCCCGTCCGGCCCCAGGCGGTCGAGCTTGTCGACGGCGCGCAGCACGGCGAGCTTCTGGCCCTCGGTGGTCACGCCGGCCGTGGCCAGCAGGCCGTTCAGCAGCTTGCGGTTATTGATCTTCAGCACATAGGACCCGGTCGCCAGGCCAGCCGCGCCCAGCCCCTCGGCGGCCATGGCGATGATCTCGGCGTCCGCCTCGGGGCGGGCAGAGCCCACCGTGTCGGCGTCGCACTGGACGAACTCGCGATAACGGCCGGGACCCGGCTTCTCATTGCGCCAGACCGGCCCGAAGGCGTAGCGGCGGAACGGCTTGGGCAGGGCGTCCCAGTTCTGGGCCACGAAGCGGGCGAGCGGCGCGGTGAGATCGTAGCGCAGCGCCATCCACTGCTCGTCGTCGTCCTGCAGGGCGAAGACCCCCTCATTGGGACGGTCGGCGTCGGGCAGGAACTTACCGAGCGCATCGGCATATTCGAAAGCCCCGGTGTCCAGGGCCTCGAAGCCATAGCGCTCATAGACGGCGGAGACCCGGGTGAGGATCTCGCGCTCGGCGGCCAGGTCGCGGGCGCGGCGGTCGATGAAGCCGCGGGGGGCGCGGGCTTCGGGGCGTTGGGAAGCGTCGGACATGGCGGAGCGCTTAAGGCTTGGCGGCGCGCGCGGCAAGGCGCGGGGCGGGTTGGCGGAGGTTCTGGAAGATCATCGTCGTCGTCCCTTCTAGTCTGGGTCTCGACGGACGGGGTGGCTGACCTCAGCGAGCCCCATCCGCTTTCGCGGGGCTCGCGCCGGGTTCGTGCTTAAGCCGAACGACCCCGACCGATCCCGCGCAGCGAGGTCGGATGGTGGAGGCCGTGGGGGTGGGCGAACCGGATCATGCGGCGATCCCCTTAGCCCAAGGGTCTCGGAAAGGCGAGTCGCACCAACAGATGCGAATTGATCGCAAGGGGCTGGACAGGGTCGAAGTCTGTGTCTAGATATATCTTTCATCAGATATATCTAGATTATGACGAAAGAGGTTCCTGATGAATATGCCCTTCACCGGACGCCCCAACCGCCCGCCCATGGCGGTGCGCGCCCTGACCCTGATCGAGACGGAATTCCTGACTCCCCACGCGCTGCGGCTGATCTTCACCGGCGAGGACCTGGCCAGCCTCGACTACAGGCCGGGCCAGGATCTGGTGCTGCTGCTACCGCTGGAGGACGGGACACTGGGCCGGCGGCACTACACGATCCGCTGGCTCGATCGCGCCACCGGCCGCCTGGCGATCGACTTCGTGATCCACGGCCATGGCGGGCCCGGCGAACAGTTCGCCATGACCGCCCAGCCCGGCGATCGGATCGAAGCCGCCGGGCCCCGTGGCCGCACCTTCATCAAGCCGGACGCCGACTGGCATCTGTTCGTCGCCGACGAAACCGGCCTGCCGGGGGTCCTGGCCATGCTGGAGGCCCTGCCCCCGCACAGCCGCGCCTATGCGATGATCGAGGTTGAGCACAAGGACGACCGCCAGTTGCTCGACGCCTATTGCGACCTGGATCTCGACTGGCTGGTGCGTGGCGGTCCCGCCCTGCCCGCCAGCCTGGGGCTGATCGAACGGGCGGCCCTGTTCGCGCCCCGCCCTGGACGCGGCCACGCCTATCTGATGGCGGAGACCAGCACGGTCCAGACCCTGCGACGCGGCCTGCTGGCTCGGGGCTTCGCCAAGGACCAGATCAGCGCCGAGGGCTATTGGCGCCCCGGCCGCCAGGGCGGCCATGACCACATCATGGACGAGGCGGACTTCGCCGCCCGCATGGCCTCCCAGGCCTAGCCGGGGGTCAGGTTCGGGGTCTTGTAGTCCATGCCGGCCAGAGCCGGGCTGGCGTCGGCGGCGTCGAAGGCGCTCATCAGGGCGCCGAAGCGGCCCTGGACCAGGGGGCGCATGTCGGGGTGAGTGAGGATGTAGCGCTCCTTGGCGAGCACCCCTTCCAGCACCCGGCGGCCGACCCGTTCCGGATCAATGCCGCTGTCGACCAGGTTGCCGGCGACGATCTCACTGACCGCCGGACCGCCGAACTGGGCCTGGCGGGTGCGGCCGGACTGGTTGATCTTGGTGCGCACGAAGCCCGGGCACAGCACGGCCACGTGGATGTCTTCAGGCGCCAGCTGGGCCGCCCAGCCCTCGGACATGCCAACCACGGCGTATTTGGTGGCCGTATAGGGCTCCATCCCCGGCGCGGAGATCAGGCCGGCCATGGAGGCCGTGTTGACGAAACAGCCGCCTTCGCCGTGGCTGCGGATCAGCGGCAGGAAGGTCTCCATGCCATAGACCACGCCCATCAGGTTCACGGCCACGACCCAGTCCCAGTCGGCCGGCTTGACCTGATCCATCGGCCCGCCCGCCCCGACCCCGGCGTTGTTGCAGACCAGGTGGACCTTGCCGAAAGTCTCGACGGTTTCGGCTGCTGCGGCCTCCACCGCCTTGCGATCAACAACGTCGCAGATCACCCCGGCGGCCCTGATCTGGCGGCCCTCCAGGTCGGCGATCGCCGCGTCCAGCGGCGCGCGCTCGATGTCGGCCAGCATGATCTGCATGCCCGCCTCGCCAAAGGCGTGGGCCATGGCCAGGCCCAGGCCGCTGGCCCCGCCGGTGATGAAGGCGGTCTTGCCTTTGAGGTCTTGCATGGAGATTCCTAGTCTTTGAGAAGGTCGATCAGGGCGACCGTGGACGGATCGTGCGGGTTCCGGGTCTGGCCTTCGAGCTCTGGCAGGATGCGGGCGGCGAGCGTCTTGCCCAGTTCCACCCCCCACTGGTCAAAGCTGTTGACCCCCCAGAGCACCCCCTCCACGAACACCTTGTGCTCATAGAGCGCGATCAGGGCGCCGAGACGCTCGGGCGTCAGCCGGTCCATCAGGATGAAGCTGGAGGGCCGATCGCCGGGGAAGGTCCGCTGCGGGACCAGGGCCTCGATCCGGGCTTGCGGCGCGCCCTTGGCCTCCAGCTCGGCGCGGACATCTTCGGCGGAGCGGCCGACCAGCAAGGCCTCGGCCTGGGCGATGACATTGGCCAGCAGCTTGGTCTGGGAGGCCGGTTCGCCCTCGCTGGCCTGGGCCACCGCCACGAAGTCCACCGGGACCACGTCCGTGCCCTGGTGCAGTTGCTGGAAGAAGGCGTGCTGGCCATTGGTGCCGGCGTCGCCGAACACCGCCGCCGCCGAGCCCCGGGTCAGGGGCTGGCCTGCCTGGCTGACCCGCTTGCCGTTCGACTCCATTTCCAGCTGCTGCAGGAAACTGGCGAACAGCCGCAGGCGCTGGGCATAGGGGATGACCGCGCGCAGGGGCCGGCCCAGGCCATTGCGGTTGAAGATGTGGGCAAGCGCCAGCATCACCGGCGCGTTGCGGCCGAGCGGCGCCGTCAGGAAGTGGCCGTCCATCGCCGCCGCCCCGGCCAGCAGGGCCTCGAAGGCCTCGAAACCCAGGGCCACGGCGCAGGACAGGCCCACGGCGGACCAGATCGAATAGCGCCCCCCCACCCAGTCCCAGAAGGCGAAGACCTGGTCGGCGGGAACCCCGAAGGCCTGAGCCACGGCCGGAGCGGCCGAGACCGCCACCAGATGCGAATCAGCGGCCGGCCCCAGGGCGGCGCGCAACCACGCCCGGGCGACCTCGGCATTGGCGAGCGTCTCCTGGGTGGTGAAGGTCTTGGAGACCACCACGATAAGAGTCTGGGCCGGATCAAGACCGGCCAGAGCCAGGGCCGCCTCCGCCGGATCGACATTGGCGGCGAAGCGCAGCTCGATCACCGGCTCCAGCGGTCGCAGGGCCTCCCAGATCAGGCGCGGGCCCAGGTCGGAGCCGCCGATGCCGATATGGACGATGGATCGGAAGGGCTTGCCGCTGGCGCCCAGGACCGCGCCCGACCGCACGGCCTCGGCGAATCGGCGAATCTGGTCGCGGGTGGCCTCGACCTCGGCGGAGACTGGAACCCCCTGGGCCTTGAAGGCTGCGCCGTTCGGCGCGCGCAGGGCCATGTGCAGGGCCGCGCGGTCCTCCGAGGCGTTGACCGCCTGGCCTGAGAACAGCCGCGCGCGGGCGGCCTCCACCTCGGCGGCCTCGGCGAGGTCCAGCGCCACAGCCAGGTCGGCCTTGGTCCAGGGCTGCTTGGACAGGTCGAGCCTCAGGCCGCAGGCGTCGAGGACGAGCGTGTCGAGACGATCGGGCTCAGCCTCGAACAGGTCCACGATCCGGCGGTCGCGGGCGGCCGCGCCGGCGGCTTCGAGGCGGGTCCAGGCGGCGTCGAGATCGGTCGGCATGCAGGCTCCGGCGGCGGCTGGTAGGACGGCGTTTACCATGTTCGAGGTAGCAGATCGGACCTCGTCCTGTCTTGGACGGCCAGACCTTTCGCGAGGGTTTCCCCGATGTCCTGCGACGCCGCCGCCTCTGTCGCCTTCTTCTGGCTCGCCGCCACAGCGCCCATGGCGCCGACCCACGGCCCGGCCGCTGCGCCGCCGCCTTCAGTGGCCAGCGAACCGCTGTTCGTCGATATCGTGAAGCGGGCCAAGACGCTGAAGGCCCAGGTCGACGCCTTCCGGGGGACCGGCAAGCCGATCACACCGGCCTTCCACGCGGCGATCAGCGAACTGTCGGACCTGGACATGAAGGGCCACCTGACGCTCGCCCAGCGCGGCACGGACGGCGACCTGAAGTGCATCCTGCGCGGCATCTCCCAGGACCTGCCGCTGAAGCTCGCCGCCGTCGACGCGGCGGCCGCCGACCGCAAGGCCCGCGACACGGCGCTGCGCGACATGTCCTATCTGCTGAACGACAATGTCGAGGTGATCACCGCGCCCCCGGCCCCGCCGGCCTGAGGCGCGTAGAAACACCCCGCCGGCCTGAGGGGCGATCAGCTCTTCGCGGCCTTCTCCACCGCCGCCGCCAGGATCGCCGGCGTCAGCAGTTGCGGCAGGATCTGGGGCTCGCCGCCCCTGGCGCCATAGACCAGATAGAGCGGCACGCCGGCCCGGCCATGCTTGGCGAGCTCGGCCTCGATCACAGCGTCCTTCCGGGTCCAGTCGCCCTTCAGATAGACCGCGCCCGAGCGCTTGAACGCCGCAGCAGCCTGGGGCGTCGAGAAGGCGACCTTCTCATTGACCTGGCAGGTGACGCACCAGGCCGCGGTGAAGTTGACGAACACCGGCTTGCCGGCGGCTTGCGCCGCGGCGACCTTGTCCGGGCTCCAAGCTTCATAGGGGATGGCGGCGGTCGCGTCGGAGCCCGCCTCCGCCCCGGCCGCCGGAACCTCCGCATAGCTCGGCCAGACGCAGGCGAGGAAGGCCAGCACGGTCAGCACGCCGCCGGTCAGGGCGTGGGCCAGGGGCTTGCCCCCCGCTGCGTGGCGGCGCTGGGCGATGCCCAGGGTCCAGGCGCCGAGCGCCAGCACCACGGCGGCGGCGAACACCCGGGCGAGCGCCGAAGAGCCGGCCTGGACGGTCAGCACCCAGGCCAGCCAGGCCGCCGCCCCGTACATCGGGAAGCTCATCAGCCGACGGAACCCCTCCATCCAGCCGCCCGGCTTGGGCAGGCGCGACAGCAGGGCGGGTGCGAAGGCCGCCAGGGTGAAGGGCGCCGCGAAGCCGAGGCCCAGGCCCGCGAACACCGCCAGGGCGGCCGGCGGGCTCTGGGTCAGGGCCCAGCCCAGCGCCGGGGCCATGAACGGCGCCGTGCAGGGGGCGGCGACCACCACGGCCAGCGCCCCTGTGAAGAAGGCCCCGACCAGGCCGCCCTTAGAGGCGATGTCCTGACCGACGCCCTGCAGTGAAGCGCCGACCTCGAACAGGCCCGAGAGATTGAGCGCCACCGCCAGCATCAGCAGGCTGAGCACGGCCACCACCGGCGGCGACTGCAGTTGGAAGCCCCAGCCCACGGCCGCGCCGCCGGCCCGCACGGCGATCAACAGGCCCGCCAGGCTGAGGAAGGTCGCCAGCACACCCGTCAGGAAGGCCAGGCCCTGGCGGCGCGCGGCCGCATGTTCATGGGCGTGGCCGGCCAGGGAAGCGGCCTTCATGGCCAGGATCGGGAAGACGCAGGGCATCAGGTTGAGGATCAACCCGCCGACGAAGGCGAAGGCCACGGCGGCGACCAGGCCCAGGCCTGCACCGCCCGCCGGTCCCGGAGTGGCCTTGACCGGCGGCGCGCCGAGTCCGGCGGCTCCAGGCGGTGGAACGCCGGGCTTGGCGGTGATCTCATAGGCCTTGCCGCCGAGGGCCAGGACGCCCGACAGGACGGCAGGGGAGCGCCCCTGCTGGAAGCCATAGGCGCCGGCCAGCGTCAGGGTCAGGCCGTCGGGACCACGCTCAATCGGCTGCGGACGGGCGTGGTCGATCAGATTGCCTTCGTAGGGATAGAAATAGGCGTCAGCCAGGTCGGCGCCCTTGAGGGGCGCGCCGGTGACGGCCAGCGCGATCCCGGCGGGCTTGACGGAGAAGACGGCGTCAAGGCCGCCGGGCTTGGGGGCGTCGGCCAGGGCCTTGGCGATCTTCGGCCCCCAGACGGTGTCGGGATCAGGCGCTCCGGCCGTGACCGGCAGGGTGAGAGAGAGATCGGCGTCCTCCGGCACGCAGACGTCGGCGCAGACCAGGAAGGCGGCGGCGGCCTTGAGGGTGACCATGGTCCCGGGCCTGGCGGACTTCGGGGCGGTGATCGCCACCGGCAGCAGCACCTCGTCCTGATAGCCATAGTTCATCAGCGGACCGGTCGGATGGCGGCCCGGGGTCGCCCAGACGATATCGCCCGCGGTGAATCCCGTCGGCAGAGTCCAGTCGAGGCGGGTCGCCTCGCCGGAGTCGCCGGAGTTGCGCCAATAGGTATGCCAGTCCTTCTGGATCTGCTGGCGCAGCGCCACATGGATCGTCCCGCCAGGGGCGATTCCACGGCTGTCGGTGACCAGTTCCGCCTGGACGTGGCGGACCTGCTGGGCCGCCGCAGGGGTGGTCAGGAACAGGGAGAGTCCAAGGATCGCGGCGATCCCGGCGAGTAAACGTGTCATCCGCAGCCCCATTGATCCTGCCCGCTATATGGCGCGGGAACCGCGTTCCGCAAAGCGCTCGACTTGTCGCGCGAGGCCGCCATCATCGACGAATCAGATGATCCGCCACGGGAGGCGCCCCGGTGCCCGCGAGTTTCGACGAAATTGAAATCGGACAGGTGGTGTCGCTGGGCGACGTCCGCGTCGATTCACGTGCGCTGGAGGCCTTCATTTCCGCCTTCGCTCCCGGCTGGCCGGCCGAACGCGGCGCGCCCGACGCCATGGTGTACGCGCTATGGGCCCGGGTGGATGCGGCCGCCACCATGGGCTGGCCCCAGACCAAGCGCCTGGGCGTCGACGCCCTGCGCTGGGTGCGCAACCCGCCGGCCGGGGAATCCCTGCGCGGCCGCATGACCGTGATGGGCAAGGATCCCGTCGGTGACGGCAAGGGCATCATCATCGCCCAGCATGATCTGCTCGACGAAGCGGGTCGGCTGGTTTTCTCCTGCCTGACCCGCAGCGTCTTCGCGCGATAGAGACCTAGGCGTTGGCCGCCTGGGTGGCCACGAAGTTCTTGTAGACCTGCAAGGCGATCAGCTTGTCCCAGCCGGACAGCGAGATCAGGTGCGCGTAGATCTGCATCAGGGCGCCGTTGTCGCGCATCTCGATCAGCTTGTCGGCCGGCAGGGCGTTGAGCTTCTCTTCCGACACGCCAAAGAATTCGGCGATGACCTGGGTCTCGCCGACCTGGCCGTCGAAGGTGGCCGGGGTATGGGTGGCGGTCTTCAGTTCGAACAGGTCCAGGTCCTTGAGCATCTGGACGAAGTTCGTCGTCCGCTGGCGCTCGACCTCGTAGTTGTTGCAGAACTCGATGCAGTTCTGGGTGTACTCGGTGGGAGTGTTGTCGGCGTTGAAGAAGGCCATGTCGCCGCCCTCGACGATGAATTCGGCGGCGCGGTCGATGCACAGGATCATCTGGCCGGCGGCGGCGTCATTGGCGAACACGAAGGGATAGCGGCGGATATAGGCCGGCACATAGACGCCGGCGTCGAACAGGCCGTCATCGCGCAGATAGAGGTTTTCCTCGGCGTTCAGGCCCATCACCGCCAAGGGTAGCTTGTCTTCGCCGACGAAGATGATCGGGCTGGAGATGGCGGCGAGCGAGAACTCGGTGACCGCCAGGGGCACGGCGTGTCCGGTCTTGGCGAAGCCGAAGGGGCCGTCCATGCGCTTGACGCCCAGGCCCTTGTGCATGTCGGGCGAGAGCGGCTCGGGGCGGGAATAGAACAGCACATTGCCGGAGATTTCGCCGCCGGGGGTAAGCTTGGTGTCAGCCATGGAGTGCCTTCGCGGGTCCTGGGCGCTGGAAGCGCGGAATGGGTTGGGCGGGCGGACCTTGACCTTCGACGGGGTCCATCCTCGCAGGGTCCGCGCTTCTAGCCGATCGCAGGGGGCCGGGCAAATCCGCTCGCGCGCCGCTTGCTTCCGAAGAACCGAACCGCTTCAATCCCGACCATAGGAAAGACGCCGATTAAGGCCGCCTAGCGGAGGAAATGATTTCATGGCCATCTATTATCCCGACATTCTTGATCAGAAGACCGCGCCCCGGACCTTCAGCTACGGGGACAAGGACGTGATGCTCTACGCGCTGGGCGTGGGCATGGGCGCCGACCCGATGAACACCCAGGAGCTGCCCTTCGTCTATGAGAAGGGCCTCAAGGTCGTGCCAACCGCCGCCACCGTCCTGGCCGCCGGCCTGCGCGGCGCGGCCGGCCCCGCGCCGGAAATGCCGGCCGGCCACCGCCCCAGCCAGATCAACTTCCTGATGGTCGTCCATGGCGAGCAGAAGGTCGAACTGCACAAGCCGCTCTCGGCGTCCGGGACCTACACCGCCCAGGGCCGCACGGTCGGGGCCTATGACAAGGGCGAGGGCAAGGGCGCCGTCATCCTCAATGAGACCATCTGGACCGACGAGAAGGGCGAGAAGGTCGCCACCCTGACCGGCTCCACCTTCGCGCGCGGCGACGGTGGGTTTGGCGGCCCCTCGGAAGGCGCGCCGGAGCCGCACGCGGTTCCGACCCGGGCGCCCGACCTGTCGGTGGATTTCACCACCCGTGAGGACCAGGCCCTGCTCTATCGCCTCAACGGCGACCGCAATCCGCTGCACTCCGATCCGGACGTCGCCGCCAAGGCCGGCTTCCCGCGGCCGATCCTGCACGGGCTCTGCACCTACGGCATCACCTGCCGGGCGGTGCTGCAGGCAATCACCGACTTCGATCCGGACCAGATCTACTCCCACCAGGCCCGGTTCTCAGCCCCGGTCTTCCCAGGCGACACCATCACGGTGGACCTGTGGAAGGACGGCAAGAACATCTCCTTCGAGGCCCGGGTGAAGGCCCGTGGCGCGACAGTGATCAAGAACGGTCTGACCGTCCTGCGCTGATCCTATTCCGGCGGCCGGACCCGTTCCCTGTGGGGCGGGTCCGGTCTATGGACGAGGGATGATCCGTCTCTCCAAACCCTTTACCACCACGGTGGCGGTCGCGGCCCTGACCCTGGCGCTGGGCGCCTGCTCGGCCCTGCGGCCGGTCATGGGCCTCCTGCGCCCTGCCCACGCCACAGCGCCGGGCGACGCCACCGCCTATGGCGCCAGCAAGCTCAGCGGCTATCTCGGCCCCGACGCCATTGACGGCAAGACCCTGCTGGGCCCGCCGCCCGCGCCGGACTCCCTGCGCGGCCAGGCCGATCGCCAGGCCTATGAACAGACCCGCGCCCTGCAGGGGTCCCCCCGCTGGGCCGCCGCCATCCGCGACAACGACATCTGGGCTGGCGGGGCCCTGGAACGCTATTCCTGCGCCGCCGGCCGCCAGATCAGCTCCCAGGCGACACCAGCGGTCTGGAAGCTGCTGCATCGTATGGAACTCGACGTCCGCACGGTCGGCACCCCTGCCAAGGACTTCTACAATCGCAGCCGGCCGATGATCGGCGACGACCGGCCGATCTGCATCCCCCGCGAGGGCTGGATGAAGACCAACGCCTCCTATCCCTCCGGCCACGCCATGGTCGGCTGGTCCTGGGCCCTGGTCCTGGCCGAGATGGCGCCGGCCAACACCGACGCCCTGCTCGGCGCCGGCAAGGCGATCGGCGACAGCCGCTGGATCTGCGGCGTGCACTATCAGAGCGATGTGGAGGCCGGCCGCGTCCTGGGCGCCGCCATGCTGGCCCGCGAGCACGCCGAGCCGCAGTTCCTGGCCGACTTCGCCAAGGCCAAGGCTGAACTGGCCAAGGCCCCCTCGCGCACGGCGGCCTGCCCCGCCGACTAACGCGCGATCGCGTAGACCACGTGGGCGCGCAGCGGGTGGTCCGGAGTGAGCTTCGGATGATCGAAGTCACGGGTCGGGTCCGGGGTCATGCCGATCTTCCGCATCACCGCCTGGGAGGCCAGGTTGCCGCGCGCGGTGAAGGCGATCAGCTCATCGGTCGCGAGGTGAGCGAACGCCCAGTCGCGGGCGGCGGCCGCGCCTTCGCTGGCGAGGCCCGTGCCCCAGGTCTCCGGCGCCAGGCGCCAGCCCATCTCGATGGCCGGACCAACCGGCAGGGCGTCGGGCTTGACCACCATCAGGCCGATCAGGCCGACGATGCGGCGTTCCGCCTTCAGCTCGGCGGCCCAGAAACCGAAGCCGTGCTCGGCGATGTGGGCGTTGATGCGATCGGCCATGGCGTCGCTGCCGGCCCGGTCGAGGGTCCCGGCCAGCCAGGCGCCGACCCGGGGGTCGCCATTCACCAGGGCCAACTGCTCGCGGTCGGCCTCGCTGTGGATCCCGCGCAGGATCAGGCGGTCGGTCTCGATCACGGATGGATCCTCAGCTGGTGGGGCGCGGACTGGCCAGCGCGCCATAGAGGTCGGTGCGGCGGTCGCGGAAGAAGCCCCAGGCCGCCCGGTGGCCGGCCAGGAAGTCGAGATCGAAGGTCGCTGTCAGCACGCCCTCGTCCTCGCGCCCGAACTCGGCGACCAGGTCGCCGCGATGGTCGGCGATGAAGGACGAGCCATAGAAGCCCTGGCCGCCGCCGACATAGCCGTCCCAGGGTTCGAAGCCCATGCGGTTGGCGCCGACCACCGGAATGACGTTGGAGACCGCATGACCCTGCATGGCCCGTCGCCACGGCAGGGCGGTGTCGAGGGTGGGGTCATGCGGCTCTGTGCCGATGGCGGTGGGATAGAGCAGCACCTCGGCCCCCATCAGGGCCATGGCCCGGGCGCATTCCGGGTACCACTGGTCCCAGCAGATGCCGACCCCGAGCCGGCCAAAGCGGGTGTCCCAGACCTTGAAGCCCGTGTCGCCGGGCCGGAAATAGTACTTCTCCTGATAGCCTGGACCGTCCGGGATATGGCTCTTGCGATAGAGGCCCATGGGCGCGCCGTCGGCGTCGATCATCACCAGGCTGTTGAAATAGTGCGGCCCCTCGCGCTCGAAGATCGAGATCGGCAGCACGACGCCCAGCTCGGCGGCCAGGGGGGCCAGGGCGGTCACGCAGGGATGCTCGCGCCAGGGATGGGCGGTGGCGAACCAGCGCTCCTCCTGGGTCACGCAGAAATAGGGGCCCTGGAAAAGCTCGGACGGCAGGATCACCTGGGCGCCCTTGGACGCCGCCTCGCGGATCAGGTCCTGGGTGCGGGCGATATTGTCGGCGAGGTCCAGGCCATAGTGAGTCTGAAGCGCGGCGACCGAGATCGTACGGGCCATCAGGCAGGCTCCTGCTGGGTGATGCAGTGGAAGGAGCCGCCGCCGGTCAATATGGCGTTGGATGGCAGGCCGATCACCGCGCGGTCGGGGAACAGGGCCTGGAGCCCTTGCAGCGCCAGGTCGGCGGCCTGGCCGGGTTCATAGACCGGCATGATCACCGCCTGGTTGGCGATGATGAAGTTCATGTGGCTGGCCGGCGCGGCGCGACCGTCGGAGCCCTCGATCCAGCCCGGCGACGGGATGCGGGTGACCTTCAGCGGCCGACCGTCGGCATCGACGGCCTCGCCCAGCCGGCGGGCGCAGTCGTCATAGGCCTCGACGTTCAGATCGCCCCGACCCCAGGCGACGGGACAGACCACGTGACCCGGCGCGACGAAGCGGGCCAGATTGTCGACGTGGCCGTCGGTGTGGTCGTTGGCGAGGCCCTCGCCCAGCCAGACCAGCTTGCGGGCGCCCAGGGCCTTGGCCAGCGCCGCCTCGGCGAGGGCGGCGGTCCAGCCCGGGTTGCGGTTGGGGTTCAGCAGGCACTGGCCGGTGGTGAGGATGGTCCCCGCCCCGTCATGGTCCAGGGCGCCGCCTTCCATGATCAGGTCATTGGCGACGAGCGGCGTGCCCGCCGCGACTGCGATCTGGCCGGCGACCTCTTCGTCATGGTCCATGATGTACTTGCCGCCCCAGCCATTGAACCGGAAGCCCTGGGCCACGGCGCCGTTCGGTCCCTTGGCGAAGATCGGTCCGGTGTCGCGCAGCCAGATGTCGCCGAACCTGCCCGGCACGATCTCGATGCCGGGGACGTCGCCCAGCTGGGCGCGGGCGGCGGCCTCGCCCTCGGGGGAGCCGGTCATCAGCCGCACCTGCTCGGCGCCGGGCCCGGCCAGGGCGCGGGCCAGGGCGGCGACCTCTCCCTGGGCGACCGCAATGTCCTCCTGCCAGAGCTCGGCATGGCTGGGGAAGCCCAGCCACATGGCCTTGTGGGGCGCCCATTCGGCGGGAACGGTCAGGGTCATGGCGATCCTCGAGACATGAGACGCGGGCAGATGGGCGGCTCTGAGCGCAACGTCAAGCGCGCATAAGAAAAGGGGCGGCCCGTTGCCGGACCGCCCCCCAGATCTTGTCGTCCGATCAGACGCTTAGAACTCGTAGCGCAGACCGAGCTGGACGTACCAGAGCGAGGCGGCCGCATTCTGGGTCTTGGTGACCGAGGTCGGGACCTGCGAGTACTTGTAGCGGGGGCAGGCGGCGCTGGTCGAGGCGATGGCCACGCCATTGGCGTCGGCGCAGTCAACCTTCACCAGGACCTGATCGCCATATTCCGCGACACGGCCCCACTTGTTGTTGACCAGGTTCAGGACGTTGCGAACGTCGAGGTTCACCTTGATCTTGTGACCCTCGAAGAAGGACGGCAGTTCCTGGCTGAACTGCATGTCCAGGCGGCCGATCGGCGCATTGGTCTTGGAGTACTTATCGACCAGGGCGTTGTTCGGCAGACCGAAGTTGGTCACGTAGCGCTTGAAGTTGTCGTAGTCCGCCTGGGTGGCGAAGGTCACCAGACCGACATTGAGGTCGGCGGTGTTGGTGTCACCCTTGAAGTCCGGAACATAGAGTTCCTGCGCCGTCTTGGTCACACCGAAGACCGCACTGCGGCCGCTGGCGCGGTCGCTCATCAGGAAGCTGAAAGGACGGCCGTCCTGACGTTCAGCGAACAGGCTGACGCGGGTCATGTTGTCGCCGAAGAAGGCGTGGTGATAGCCGAACTCGAACTTGTAGCGATTGCCGATCTCGTAGACCGAGCGGCCCAGGGTGTCGCGGTTCGGGTCCTGGCCGGCCGGGGCGCTGCCATAGAGCGAGCCAGCGGTGGTGCCGAAGAACAGGCCGGGAGTCAGATCCTTCAGCTGCTGGTGCGCGTAACCTATGCCGAAATCACCGCCCCAATCGAAGGTCTTCGAAGCGCCGACAGCCACCGTATAGGAGTGGCCCTTGGAGCTGTTGCCGACGATCAGGTCGTTGTTCGAGCCCAGGTTGGACGAGGTCTTACCCGCCACCGTGGCGGCCAGGCCGTCATAGCGGATACGGCCGTCCGGCAGGAACTGCTGGACGCCGTTGATCGTCAGAGGCTGGGAGCGGTTGTCGAAATAGGTGACGTCGTGGTTGGTCTTGATGGCCACCACGTCGGCCGACAGACGCCAGCCGTCGCCCACGGTCCAGGAGCCCGAGAGGAAGGATTTCCACTGGCTGGGCATCTGGAAGGAGGGGTCGAGGGCGATCACGGCGCCCAGGGGCGGGATCAGCGGGGTCCCGGTCAGGGTGCCCTGCTGCAGCTGCTGGATCACGGTCGGGACGGTGTAGCCGAAGGTCGGATCGGCGGACAGATTGTCCAGGCCGGCCGAGCCGATGGCGTTGGTGAAGCCGCCGGCGCCGGTCGTTTCGGTGAAGCCGGTGGCGGTGCGGTTGATGGTAACGCCGGTGGTGGCGTAGCCGGTGTTGTAGAAGGGCGCGCCGGTGATCACGTCCGGAGTGCCGCCCGAGAACAGACCGAAGCCCGCGCTCAGCTTGATATTGCTGGCCGGGGTCCAGATGGCCGAGACGCGCGGCATCAGGATCTTCTGGCCGTCAATGGTCTTCTGGTTGGAATAGCCGTTCCGGGCCAGGAAGTTCGGATTGAAGATCGGCTTGTCGGATTCCGAGTACCAGTCGTAGCGGGCGCCGACGGCGACCTTCAGGTCCGGCGTGACCGTCAGGGTGTCCTGCAGGAAGACCGAATAGGTCCAGTAGGGCGAGTTGTAGGCTGCATCCGCCGGGTTGCCGGAAACGGCGTTCTGGTAGCTGAGCGAGCCCGCCTTGCCAGCCGCGAAGTCGGCCAGGGAGTCGAAGTAGTACAGGCCGTGGGACTGCGGCACGAAGACGTCGAAGGGCTTGGCTTCGCGGGCCTGGGCGCCGAACTTCAGCAGGTGGTCGCTGGCGACATATTCACCGACGAACTGGTAGCGGGTCTCTTCCTCGGCCAGCTTGTTGTAGTGGCGGAACTGGTCGGGGCCGAAGCGGACGGTGTCGAAGCCGCTGGCGCAGCTGGTCAGGGTCGCGTCGGAGGTCGGCGCGGTGCAGACCGAGACGTCGGCGTAGTTCTGGCCGCTCGGAGGCGTCTGGGAGTTGGTGTACTTGCGGGTCGTCGCCTTGAACGTGGTCGACAGATTGTCGGTCCAGTTCGAGTGCAGTTCGACCGTGGTCGCCGTGTCGACGTTGTCGACCACGTACCAGGCCGACGCCAGGTTGGCCGTGGTGGCGCTGAGGTTGAAGGTGTTGGTCGTCATCGACTCGGCGCGGCGATAAGTGACGCTCGCCCGGTGCCGGTCGGTGATGTTCCAGTCCAGCTTCACCGAGTACTTTTCGTCCAGCACCGGGGTGGTGGTCGGGATACCCAACGTGTTGAACTTGCTCTTGTAGACGGTGTTGTAGGTGTTGGCGACGGAGTCGATCGTCGACTGGGTCAGGCCGTTCAGGAAGATGTTGGCGGCGCCGGAGCCGGGCGCGCCGAAGAGCGTCGGGGCGATCGATTCGTACTTTTCATAGGACGCCGCGAAGAAGGCGTGGTCCTGCCAGATCGGGCCCGAGAGGAAGGCGCCGTAGTTCTTCTGGCTGATCTTTTGCTTGATGGTGGTGTCTTCGCTCTTCTTCCCGACCATGCCGTCGTTCAGATAGTTGTCGAAGAGAATGCCGTGGAACTGATTGCCACCGGACTTCAGAACGATGTTCAAGGCGCCGCCGACGAAGTCGCCGTTTTCAACGTCGGTCGGAACCGCCGCGATGGCGAACTGCTCGACCGCGTCCAGGGTCACCGGGCCACGGTTGGTGGTCAGGCCGCCCTGGTTCAGACCGAAATTGTCCTGGGTGGTGACGCCATCGACCGCGAGGCGGTTGAAGCGCGGGTTGGAGCCGGCGATCGAGACGCCGCCGGCATTGGTGCCAGACCGGCCGCCGGAGATGTCCTGGGCGACCAGGATGTCGTGGCGGGCCAGGTCGCGCGGATCGCGGTCGACGCTGACGATGGTGGCGATGGCGTCCTTGCCGAGCACGGTCTTGGGACCGGAGTCCTTGTCGCGGTTGACGGTGCCGGTGACCACCAGTTCAGCGACTTCGGCGGACTCCACGTCCGCGTCGAGGCTGAAGGTCTGGCCGACCTGGAGATAGATGGCGTCGAAGGCCTTGGCCGCGTGGCCCGGGGCGGTGATGGTCACCTTATAGGGACCGCCGACCCGCAGGCCGCGGACGTCGAAGTCGCCGTTGGCGTCGCTCATGGTCACGACCCGCGTGCCCGACGGGGTGTGAACGACGGTGACGGTGGCCTTGCCGACCGGCGCGCCCGACGCGGTGACGGCGCCGTGCAGGGACGAGGTCGTCTCCTGCGCGTAGACCGCCGACGACATGGCGCAGACGAGGGCGGTCAGAGCCGCTCCGCCCGCGAGCCTTTTCAGATACGTCATATGGAATCCCCTCCATCAAGCATCGCAGGCCGCCAGCCCGGCCACCTCGATTTCGCCACCCTATAGACCGGAAATCGCCACGGTGGGTGACGCTTTTGTTACGGTCGCGAGGAGTCGTGACAGTGCTGCGCGAAAGACACGCATCGCCCTCTACGGCCTCGTGGGGGCCGAGCCCGGGGTCGCGGAGGCCAAGGCGGGGTGCTCGGCCCGCAAAGCTTTATCCGTACAGGGATTGAGTGTCCGGGCTCGTGGCGCCTGACGGGGCCGGATGGGCTCCGACCCTGGTGCGATTGGTCGCACTGTTTTCGACCAGACGGGCTCACGCCCCCCCCGTAGTCGGGTCAGTGGCCGCCCCACACCGCCTTGAGCCGGGCGTCGCGGCCGCAGCCGACGCGATAGGCGCCGTAGGCCACCGGGTTCTTGGCCGCGTAGTCCTGGTGATAGTCCTCGGCCATCCAGAAGGTCGAGGCCGGCAGGATGGTGGTCGCCACCGGCCGCTTCAGGGCCTTGGCCACCTGGGCCTTGACCTGTTCCGCCGCCGCCCGCTCGGCCGGATCGGCCACGAAGACGGCAGTGTGATAGCTGGGGCCAAAGTCGCAGATCTGGCCATTGGGATCGGTCGGGTCGATGTGGTGGAAGAAGGCGTCCACCAGCTGCGGATAGCTGACCTTGGCGGGGTCATAGGTCACCTTGATCGATTCCAGGTGGCCCTCATGGTTCTCATAGGTCGGGTTCCTGCGCTGGCCGCCGGAATAGCCGACCACCACGGCCTTGACGCCGGGGGTGTGCTGGATGTCGTGCTCGGCCGACCAGAAGCAGCCGCCGGCGAAGATCGCGGTCTTGTAGGCGTCGGCGGCGGGGGCGGACCCCGCCACGGCGAGGGCGGCGACGGCGGCGGCGAGGAACAGCGGACGGTTCATCGGAAACTCCAGATCAGGTCGGCAAAAAGTCTACGCGGCCAGAGCGTCGAAGGATGCTCCGGCCGGATCGATCAATCCAGCTTGAAGGCGCGGTCGAGGCTGAACCGGCCGCCGCCCCGGGCGATCAGATAGATCAAGAGGCCCGCCCAGCTGAGGTGGGTCGGCCAGGCGTCGGGATAGACGAAGACCTCGATCACCGTGGTCATGCCCAGGAAGGCCAGGGCCGAGAAACGGGTGAACAGGCCCAGCACCAGCAGGATCGAGAACAGGTGTTCGGAGTAGGTGGCCAGGTGGGCGGCGATGTCCGACGGGATCAGCGGGACGCGATAGTCCTCGCGGAACAGGGTGTAGGTCCCGTCGGTGATGTGCAGGATCCCGTCGACCTTGCTGCGGCCCGACATGAAGAACACCCCGGCCACGCCCAGGCGGGTGATGAGGGCGATGGCGTCGTCCGGGATCAGGCGTTGGGCGAGGCCGGCGAAGGCGCGCACGGGGTTGGCGAGCGCGGGGGCGGCCACGCCAGGGGCGAGATCGGTCATGTCAGGGGCTCCTAGTCGGATGAGGGGCGCAGGCGCACGAAGGCGCCGGCGGCGATGAGGGTGGCGAACAGGGGGGCGAGCGCCAGGCCAGGCTCCGCCGCCAGGGCGAGACCGGCGGCCTGGGCCAGGGGCTGACCCTGGCGGCAGGCGTCGAGAAAGGCGAAGCCGCCTGGGCTGAGGTGGTGGATCTCGATCTCCAGCCCGGGGCGCAGGATCAGCACGGCCGAGGCCGCGTCATCGAGCTCCAGCGCCTCGGGCGCGGTCTCCGCAGACCTCAGGCTGGACCAGAGCCTGGCGAGGCCGTCGTCGAAGGCGGCGATCCGGGCGCTGGGGTGCAGGTCGGCGACGGTCGCCGCGAAGGCTTCGCCATCCAGGCGTTCGAAGGCGGCGGCGTCGAGCGACGAGGCGTCGGCCGCCAGATGGGCGGCCGTCCAGGCCAGGTCCAGGGCCGCCAGGCCCTGGAGGAAAGGCATGTCCGCAGCGGGCGGGAACTGGGCCAGCCAGTCGGGAAAGCCCTGGCCATAGTCCAGCAGGGAGGCGCGGGCCGGCGGATGGTCGGCGGCGAAGCGGACGGCAGCCGCGGCCAGCCAGGCCTCGCCCGTCACCTGCGCCACGCTGGGGAAATTGGCGACCAGGGCGTCGGCGCAGCCCTTGGCCACGGTGTTGCGATAGACGCTGAGGCCCGCCGCGCCAGCCTCGGCGTCATCCCACCAAGGGATGAGCGCGTCATCCTTCCCCGCCAGAGCGGCGGCGAAGGCGTCCTGGAAGCGGGTCAGGTCAAGCATGGACCGGCGCCCTCAGCATGGCGTGGGCGCGGTCGCGCTCGGCCAGGAGTTCGGCGAAGGCGGGGATATTGTCGTCGCGCTCGATCAGGGTGGGTCGCGGGCCGATCCGATCGACCAGGCGTTCGAACAGGGCCCAGACCGGCTCGGCCACCGGCGCCCCATGGGTGTCGATCAACAGGGCCTCGCCCAGGCGTTCGTCGCGGGCATGGCCGGCCAGGTGAATCTCGCCGATGGCGGCGGCCGGCAGGGCGTCCAGATAGGCGTGAGCGGAATAGCCGAGGTTATGCGCGCTGACCGCGACATTGTTGACGTCGACCAGCAGGCCGCAGCCGGTGGCGCGGACCAGCTCGGCGAGGAACTCGGTCTCGGACAGGTCGTGGCCCTTGAGCGGCATATAGAGCGAGGGGTTCTCGATCAGCACCGTGCGGCCCAGGGCGTCCTGCATCCGGCCGATATTGTCGGCGACCCGGGCCAGGGCCGGGCGGGTGCGGGGAAAGGGCAGCAGGTCGGGAGCATAGGCGCCGCGTCGGGTCGACCAGGCCAGGTGCTCGGAGACCACGAAGGGCTGGTAGCGGTCGACCAGCCGGCGCAGGGCCGACAGGTGGGCCTCGTCCGGGGCTTCGTCAGCCGCCAGGGAGAGGCCCACCCCGTGCAGGGACAGGGGGTGGTCCGCACGGATCGCGTCGAGCCAGGCGAGCCGGGGCCCGCCTTCAGCCATGTAGTTCTCCGGGTGAACCTCGAACCACAGGCCGTCCGCCCCGCAGGCGAGCGCCTCCGCATAGTGCTGCGGCTTCAGGCCCAGCCCCGCGGTGGGGGCGGCGGACGGTCCGTGGGTCATGGCGGGTTTCCCGGGTCTCGTCAGGCTCAGCCCTTGGGGGCCAGCATGCCCATGCCGTGCGGGGTCTTCATCGTGACGCAGGTGCCCTTGGCGACTTCCTTGAAGGCCTTGCCGTCATAGTCGATCTTGGAGGTCCCCGCGCAGGTGGTGCCGGCGCCGGCCTTGCAGTCATTGTGGCCGGCCATGGCGACGCCGAAGCACTTCTCGGTCTCGACGGGCTTCTTGGCCATCATGCCGCCGGACATGCTGTTTTCAGCGGCGAGCGCGGCGCCGCTGGTGAGCGCGAGGACGGCGACGGCGGCGAGGGTGTTTTGGGCGAAGTTCATCTGGGTCGTTCCTTCAGGGTTGGGTCTGTTGCGGCGACCGGTCCTGTTCGGCGTCGGTCGATGAGATAGTTCGCGACGCCCCCGGCCAAGGTTACGGTCGACCAGAGATTTTCTTTGTCGGCGGCTGCATGTAACCCTTGGGCCGCACCGCCCGTATTGAATGGAGAATCGCCCGCGTGGCCGCAGACCTCGAGGACCGCCTGAAGGCCTTGATGGTGCGTGGCCAGGCTGGCGACGCCGCCGCATGGCGCGAGCTTCTCTCCCTGTTGGGGGTTCGGCTGCGCGCCTATTTCGCCCGCCGCATGGACGCCAGCGCGGGCTCGGACGTGGAGGATCTGGTGCAGGAGACCCTGCTGGCGGTGCATCGTCGCCGCATGACCTATGATCCCGCCCAGCCGTTCACGGCCTGGGCGCACGCCGTGGCGCGCTACAAGCTGATCGACCACTGGCGGCGCAACCGCATCCGCCAGCACGTGCCGATCGACGACGTGGCGGAGTGGCTGGCCGAGCCGGAGGCGGAGAGCGCCTCGACCCGGGGCGATCTCGACCGGGTGCTGTCGGTGCTGCCCGACAAGCAGCAGAAGCTGGTGCGTGACGTGAAGATCGAAGGCCTCAGCCTGGCCGAAGCCGGCGCCCGAATCGGCATCAGCGAGGGCGCCGCCAAGGTCAGCCTGCACCGCGCCCTGAAGGCGCTCATCGCGAGGAACAGCGGCGTTGAAGACTGACGACCTCATAGAGGCCCTGAGCCTGGACGTGACGCCGGGGGTCGGGGTCCGCCCGCGCCTGGCGCTCGCCGCCGGGATCGGCGCCGCGGTCGCGCTGGTCCTGGTGGTGCTGTGGCTGGGCTTCCGCCCCGACTATCCGCAGGCCTTCGGCAAGCCGATGTTCTGGATGAAGGCCGCCTATGCCGCCCTGTTCGCCCTGGCTGGCTTCTGGTGCGTGGAGCGGCTGTCGCGACCGGCAGGCTCCGGGCGCAGGGGCCTGACCCTGGCGCTGGCGGTGTTCGGCCTGGTGGGCGCGATCAGCCTCTGGCGCTGGATGGGCGCGGAGCCCGACGCTCGCATGCCGCTGTTGATGGGCCATTCCTGGCGGGTCTGCCCGCGCAACATCCTGACGCTCGCCCTGCCCATGCTGGCGCTCACCCTGATCGTGGTGCGCAACCTGGCCCCCACGCGCCTGGCCCTGGCCGGGGCGGCGGCGGGGCTGTTCTCCGGCGGGGTCGCGGCCCTGATTTACGGCCTGCACTGTCCGGAGAGCACCATGCCCTTCGTGACGGTCTGGTACAGCCTGGGCATGATTGCGCCGGCCGCGATCGGCGCGGCGCTCGGCCCCTGGGTCCTGCGTTGGCGGTAGGGGGTTAGAGCGCCACCTCGAAGGGGGCCTCGGTCTTGGCCGTCACTTCGTCGAGGGAGACGCCCGGCGCCAGGGCGATCAGCCTGACCGGGGTCTTGCCGCGATTGACCTCGAAGACGCCCAGATCGGTGACCACCATGTCGACCACGCCCGCCCCGGTGAGCGGCAGGGAACAGGCCTTGACCAGCTTGGCGGCGCCCGATTTCTCGGTGTGCTCCATGACCACGACCACCCGCTTGACGCCGGCCACCAGGTCCATGGCCCCGCCCATGCCCTTGACCATCTTGCCGGGCACCATCCAGTTGGCGAGGTCGCCATTGGCGGCCACCTGCATGGCCCCCAGGATGCTGAGGTCGATATGGCCGCCCCGGATCATGGCGAAGCTGTCGGCCGAGCTGAAATAGGACGACGACGGCAGCTCGGTGATGGTCTGCTTGCCGGCATTGATCAGGTCGGCGTCCTCCTCCCCCTCAAAGGGGAAGGGACCCATGCCCAGCATGCCGTTCTCCGACTGCAGGGTGACGCTCATGCCGGCCGGGATGTAGTTGGCCACCAGGGTCGGAATGCCGATGCCGAGGTTCACATAGAAGCCGTCGCGCAGCTCCTGGCCGGCGCGAGCCGCCATCTCGTCTCTCGACCAAGCCATTATGCGGTTTCCTTGGTGCGGACGGTGCGCTGCTCGATGCGCTTCTCGAACTCCGCGCCCTGGAAGATGCGGTCCACATAGACGCCGGGCGTGTGGATGTTGTCCTTGTCGAGGGCGCCCACCGGGACCAGGTGCTCGACCTCGGCCAGGGTGATCTTGCCGGCCGTGGCCATCATCGGATTGAAGTTCCGCGCGGTCTTCCGGTAGACGAGGTTGCCCTCGGCGTCGCCGGTGTGGGCCTTGACGATGGCGAGATCGGCGGTCAGGCCGCGCTCCATCACATAGAGCTCGCCGTCGAACTCCCGGACTTCCTTGCCCTCGGCCACCAGGGTGCCGACCCCGGTCTTGGTGAAGAAGGCCGGTATGCCCGCCCCGCCGGCCCGGATGCGTTCGGCCAGTGTGCCCTGGGGATTGAACTCGAGCTCCAGCTTGCCGGACAGATAGAGCTCGGCGAACAGCTTGTTCTCGCCCACATAGGACGAGATCATCTTGCGGATCTGGCCGGCGCCGAGCAGCACGCCCAGGCCGAAGCCGTCGATCCCGCAATTGTTGGAGATCACCGTGAGGTCCTTGACCCCGGTGTCGCGGATCGCCGCGATCAGGTTTTCGGGAATGCCGCAGAGGCCAAAGCCCCCCGCCATGATGGTCATGCCGTCGAACAGCACTTCGGAGAGCGCCTCGACCGCGTCCTTGCGAACCTTGTCAGCCATGCCGATTTCTTACGCCGCACTGCAGCATTTGAAAACCTACCTTGCGGAAATCCGCTGCGCGAATCCGTGAACCTCGGTCCATAGTCACGCCATGCACTCAAGCCCCCGCCCGGACACCCAGCCATGAACGGCGAAGGCCTCCTGATCCAAGCCCTGGTCTATCTGACCGCGGGCGTCGTCTCCGTGCCGATCGCCAAGCGTCTGGGGCTCGGTTCGGTGCTGGGCTATCTGGTGGCCGGCATCATCGTCGGCCCCTTCATGCTGAACCTGGTCGGCGAGCAGCACGACGTCATGCGCTTCGCCGAGTTCGGGGTGGTGATCCTGCTGTTCCTGATCGGGCTGGAGGTGCGCCCGGCGCTTCTGTGGCGGATGCGGACGGCGATCTTCGGCCTGGGCGGCGGGCAACTGGTCCTCACGGCCGTGCTGATCGCCGGCGCGGCGGTGATGTTCGGCCTGACCTGGAAGCTGGCGGTCGCCGCCGGCCTGGTGCTGGCCATGTCGTCGACCGCCATCGTGCTGGCCAATCTGGAGGAGAAGGGCCTGCGCCAGGGCGCGGTCGGCGAGGCGACTTTTGGCGTCCTGCTGTTCCAGGATCTGGCGGTCATTCCGCTGTTCGCCTTCCTGCCCCTGCTGGCCACCATTCCGCATGCCGTGGAGGCCAGCGCCAACACCCCCCTGCTGGCCGGCCTGCCCGGCTGGCTGCGGGCCGTGGCGATCTTCGCGGCGGTGGGCGCCGTGGTGGTCGGCGGCCGCTATCTGACCCAGCCGATCTTCCGCTTCATCGCCGCCGCCCGGCTGCGCGAGATCTTCACCGCCTTCGCCCTGCTGCTGGTGGTGGCGGTCGCCGCCCTCATGCAGCTGGTCGGGCTGTCCCCGGCGCTCGGCGCCTTCCTGGCCGGGGTGGTGCTGGCCGAGAGCGAGTTCCGTCGTGAGCTGGAGACCGACATCGAGCCGTTCCGCGGCCTGCTGCTCGGCCTGTTCTTCATCACGGTGGGGGCGGGCCTCGACTTCGGCGTGGTCGCTCGCCAGCCCTTCCTGCTGTTCGGGCTGGTGGTCGGCGTGATGATCTTGAAAGCCCTGGCCATGTTCGCGGTCGGACGGCTGGCGCGCATGCCGCAGCGCGAGGCCGCCACCACCGCCGTGGCCCTGGCCCAGGGCGGCGAATTCGCCTTCGTGCTGCTGACCTTCGCGGTGGGCGCCGGCGTCATGGGCGGGGATCTCGCCAAGCTGATGTCGGCCGTGGTGGCGGTGTCGATGGCCTTCACCCCCCTGGCCTTCCTGGCCTATGAGATCCTGGTGCTGAACCGCGCCGAGGCCCTGGGCCCGGAACCCGAGCACATCCCCTTCGACGAGAAGGACCCGGAGGTGATCATCGCCGGCTATGGCCGCTTCGGCCAGATCGCCAGCCGCCTCCTGATCGCCAACGAGGTCTCCACCGTCACCCTGGATTCCAGCATCGAGCAGATCGACCTGCTGCGCCGGTTCGGCCGCAAGGTGCACTATGGCGACGCCAGCCGGCTGGACTTGCTGCGGGCCGCCGGCGCTGAGAAGGCCAAGCTGCTGCTGGTGGCGATCGACGACCAGGACAAGGCCATCGAAATCGTGGAGGCGGCGCGGGAAGCCTTCCCCCACCTGACGGTCCTGGCCCGCGCCTTCGACCGCCGGCATGCCTATGACCTGCTCAAGAAGGGCGCTCACGGGGTGGAGCGCGAGACCTTCGAGGGCGGGTTGAAGTTCGGCGAGCGGGCCCTGAAGCATCTGGGCTTCTCGGCCAAGCGCGCCTCCAAGGCCGCAGCCATCTTCCGCAAGCACGACATCGCCTCCTTCCTGCGCCTGGCGCCGGTCTGGGGCGAGGACCGCTATATCCTGGCCAGCCGCGACGCCGCCGAGACCATGGAGCGGCTGCTGCGCGCCGACCTGGAGCAAATGGACATCGACGAGGACGAAGAGGCCGAGGCCGCCGCCGAGGTCGAGGCCGCGCGCGCTGCGCGAGCGTCGTGAGGTGACAGGTCTGGAGGCCGCGGCCTCGCGGGTGTAGGGGAGCGGAATGACCACCCCAGACTCCATCGCGCCGGTCTCCTTCCGGTCGTTCACCGCTGATTTCGCAGGCTTCTCCCGCGAGCTGGGCGAGTCCTTCGCCACCTATGGCTTCGCCGTGATCGCCGACCACGGCCTGGACCAGGGCCGCATCGAGGCGGCGATCGCCGCCGCCAAGGCCTTCTTCGCCCTGCCAGAGGCGACCAAGCGGGCCTATGTGGTCGGGACCGGCGGTCAGCGCGGCTACACCCCGTTCGGCATCGAGACGGCCAAGGACCACGAGCACTTCGACCTGAAGGAGTTCTGGCACATGGGGCGCGACCTGCCGGCCGGCCATCGCTATGCCGGAAACATGCCGCCCAATGTCTGGCCGGCGGAGGTTCCCGCCTTCCACCCGGATGTCGCCTGGCTCTACCAGGCGCTGGACGCCATGGGGGTGAAGGTGCTGGAGGCCATAGCCCAATATCTGAAGCTGGACCGCCAGTTCTTCGACGCCACGGTGGCCGACGGCAATTCGATCCTGCGCCTGCTGCACTATCCGCCCGCGCCCTTCGACGGGCCCAATATCCGGGCCGGAGCGCATGAGGACATCAATGTCATCACCCTGCTGCTCGGCGCCGAGGAGGCCGGGCTGGAGGTGCTGAAGCGCGACGGGACCTGGCTGTCGATCAGCCCGCCGGCCGGGGCCCTGGTGGTCAATATCGGCGACATGCTGCAGCGGTTGACCAACCACGTGCTGCCCTCCACCACCCACCGGGTGGTCAACCCGGCCCCGGAGCGGCGGGGATTCCCGCGCTATTCGACGCCGTTCTTCCTGCACTTCAATCCGGACTACGAGATCGCCACCCTGCCCGCCTGCGTCACGGCGGCGCGGCCGGACCGCTATCCCACCCCCATCACCGCCGATGAATTCCTCAAGGAACGGCTGCGCGAGATCAAACTGCTGTAGAGCGCGACGGAAATTTAACGTCGCAGCCGAATACTCCCGTTCTCTGAGGGGAGAACGGCATGGCGCGAGGGAGCACAGGGACGACGGTCTCAGGCCTGCCCACCCAGGTCGGTGGCGCCCTTGATCTGCGCAGTCTGGTCCCGACCTTTGAGCGGGTTGAGCGATTGGCCCGCGCCCATACGGGCTTTCACGCCGTCGTCGTGCTGTGCGACGAGCTCGGCGTCTGGCGGGCCAATGCGCCGGACGACTGGGACCGCCAACCCGACCTTTCCGCCACCTTCACCGGCGCCGTCCTGAGATCGGACGACCTGCTGTGGGTCGAGGATGCGCGCGAGGATTCCCAATTCGCCGCGCACCCCTATGTCACCGGGCCCCGGCAGCTGAGGTTCATCGCCGGCGCGCCCATCGCGCTGGCGGCTGACCACCGCATCGGCGCGGTGATCCTGGCCCACGAGCAGCCGCACGTCTTCGACCCCGATCTCGCGAGCTATCTGAGCGACCTGGCGGCCATCGTCGCCAATGAGTGCGCCCAGCATCACACCCTGCGCGACCTGGCCCAGGTCAAGGGCGAGGCGGCGGCGGCCAGCGAACTGGCTGCGGCCTTCGTCGAGGCGGCGCCGGTGGCCATGTGCATGACCGACCGGGCGCTGCGGGTGATCCGCGTCAGCCCGCGCTGGAACACCGAACGCCAGCAGCCGGACCTGGTCGGCTCTATTCTCCACGACACCGGGTCCGAACCTGATCGCTGGCGGCGGCTGTACGAGCAGGCGCTCGCCGGTGAAGCGGTGCAGCAGGACCAGGTCCGTATCCTGCTGCCGGACGGAACACCGCGCTGGGTGCGGGTCGAGGTCACCCCCTGGCGCGACGGAACCGGCGCGGTCGGCGGGGTGCTGGTCATGTCGGTGGACGTCACCGCCACGGTCGAGGCCTTGGAAGTCACCCGGCGCTCCGAGGCCCGACTGAAGCTGGCCCTGGAGATCGGCGAGCTGAATGTCTGGGAGATGGACTACGAACGCCAGAAGCTGACCTCGACCAAGACCACCGGCATAGCCGTCCAGACTTTCAATGAATTCAACGCCAATATCTGGCGTGACATCCACCCCGACGACCTGGCCGCCGTCAAGGTGATCTGGAAGACCCACGTGAAGACCGGCGCGCCGTTCCGCTCCACCTATCGGGTGGTGTCGCCGGAGGATGGCGTCGCGCGCTGGTTCTTCTCCGCCGTCGACACCTTCCGCGGCGAGGACGGCCAGATCACCCGCGTGGTCGGCGTGCTGCGCGACATCGACAGCCAGAAGCGGGCCGAGCTCGAGGTTTTGCAGGCCAAGGAGGCCGCCGAGGCGGCCAACCGCGCCAAGAGCGAATTCCTGGCCAATATGAGCCACGAGATCCGCACCCCGCTGAACGGGGTGATGGGCATAGCCGGCGCCCTGGCGCGGACGCCCTTGTCCCAGCCCCAGGCCGAGATGGTCGGGTTGATCGAGACCTCCGCCCAGACCCTGGAAGCGCTGCTCACCGACATTCTCGACCTGGCCCGGGTCGAGGCAGGCCAGCTGGTGATCCGGCCGGAAGCCTTCGACCTGGTCACCTCGGTCAACGCCTGCGCGGCCCTGTTCCAGGCCAATGCCGAGGCCAAGGGTCTCAAGCTGACCGTCGCGGTCGACCCTTACGCACAGGGGGCCTTCGAGGGCGATGCGCCGCGCATCCGCCAGATCCTGTCGAACCTGCTGGGCAATGCGGTCAAGTTCACCGGCCAGGGCGAGGTGAAGCTGTCGGTCAGGGCCCGCCGGGACGAAACCACCACCCATCTCGACTTCGAGGTCGCCGACAGCGGCATCGGCTTCGACGAGGAGACCCGCCAGCGTCTGTTCGGCCGCTTCCAGCAGGCCGACGGTTCGATCACCCGCAAATATGGCGGCACCGGCCTGGGCCTGGCGATTTCCCGCTCCCTGGCCGAGGCCATGGGCGGCGCGCTGTCGGCCCGTTCCACCCCCGGTGAGGGCTCGGTGTTCTGCCTGTCCCTGGAACTGCCCCGTCGCCAGGGCGCGGTGGAGATGTGGGGCGAACATGAAGGGGCGGCCGCGCCGGCCGACCTGGACGCCATGCGGGTGTTGCTGGCCGAGGACCACCCGACCAACCGCCGGGTGGTTGAGCTGATCCTGGGCGCGGCGGGGGTCGACCTGACCAGCGTCGAGAACGGGGCCGAGGCCGTGGACCTGGCCGCCCGCTCCAACTTCGACCTGATCCTGATGGACATGCAGATGCCGGTGATGGACGGATTGACCGCCATCCGCGCCATCCGCCGGCGCGAGGCCCGCCTGGGCGCGCGGCCGACGCCGATCCACACCCTGACCGCCAACGCCATGCCCGAGCACGCTCAGGCCTCGGCCGCCGCCGGCGCCGACGGCCATGTCACCAAGCCGATCACCGCCGAGGGCCTGTTGAGGGTGGTCGAGCAGGTCTGGACCGCCAAGGTCGAGGCTCAGGCGCGCACGCGTACCGCCTGAGGGCCGAACTCAGGCCACGGCGCGTTCGCCGCGGCCTGCCTCGTCCCGACAATCAGTGGGAGATGCGCAGGGCGTTGATCGAGCCGGCGATGGCGGCGAAGGCGGCGTTCAGATCAGAGGCCGCCGTCACGTCATAATATTTGTCGCTCGAGGTGGCGCAGCTCTGCAGCAGGGCCTTGGAGCCCGACGAGACCTGGACGCCCACCGCGTAGATGGTGATGCCCTGGGCCTTCACATTTGCGCAGAGCGCGGTGAAGCGGGCGTTCATCTTGGTGGTGCGCGTGGAATCCGACGCGCTCGTGACGCCCAACAGGTTCTGCCAGATATAGCCCAGCCCCTCATAGCTGGAGAGGTTGCCGTTGGAGTTCGAGGGGTTGGTGTAGGTGTTGTCGCCGTCGGTCATCAGGATGATGATCTTGCGTAGATGGGTCGAGGTATAGGCGGCGCCGTCGGCGAAGGGGGCGTTCGGCGACAAGGTGTGCCAACCCCACATCAGGCCCATGGGCACATTGGTCTCGCCAGTGGCGACCATCGCGTCGATGGCGGTCTTCACTGAGGCCGTCGCGGTGGTCAGCCGGATCAGGGGCTGCATGTCGCAGTCCTGGTTGGGGCCATCCCCCGAGGTCGGGGCGGCGGTGTACTTGGCCGAGTTGCGCTGACGGGTCAGCCAGCTGTTGCTGGTGGTGCCGTCCGGGCGATAGTCGTTCTGATAGCCCCAGTAGCCGGCGCTGGAATCGGGCTCGTCGGGCCAGAAATAGGGCACGAACATGGTGGCCGCCGTGCCCGTCGTCGGCGCGGTTTCCTGGATGTCATAAGGCTGCTGACGGCTCTCGACGCAGCCGGCCCAGGACAGGCCCATCTGCTTCATCATCTTGAACCGGTCGGTCTGGACATCGAAATTGTCCGTGCCGGCCGCCACTTCGGCCTTGGCCTCCGGGTCCAGCCAGGTGGGGATGCCGGTCCCCGCATGAGTGGTGGTGTTGTAGTTCGTCAGGCTGGTGGTGTTCTGGACCCGGACGGTCATTGAGAAGGGCACCAGCGAGACCTTGAGCGGGTCGGTGAGCGTGCTCTGGGCTGCGGCCGTGACCAGGGTGTCGATCAGATTGTCGGCCGCCGTCTTGGTGTTGGTCAGCTTGGTCCCGGCCATGGAGCCGGTATTGTCGAGCACCAGGGCGACTTCCAGCCGGTCGAGGGAGCGGACCACCTTGGCGTTGGCGGTGATGTTGGCGTGAGGCCAGACACCGGGGGCGATGGCCGGGGCGGTGATCTCGGCGTAGCCGGTGACGGTGTCGCCGCTGAGGGTGAAGGTCGAGGAGACCAGGGTCACGCCGCTGGGCAGGACGAGATTGGCGCTCAGCGCCTTGTCGCCGACGGCGTCGACGGCGGGGGTGGTGTTGGCGCTGGAGCGGGCGGCGAACAGGGTGGCGGCGTCGAGGGCGTCCTGCAGCTGGGTCCTCTGGGTCGAGCCCAGATAGATGTCGGCCATGCCCAGGACGATGGGCGCAAGCAGGATCATGGCCACGGCGAAGAACACCGCCGCCGCGCCGCGTTCATCCCGGGCGCCGGCGCGCAGCCAGCCGAGCAGCGCCTTGCGGCGGCCTGGCTTGTTCGGGCTGTTCGACACGCGACGCACGAGACGTCCTCCCGCGATTTAGGAAACTCCGCAGGAGGATCGCCGATCAACGTAAACGAATAGGGCGCCGGGCAGGGTAAACGCCGACGACGCGCGCCCTACCAGCCGCAGTGCTCACCCTTGTTCTGCTTGATCAGCCAGACATTGAGCGGCTGGAAATATTCGGTCACCGCGCTGGCGTCGGTGGTCTTCTCGCCGGTGAAGGCCTGGAGCGCCTCCGGCCAGGGCTTGGACTGGCCCATGGCCAGCATGGCGTTCAGCTTCTCGCCCACGTCCTTGCGGTCATAGACCGAGCAGCGGTGCAGCGGCCCCTTCCAGCCCATCTGGCGGCAGGCGGCGCGCTGAAACTGGAACTCGTAATTATAGGCCAGGAAGTAGCGCATATAGGGGACGCTGGCGGCGATATGGTACTTGGCCGCCGGGTCGAAGGCGTCGGCCGGACGCGGCCCGGGCGGCGTCAGACCCTGATACTGCCGGCGCAGCTTCCACCAGGCCTCGTTGTAGTGGGCCGGGTCGACCTGGCCGGAGAACACTTCCCAGCGCCATTTGTCGATCATCAGGCCGAAGGGCAGGAAGGCGATCTTATCGAGCGCCATCTTCAGCAGGAAGGGGATGTCCTCGGCGTCGCCCGGGACCTGATCCAGGAGACCGACCTGGTGCAGATAGGTCGGTGTCAGGGCCGACAACCCCGCGAAATCGCCGACCGCCTCGTGGAAGCCGTCATTGGCCGAGCCCTTGAACAGGTAGGGCTGACCGGAATAGGCGCGCTGGTAGTAGTTGTGACCCAGCTCGTGGTGGACGGTGTAGAAGTCCTCGGCATTGGCCTTGAAGCAGGCCTTGATCCGCACATCGCTCTTGTCGTCCACGTCCCAGGCCGAGGCGTGGCAGACCACCTCGCGATCGCGCGGGCGGGTGATCTGCGAGCGCTCCCAGAAGGTCTTCGGCAGGGGCGCGAAGCCCAGGGACGAATAGAAGCCCTCCCCGGTCTTGACCATCGTCACCGGCTCATAGCCGTGCTTGGTCAGCAGATCATCGAGGCTGTAGCTGGAGGTGATGCCGACCGGGGCCACCACGTCATAGATATTGCCCCAGGCCTGGGCCCACATATTGCCCAGCAGGTCGGCGCGGATCGGGCCGGTGCGCGGCTGCACGGCGTCGCCGTACTTGGCGTTGAGACGCGCGCGGACATAGCAGTGCAGGTTCTTGTAGAACGGCTCCACCTGTTTCCACAGCCGGTCGGTCTCGGCGGCGAAGGCGTCGGGATCCATGTCGTAGTTGGAGCGCCACAGGGCGCCGGTGTCCTTGAAGCCCAGGCCGCGGGCGCCTTCGTTGGCGAGTGCGGTCAGCTTGGCGTAGTCGTCCTTCATCGGCGGGGCGATGGAGTGCCAGCCCTCCCAGACCGCCTTCAGCTCAGCCGGATCGCGGGAATGGGCGAGGATGTCTTCGGCGTCGTTCAGGTTCAGGGTCTTGCCCTTGTAGCTGAACTTGCCGGTCGAATAGGTCGAGTCCAGGCGCGAGGCGAGCTGGGCGACCTCGTTGGCCGCGCCGGGCCGGTCAGGGGCCGGGATCACCAGATAGAGCTTGAGCAGTTTCAGCTTGCGGGCCGTGACCGGGTCGACCGCCACCCCATCATAGCGAGCGGCCTGCTTGGCGAAACCGGTGGCCAGCTCGTTCTGCTGAGCGCCGGCGCGGGCCTCAAGCCACTGGGTGTCCTCGGTGATGTAGGTGGCGCGCACCCAGGAGGATTTGGCGGCATATTCGTTGAAGGCGGCGAGGTCGGCCTCGGCCTTGTCGACGAAGGCCTTGGCTTCGGCCGGGGTGGGCGGGCTGGCGGGGGTCTGGGCGGCGGCGGAGGTCGCGGCCAGCAGCGCCGCCGAGGCGGCGGCGAGCAGATGAAGTCTCATGCGAAGGGCGTCCTTGCAGGGATCGGGGCGCGACGCGTCAGCGTCGCCATGCCGAGAGGGGATCGCCGGGCGTCCTCGCCGTCAAGACCCGATCAGGCGCCCAGCTGCTGGGCCGCAAGTCGGATGGAGGCCTCTACCGCCGCCTGGGCGTCGGACTGGCTGTAGACCGAGCCAGCGGCCACGGTCGCGCCGTCCTCATCATAGACGCACCAGGTCCAGCCGCTTTCCGCGTGGGTCAGCGAGTAGGCGAAGGGCTGTTCGGACATGACGGCCTCGCATGGTGCGTTGCAGCAATATGACAATATCACGACTCCAACGCCGGCTTCTGTCAAGCGGTTGCGCCGTGCGGCGGCGCCACAAAATCGACTCTCCTGATGGGCGAGGCTCCGGGGCTGACGCGTTGGCGCGAACGGTTTCATGCGCCTTAGATTGACCCCGCCCACGGTTTCGCGTCCCATCCGCCTGCGACAGACTGTCAGCCGGGAGGGGGCCTCATGGCGCCGAGCGACGAGACGCCGAATGACGGCGCCCAAGAACCCCAGAGCGATCCTCAACCCACGCCGGACGAGCCCGGCCACGGCCCGCCATCGCGGCTGAATCTGGTGCTCGACACCGCGCGCCAATGGACCGACCGCGCCCGGCGCAGCCAGGTGCCGGGCCTGGCCGCCGCCGCCGTCATCGCCTTGGCCTTCGGGGGCGGCCTGTTGGCGGCCAAGGGCTTCGACAGCCTGCTCGCCCACAAGGGTCCCGCCACCGCCCATTTGGAGCCGGGGGCCGAGGGGTGGTCGCTGTTCGGCAAGCCCCGCGCCTCGGACGCGCCGCGCCGGGGCGTGCCCAAGCCTGAAGGCTTCGCGGTCTGGCGTTCGCGCATCGATTCCTCCCACGCCGAGCCCATGGCCTGCGTGGAGCTGACCCGCGACCTCGACCCGTCCAAGTCCTATGCCGACTATGTGCTGGTCTCCCCCGACCTCGGCCACAGCCCGGCCGTCTCAGCCAAGGGCTCAGAACTCTGCGTCTCGGGCGTCGGCTTCAATGATCGCCGGGTGACCTTGCTGAAGGGACTGCCGGCCAAGGGCGGCGAGACCCTGACCGCCAACGCCGATGTCGATTTCACCTTCGGCGAGAAGCCGCCCTATGTCGGGTTCGCCGGCGAAGGCGTGATCCTGCCCCGCGAGGACGCCGACGGCATCGGCATCGAGACCGTCAATGTCAGCCGGCTCTATGTCGAGGTCTGGCGGGTGGTCGACCGCAACCTGGTCCGCAAGTCGATCAGCGCGCCCGATCCGACCGGCGAAGGCGACTATGCCGACGACTATGGCTCCGACAGCCCCGACGACGAGGGTCGGGTGATCTGGAAGGGCGAGGTCGAGGTCAAGTCCGACGGCGGCGGCGCCCGGACCACCACCGTCTTCCCCCTGGGCGCCGTGCTCAAGGACATGAAGCCCGGCGGCTATGTCATCAAGGCCCGCGACGCCTCCGGCGGCCGCGCGACCAAGCCCGATGATCCGGGCTACGATTCCAGCCCTCCGGCCCAGGCCCGGCGCTGGGTGATGTTCACCGACATGGCGCTGTCGGCCTATGATGGCTCCGACAGCCTCGACGTGGTGGTCCGCTCGCTGAAGACCGCCAGGATCCTGCCCGGGGTGAAAGTGACCCTGGTCGCCCGCAACGGCGAGGACCTGGCCGAATCCAAGGCCGATTCCAATGGCCACGTCCGCTTCGATCACGCCCTGCTGGAGGGCGAGGGCGCGGCCGACGCCAAGATGGTGATGGCCTATGGCGCCCAGGGCGACCTGGCCGTGCTCGACCTCGACCGCGCGCCGGTGGATCTCAGCAAGCAGGGCATCGGCGGGCGCACCGCCGACGGCGGCGACGCCTCGACCAGCGGCCGCGCCTCGGCCGGGGTGGTCGACGCCTATGTCTATGGCGACCGCGGCATCTATCGGCCCGGCGAGACCGTGCACCTGAACGCCTTGCTCCGCGACCGCGAGGTCAAGGCGGTGAAGGATCGTAAGGGCGCCATCGTGGTCCGCCGTCCCTCCGGCGTGGAGTTCAAGCGCTATCCCTTCGACAGCGCGCCCCAGGGCTCGGTCAGCGCCGACGTCGTGCTGCCCAAGAGCGCGCCGCGCGGCAAGTGGTCGGCCAAGGTGGAGCTGGACGGCCTCGAGAAGGCCGCCGGCGAACTGTCGTTCTCGGTCGAGGACTTCGCGCCCCAGCGGCTGGCGGTCACCGCCACCGGCCAGGAGAGCCGCCCGCTTTCCGCCGGCGAGGCCCGCAGCGTCGAGATCAACGCCCGTTTCCTCTATGGCGCCGCTGGCGCCGGCCTGCAGACCCAAGGCGAGGCCCGGCTGAAGGCCGATCCCGACCCCTTCCCGCAGTTCGAGGGCTATAGCTGGGGCGACCAGGTCTCGCCCTTCGAGGAGAAGTATCTCGACCTCGGCCAGACGGTCACCGACGGCGAAGGCCGCGCGGTGGTCACGGTCAAGGCCGATGAGGCGGGCGACACCGCCCAGCCGCTGGCCGTCGCCTTCACGGCCTCGGTGTTCGAGCCGGGCGGCCGCCCGGTCCGGGAGGGCCTGGATCTCAAGGTCCGCACCAAGCCGGTCTATCTGGGGGTCAAGGTCGACCAGGGCGACGCTGCCGGAAACGGCGACCCGGTCATCGCGCTCAACATCATCGCCGCCAATGCGGCGGGGCAACGGATCGCCACCGGCGGGGTCAATTACAGCCTGATCGCCGAGAACTGGGACTATGACTGGTTCCAGCAGGATGGCCGCTGGCAGTGGCGGCGCACCAGCCGCGACGTGGTGGTGCAGAAGGGCTCGCTGAACATCGCGGCCGGCGCCCCGGCCCGCATCGCGCGCAAGCTCGGCTGGGGCGACTATCGCCTCGAAGTCTTCGGCCCCAACGGCGCCAAGACCGTCACCCGCTTCGCCTCCGGCTGGGGGGCGCCCGCGAAGGACGTGGAGGCGCCCGACTTCGTGCGCGTCAGCGCCGGGGCCAAGACCTACGCCCAGGGCGACACGGTCGAGATCACGCTGAAGCCGCCCTATGCCGGCGAGGCCCAGGTGGCGGTCGCCACCGACCGGCTGATCGACCTGAAGACCGTCTCGGTCGGCCCGAACGGAACCACAGTGCGGCTGAAGACCAACGGCGCCTGGGGCGGCGGGGCCTATGTGCTGGTCAGCGTGGTGCAGCCGCGCGATCCGGTCGCCTCGCCCAAGCCCAGGCGCGCGCTCGGCCTGGTCTATGTGCCGCTGGACCCGAAGGACCGGAAGCTCGCGGTGTCGATCGACACTCCGCCCAAGCTCGATTCCAAGGCGATGATCGAGGTGCCGGTGACCATCAAGGGCGCCGGCTTCGGTGGCCGCGCGCGGGTGACGCTGGCGGCCGTGGATGAGGGCATCCTGCAGCTGACCAAGTTCAAGAGCCCCGATCCGGTGCAGTGGTACTTCGGCAAGAAGGCCCTGACGCTGGACTATCGTGACGACTATGGCCGCCTGCTCGATCCCAACCTTGGCGCGCCGGCCAATGTGAACTTCGGCGGAGACGAGATCGGCGGCGAGGGTCTGACCGTCACCCCGATCAAGACCGTGGCCCTGTGGTCGGGGGTGGTGGAGACCGGCCTCGACGGCAAGGCGGTGATCAAGCTGCCGGCCGCCGAGTTCAATGGCGAGCTGCGGCTGATGGCCGTGGCCTGGACCGACACCGCCGTGGGCTCGGCCTCCAAGCCGATGACCGTGCGCGAGCCGGTGATCGCCGACCTCTCCCTGCCCCGCTTCCTGGCCCCGGGGGACAAGGCCTTCGCGACCCTCGAACTGCACAATCTTGAGGGCCAGGTCGGCCAGTATGTCGCCGAGCTGACCTCGCAGGGCGGCATACTCGCCCCGTTCAAGAAGGCCTTCCAACTGGCGCTTGGCCAGAGGGTGGCCGAACGGATCGCCTTCAACGCCCCGACCGTGGCCGGCATCGGCCAGGTCGGCTTCAAGGTCACCGGCCCCGGCTTCGTCACCGCCAAGGACTATCCCTTGCAGACGCGGCTGGGCTGGAGCCCGATCACCCGGACCACCACCACCCTGCAGAAGACCGGCGAGGCCTTCACGCCGACCCCGGACCTGCTCGCGGGGCTGGCGGCCGGGGACGTGACCCTGCAGGTCTCCTACTCGCCCTTCCGCGGCTTCGACCCGGCGCCGATCGCCAGCGCCCTGTCGCACTATCCCTATGGCTGCACGGAACAGACGGTCTCGGCCGCCTATCCGTTGCTCTACGCCCTGGAGGTGGGCGGCGACCCGAAGGTGAAGCGTTCGTCGGCGGCCCTGGCCGGGGCGGTCGGCAAGCTGCTTGACCGCCAGACCCTCGACGGGGCCTTTGGCCTCTGGCGGGTCGGCGATGGCGAGGCGGACGCCTGGCTGGGCGCCTACGCCACCGACTTCCTGATCGAAGCGCGGAACATGGGCGCGCCCGTCCCGCAGGAAGCCATCGACCGGGCGCTGTCGGCCATGCGCCAGATCTCGCGGCCGGACGGCTGGGCCTCGGTCTCCTACCGGCTGGAATATCCCGACTGGTGGTCGGGCTCTCCGGAAGCCTCCAAGAAGGCCACGGCGACCATGCGTTCGCGCGCCTCGGCCTACGCGCTCTACGTGCTGGCCAAGGGCGGGCGTGGCGATCTCGCCCGCCTGCGCTGGTGGCATGACGTGCAGATGAAGTCCGAGGCCTCGCCCCTGGCCAAGGCCCAGGTCGGCGCGGGTCTGGCCCTGATGGGCGACCATGCCCGGGCTCGCTCGGCCCTGCGCCAGGCGATCAGCTCCCTGGGCTATCGCGAGGAGAGCGACTGGTATCAAAGCCCGTTGCGCGACCTCGCCGCCGTGGTGGCCCTGGCCTATGAGGCCGGAGAAGCCGACCTGGCGCGCGGCCTGCAAAGCCGGCTGGAGAACGCGGTCAAGGACCCCGACGCCCTCAACACCCAGGAACAGGCGCGCCTGCTGCAGGCCGCCCACTTCATGTTGCAGGCGGCCGGACCGGTGAAGATCACCGCCACGGGGGCCCTGCCCCTGACCCCGGCGGGCGGCGCCCAGCGCTGGGCGGTGGGCAAGCTGTCGGAGAGCCGCTTCGTCAACAATGGCGGGGCGATCTGGCGGATGGTGACGGTCACGGGCGCGCCGGTGGCGCCGCCCGGGGCGATCCAGAACGGGGTGATGCTGTCCAAGCGTCTGGTCAGCTTCACCGGCGGACCGGTCGACACCTCAGCCCTGCATCAGGGTGACCGGGTGATCGTGGTGGTCACCGGCCGCTCCAGCCAGGCCAGGACCATGGCCCTGGTGGTGGACGATCCCCTGCCGGCCGGCTTCGAGATCGAGACCGTGCTGGGTCCCGACGACGCCCAGAACGGACCGTTCAAGTTCCTGGGCGAGCTCTCGACCGCCAGCGTCCAGGAGGCCCGCGACGACCGCTATGTCGCGGCCATGAACCTGGCCGGCAAGGCGAGCTTCAGCCTGGCCTATGTGGCCCGCGCCGTGACGCCCGGGGAGTTCCTCCTCCCCGGCGCCCAGGCCCGGGACATGTACCGCCCGGCGCTCAACGCCCGCACCGCCGTCGGTCGCACGACGATCTCGCCGGGACCGTGATGGCGGGATTTGGTCCGGATTGGGGTAACAACGCCGCATCCACGCAGCCCCTCCCCCTTGCAGGGAGGGGTTGGGGTGGGGGTGTTAGCGCCGCCGCCTGGATTTCTGTCGCTGCGGCCCCGAGCAGGATCACTACAGGTCTGTGCTGACACCCCCTCACCCTACCCTCTCCCCGCAAGGGGGAGAGGGACGCGAACCTGAGGCCTCCGAGCCTGTGAAATCGAGCTGGTGGAAGGGTGACCCTGTCCGCACCGTCACCCTGGCGCTCCTCATCCTGATGGGGGTCGAGACGGCGGTGTTCGCGCTCGACGCGGCCTTTCCGCCGGACATGAGCCGGGCGCTGCGCTCCTCGCCCGTGGCCCTGGACCGGCGCGGGGTCTGGCTGCGCGCCCTGCCGGTGGAGGACGGGCGCTGGCGGATCCGGGCCGACCTCGACCGCACCGATCCCATCTTCCTCAAGCGACTGGTCGCGGTGGAGGATGCGCGGTTCTGGGTCCATGCCGGGGTCGACCCCATCTCCCTGCTGCGCGCCGTGGGCTCGGCGGTGGTCCGCGGCCATCCGACCTCGGGCGCCTCGACCCTGACCATGCAGACGGCGCGGTTGCTGGAGCCCCGGCCCCGGACCCTGGGCGCCAAGCTGATCGAGATGGTCCGCGCCACCCAGATCGAGGCCCGGCTGTCGAAGCGCGAAATCCTGGCCCTCTATCTGACGCTCGCCCCCTATGGCGGCAATCTGGAGGGGGTGCGGGCCGCCAGCCTCTCCTATTTCGGCCATGAGCCCGAGACCCTGACCGATGGGGAGCAGGCGCTGCTGATCGCTCTGCCCCAGTCGCCAGAGGTGCGCCGGCCGGACAAGCGCCCCGAGGCGGCCCGCGCCGCGCGGCTGGCCGTGCTCACCAAGCTGATCCGCGCCCGCAGGCTGACCGAGGTCGAGGCCTCGGAGGCCGAGAGCGAGCCCCTGCCCAAGCGAGCGGCCTTCCCGTCGCTGGCCTGGCACGTAGCCGGCGAACTGGCCCGCGCCGCGCCCGCCTCGGAAGCCTCGGTGGTCTCGACGATCGACGCGGGATTGCAAACCCGGCTGGAGCCCCTGGCCGCCGCCGCCGCCCGCGCCCAGGGGCCGGAGAACACCGCTGCGATCCTGGTGGTCGAGATCGGCGGCCGCGCCGTGCGCGCCGCCGTGGGCTCCGGCGGTCTCGACCGGCAGGGCGGCTGGATCGACATGACCCGGGCGATCCGCTCGCCGGGCTCGAGCCTGAAGCCCTTCATCTATGGCTTCGCCTTCGACGACGGGGTCGCGGCGCCGGACACCGAGCTGGACGACGCGCCGCGCCGCTTCGCCGACTATCAGCCGGAGAACTTCGACCGAGTGTTCCACGGCAAGGTCACGGCCCGCGAGGCCCTGTCCCATTCGCTGAACGTCCCGGCCGTGGAGCTGCTGGACAAGGTCGGGCCCTCGACCTTCGAGGCGCGGATGGCCGCCGTCGACGTGACCCTGGTGCGGCCCAAGAAGGGATTGACCGCGCCGGGCCTGGCCATTGCGCTGGGCGGCATAGGCATTTCCCTGCGCGACCTCGCCACCCTCTATGCGGCGCTCGGCGACGGCGGGGTGGCCAAGCCTTTGGCCTGGACCGAGGCTGAAGCCGCCAAGCGCCCCCATCAGGGCGGGACGCGGCTGATGCGCACCGAAGCGGCGACCCAGGTGCTGGACATCCTGCGCGAAACCCCGCCGCCGGCCGGGGTCACGGCGGCGGCCCTGACCAAGGGTCGGCCGCTGATGGCCTTCAAGACCGGCACCTCCTACGGCTTCCGTGACGCCGTGGCGGCGGGCGTGGTCGGCCGCTATGTGATCCTGGTCTGGACCGGCCGCGCCGACGGCGGCGCGCGCGGCGGCCTGACCGGACGCGACTCCGCCCTGCCGCTGTTGTTCGACGTCGCCGACCTGCTGGACGCCCCGGCCGCCGCACCCCGGCCGATCGCGCCCAAGTCCGCCCCCCTGGCGCTCGCGCACCTGGATGAGATTTCCGAGGGGCCCCGGCTGATCTTCCCGCCGGACGGCTCGACGGTGCAGGTCGAGGGCTATGGCCCAAGGTCGCGGGGCCTGGTGCTGGCCGCCGGCGGCGAGAGCCTCAGCTGGTACGTCGATGGCGAACCCCTGGACCGCGACGGGGTCTCCGGTCGGGTGGTGTGGCGCCCACGCGGGCCGGGCTTCTACCGCCTCTCCGTGGTCGACGGCGAAGGCCGCCGGGCCAAAGCCCGGGTGCGGGTGAAGGGCGGCTAGTCGTGCAGCTCGTCGAGGGCCGCCTGGGCGGAGACCGTGACGTTCAGGTCGGTGATCAGGCCGTTGGAGATCGAATAGACCCAACCATGGACGTTGACCTCCTGGCCGCGCGCCCAGGCGTCCTGGACGAAGACATCGGAGGCGACATTTCGCACCTGGCGGATCACGTTCAGCTCGCACAGCCGGTCCAGGCGCGGCCGGCCGTCGGCCAGGGCCTCAAGCTCGCCGCGATGGTCAGCATAGACCTCGCGGATCGGGTGCAGCCAATGGTCGACCAGGCCGCGGCGCTGTCCGTCCACAGCGGCGGCGACGCCCCCGCAGCCATAGTGGCCGACGACCATGACGTGCTTCACTTTCAGCACATCGATGGCGAACTGCAGCACCGACAGATAGTTGGCGTCCTGGGGCGGGGCCAGATTGGCGACATTGCGGTGGACGAACAACTCACCGGGGTCGAGATCGACGATCTCATTGGCCGGCACCCGGCTGTCGGAACAGCCGATCCAGAGATATTCCGGGCTCTGCTGACCCTCCAGCCGCTTGAAGAAGCCAGGGTCGACGGAGAGCTTGCCGGCCGCCCAGCGGCGGTTGTTGGTCTTCAGGTCCTCAAGCACGTTGCGCGTCCGGTTGCTGGTCGGGATGGGCGGCCTGGAAGGCCGGGTGTTCGGCGGCGGCCTCGGCCACCGCGCGGATGGCCGGATAGGGGGCGAGATCGACCTCGAAGCGCCGGGCCGAATAGACCTGGGGGATCAGGGTGCAGTCGGCGAGGGTCGGCGTATCGCCATAGGAAAAGCCCTTGCCATGCTTGGCGATCATCGGCTCCAGCGTGTTGAACCCGTCGAGAATCCAGCGCTCGGTCCATTTGGAACGCCGCACGGGGCTGACGTCCATGGCGTCCAGCGCCCGGCCGACCCGGGTGTTGTTCAGCGGGTGAATGTCGCAGGCCACCACATCGGCCATGGCCCGCACCCGGGCGCGTCCGAGCGGATCGGCGGGCATCAGGGCCGGGTTCGGATGGGTCTCGTCCAGCCATTCCAGGATCGCCAGGCTCTGGGTCAGGACCTCGCCGTCCTCCAGCACCAGGGCCGGGGTCAGACGCTGGGGGTTCACGGCGCGATAGGCGGCCTGGTGCTGCTGGCCAGCGATCAGGTCGACGGGAACGTAGTCATAGGCCACGCCCTTGAGGGCCAGACCGATACGCACCCGATAGGGCGCCGTGGCGCGCCAGGCGCTGTAGAGGGTCAGAGCCATGGTCAGACCACCGCGAAGGCGAGCTGGCCCACGCCCTCGATCTCGCCGGTGACCTTGTCGCCGGCCTTGAGCGGGCCGACCCCCTCCGGGGTGCCGGTATAGATCAGGTCGCCGGGCGCCAGGGTCCAGAGCTTGGAGGCCTCGGCGATGATCTCGGCGACGTTCCAGATCATGTCGGCGACCACGGCGTCCTGCTTGATCTGGCCGTTGACCGAGATGGCGATGCGCCCCTGGGGCGCCGGGCCCTGCCACTTGCGGATCGCCGAGATCGGGGCCGAGGCGTCGAAGGCCTTGGAGGCCTCCCAGGGCTGGCCCTTGTCCTTGGCGGCGTTCTGCAGGTCGCGGCGGGTGAGGTCGACGCCGACCGCATAGCCGTAGACTAGGTCGAGCGCGGTCTCGACGGGTACGTTCGCGCCGCCAGCCTTCAGCGCAATCACCAACTCGATCTCATGATGCAAATTGGCGGTGGCGGGGGGATAGGGGACGTCGCCGCCCGGGGGGACCAGGGCGTCGGCGGGCTTGGAGAAGAAGAACGGCGGGTCGCGGTCGTCCCCGCCCATCTCGCGGCGGTGGGCGGCATAGTTGCGCCCCACGCAGAGGATCCGGCGGACCGGGAACAGGGCGGTCTCGCCCTCGACGGGCACAGTGGCGGGCGCAGGCGGCGCGATCACGAAGGAGGTCATGCCCGGCCCTTACGCCCGCCACCGGGCCTTGTGAACCCCTGCCCCAACGGGCGCCTGTGGCGTCCATGGGACAGGGGCGTTCAAAGTTCTACTTCACGCCGTCTTTCAGCGTCTTGGCCATGTCCAGATGCTTCTGGACCTTGGGCGCCGTGGTCGCCGCGAAGGCCTTGATGGCCGGGACGTCACCGTCCTCGGCATAGCGCTGCAACAGGTTCAAGGCCGCCTGGTGAGCGTCGACCTGACCATCGACATAGGTCTTGTCGAAGTCCTTGGCGTCGGCCTTGTTCAGGTCGGAGATCTTGCCGGCCATGTCGTCGTTCATCGCGGGCGGCAGGGTCAGGGTCTGGCCGGACTCGGTGATGGCCTTGCCCAGCGCGGCGCTGGAGGTGGTGTGGGCCTCGATCATCTGCTTGGCGAAGGTCTTGACCTGCGGATTGGTCGAGCGGGTCAGGGCGATCTTGGAGGCCTCGATCTCGAACAGATCGCTATTGCCGGCCTTGTCGACGAACACCGGGGCGGTGGATTCGTTGGAGGGCGTGGGCACCGTCGCCGCCGGATTGGCGTCGGGCGTCATGGCCTGTTCGTTGGGCGTGGCGGCGCCCTTGGTTTCCGAGGTCTTGTCGCAGGCGCCAAGCGTCAGGGCGCAGATCGCCACGCCCGCGATGAGCAGGGTACGAGTCATGGAAGTCTCCAATATGTTGACAGACGGAGGTGGGGCGGCTCCAGACGGAGCGCATGATCTAAAAACTCACGCCCCCGTGATCTGTTCCGGAGTTTTTTGAATGACCGACGCCGCGCAAGGCCCCTTGTCCGACCTCAAGGTCGTCGAGATGGGCACCCTGATCGCCGGGCCGTTCTGCGGCCAGATCCTGGGCGACTTCGGCGCCGACGTGGTCAAGGTCGAGGATCCCAAGACCGGCGACCCCATGCGCCAGTGGGGCCGCAGCCTGCCCCAGGGCCTGTCGCCCTGGTGGCCGGTGATCGGGCGCAACAAGAAGTCCGTCTGCCTGGATCTGCGCACGCCGGAGGGTCGAGAGCTGGCCGGCGAACTGATCGCCGGAGCCGACATCCTGATCGAGAACTTCCGCCCAGGCGCCATGGAGAAGTGGGGCATGGACTATGCGGCGCTGTCGGCCCGCAATCCGCGCCTGATCATGGCCCGCATCTCCGGCTTCGGTCAGACCGGTCCCTATGCGCAGCGGGCCGGCTACGGCCTGATCGGCGAGGCTATGGGCGGTCTGCGCCACGTGACCGGCGAACCGGACCGCCCGCCGGCCCGGGCCGGGATCTCGATCGGCGACAGCCTGACGGCCATGCACGCCTTCATGGGGATCACCATGGCCCTGCACGCCCGGACCCGCACCGGCCGGGGCCAGGTTATCGACGCCGCGCTCTATGAGAGCGTGCTGGCGGTGATGGAGAACCTGGTCACCGAATATGACCTGACCGGCTATGTCCGCGAGCGCTCCGGCTCGATCCTGCCCGGCATCGCGCCGTCCAATGTCTATCCCTGCCAGGGCGAGGAGATGATCCTGATCGGCGGCAATGGCGACAATGTCTTCGGGCGCCTTTGCGAGGTGATGGGTCAGCCCGACCTGGCCCGCGACCCCAGGTTCGTCGACCACGCCGCGCGCGGAACCCACCAGACCGAGCTGGACGGGATCGTCGCGGCCTGGACCCGGACCTTCACCCTGGCCGACCTGCTGACGCTCCTGGAGGAAAAGGGCATTCCGTCCGGCCGGGTGTTCCGGGCCCCGGACATGCTGGAAGACCCGCAATACAAGGCCCGCGAGGCGATCATCGAGACCGAGCATCCGGTGTTCGGGATGATCAAGATGCAGAACGCCTTTCCCAGGCTGTCGGAGACCCCCGGCAAGGTGCGCTGGCCGGGGCCGACTTTGGGCCAGCACACCGACGCCGTGCTGGGCGCCCTGCCGGGCGTCGACGCCAAGCGGCTGGCGGCTCTGCGCGCCAAGGGCGTGATCGCCTAGCCTACTCCCAGCCAGCCTGCGGGCAGGAGGTTGTAGTTCACGCCGACCAGGATCACCTGGTCGCCATTGCCCAGGTCGATGACCGTGTCCGAGCCGACCAGGGCCACGGTGAAGGCCGTGCCGGGATCGAGCTGAACGTGGTCGCCCTCGGCCGCCGAGAAGTCGAGGATCCGGTCGACGCCAGCCCCGGAGAAGCTGCGGAAGCTGTCGGCCCCGGCCCCGCCCGAGATGGTGTCATTGCCACGATCGCCATAGATCAGGTCATTGCCGTTGCCGCCGGAAATGCTGTCATCGCCCTGGCCGCCGCGCAGCCAGTCATTGCCGTCGCCGCCGGAGAGGGTGTCGTTGCCGAGGTTGCCGTAGACGATGTCGTTTCCGGCGTCGCCATAGAGGACGTCATTGTCCTTGCCGCCGACCACCCAGTCGTCGCCGGCGTTGCCGTGCGCCGTGTCATTGCCGGCATTGCCATTGATGTCGTCGAAGCCCGAACCGCCCGAGACGCTGTCATTGCCGTCCTCGCCGCGCAGATAGTTCGAGCCTGAGGTATCGCTGATGGTGTCGGCCCCGGCCCCACCGGCGATGGAGTCCGACCCGCCGCCGCCCTGCAGCTGGTTGTCCAGGCCGTTGCCGGTGAGGGTGTCGGCGCCTGAGCCGCCGATGGCGTTCTCGATGTCGACGCCCTCGGCGATCGCCACATTGCCGACCAGCCCGCCGACATTGGAGAAGAAGCCCTGGCGCAGGTCGATCAGCTGGTTCGACGCGTAGCCGGAGAAGTCGAAGGTGTCGGCGCCGCCGGCGTCCCAGACCGCGAAGATCAGCCGCCCGACGGTGGCGTCGAACCAGGGCCGGTCGGCGGTGGAGTGGAAGCCATAGACCGTGTCGCCGGTGCGGGTCGTGCTGTTGATCCCATACTCCACCTGGGCGGCCTTGATGTCGTCCAGCAGGGGCACGGCGGCGTAGGAGCCCGCATAGTTGGCCCCGGTGTTGCTCTCGTTGAAATAGCTCATCACCGTGTACTGCCGGTCGTCCTCGTAATAGCTGGCGTCGGCGGCGTAGGTGATGGTGGCGTTGGCGGTGGCGTCGTACTTGCTGGGATGGTCCAGGCCGATGGTGTGGCCGATCTCGTGGACCAGGACCATGGCGCCATAGTTCCCCTGGGTGGGGTTGGCGTTGTAGCTCAGCGAACTGTTGATCCAGACGTCGCCGGAACTGGAGCCATAGGCAAGCGTGCCGGGCAGATAGGCGAAGGCGGCCGCGCCGGACTCACCCGAGGCATAGTCGCCGAACAGGATGGTCGCCTGGTTGGAATAGGCCGCGTCGTCGGTCGCGCCCGCGCCCACCCGCGTGAAATGGATATTGGCCACGTCCGACCAGGCCAGCAGCGCCTGTTCGGCCTGGGTGATCTGGGCGCTGGAGAACCGGGAGAAGCCGGCGGTGTCGCTGGGCATGGCGGCCGGCGCGTCGGCCCGGAAGGCGTAGGTCACCGTGAAGCCCACGCCGAGCGCCGCCGACCAGCCGGGCTCGCCCCCCACCAGATGGCTGCCAGCCTGGTCGATCGTGTAGCTGATCTTGCCGTTGGGAGCGATGCTGTCGCGGGCGTCGGCGTTCAGATAGCCCAGAGGCGTTCCCGGGTCAGACCCCGAGGCGGCGGCGAAGGCGTCGGGCTGGCCGTCTGAAGAGAGATCAAGAGACATCGGCGCACTCGCAACTCTTGGCGCGCCAAACTCACCATGGCGACCGCTAAGAAAGTCCTAGGTCTCGCCTGGAGCGGGAACAAGCGCGGCTACGCGATCCAGGGTCGGCCAGAGTCCAAATGTCGCGGATAGGGCTTGGCCCAGCCCGACCGGCCTCGCATCATGGGCTCCGACCAGGAGACCGCCCCATGCCCATCGCCGCCATCCCCAGCCTCAATCTCCACTATGAGCGCGCCGGGGCGGGCGAACCCTTGCTGTTCATCTCCGGCACCGGCGGCGACCTGCGCAACAAACCCAATGTGTTCGACGGACCCCTGGCCAAGGCGTTCGACGTGCTGGCCTATGACCAGCGAGGGCTGGGCCAGTCGGACAAGCCTGACCAGGCCTACAGCATGGCCGACTACGCCGATGACGCAGCCGCCCTGATGACCGCCCTGGGCTGGGACAGCGCCCATGTGGTCGGGGTCTCGTTCGGGGGCATGGTCGCCCAGGAGCTGGTGCTGCGCCACCCGAGCCGGGTGCGCCGGCTGGTCCTGGCCTGCACCTCGCCGGGCGGGGCGGGCGGGGCCTCGTTTCCCTTCCATGAGATCGACCATCTGCAGGGCGAGGCCCGGGCCCGTCACCTGGCGCCGATCTCCGACACCCGCCAGGACGCCGCCTGGCAGGCGGCGAACGCCGATCTGTTCGCCCAGATCATCGCCATGACCGCCACCGACCCCTTCGCCGCGGAGCCCGGCCGGGCGGAAGGCGCACGCCGCCAACTGCAGGCCCGGGCCGGTCACGATGTCTGGGATCGCCTGCCCCAGGTGAAGACCCCCACCCTGATCGCGGCGGGGCGCTTCGACGGCATCGCCACGCCCCAGGCCCAGCTGAATCTGGCCATGCAGATTCCGGGCTCGAGCCTGCGGTTCTTCAAGGGCGGCCACATGTTCATGATCCAGGACCGCACCGCGACCCCGGCCATGATCGACTTCCTGAACGGAAAGGCTTAGCGGGCCCTCAGCAGGCCAGCCACGGCGGCGGCGACCTGGCTGACGTCATAGGGCTTGCGGATGATCGGGGCGTCGAAGCCGCCCGGCGCGCCGCCGGTGTCCCCATAGCCGGTGGCGAAGACGAAGGGCACGCCGCGCGCGGCCAGCACCTCGGCCACCGGCATCACCGAGCGGCCATTGAGGTTGGCGTCCAGCACGGCGGCGTCGATCGGCTGGTCGAGCAGGGCCATGGCCTCCTCGAGTTCATAGGCCGGGCCGATCACCGAGGCGCCCGCGTCGGACAGGCCAGTCTCCAGCTCCATGGCCAGCAGCACGGCGTCTTCGACGATCAGCACCCGGGCGCCGCGCAGATCGGCGTCCTCGGCGTCCACCGGCGCCAGGACGGCCGCCCGGGGGACGGGGGCGTTGGGCACGGTGTCGGGACGCTCGACCACCGCCTGGTCGCCAGCCGACAGCCGGACCCGCACGCCGGAGGCGGGATATTCGATCTTCACCTCACCGTTCAGCTCGCGGCCGGTGACCTGTTCCAGGAGGGTGGAGCCGAAGCCCAGATGCTTGGGCGCCTGGACGGTGGGACCACCGGTCTCGGTCCAGGTCAGCTCGAAGCCGTTCTCCGGCCGGCGCACCCAGCGCAGATAGACCCGGCCATGCTCGGTGGAGAGGGCTCCAAACTTGAGCGCATTGGTGGCCAGCTCGTGCAGGGCCAGCGACAGGGCGTTGGCGGCGCGAGGGGTCAGGAACAGTTCCGGCCCGTCCCAACGAGTCTGGCCCGGGGCGATGCCGCCCAGCTCGGCGGCGGCCAGATGGGCGATGGCCGCGCCCCGCCACCGTGCGGCGGTCAGGAGTTCATTGGCCGAGGCCATGGATTTCAGTCGGCCGGCGAAGGTCGTGAGGAAGCTTTCAAGCGAGGTGGTGCGCCGGGCGGTCTGCTGGGCCAGGGTCTGGACCGCGGCCAGCACGTTCTTCACCCGGTGGTCCAGCTCGGCCATCAAGGTCTGACGTTGGTCTTCCTCGGTCTTGCGCTCGGTGATGTCCTGGACCACGCCGCAGACCGCGCAGGGCTTGCCGGCCTCATCGCGGACCAGGTCGCCGCTGGACTTCAGCCAGAGCGACCGTCGACCCGGCCCGGGCGCGAGCCGATATTCGACCTCATAGCGGCCCTCCTTGCGCAGGGCGGTCTCCACCTCCAGCTGCACGGCGGCGCGGTCGTCGGGGTGGATGTAGGAAAAGAGGGTCTTGCCGCCGTCGGCCGGCACCGTTCCCGGCGACACGCCGGTGATGGCCGCCATGCGGGCGCTGGTGATCAGGAGATCGCGCTGCATGTCCCACTCGAACTCCCCCAGCCGGGCGGCGTTGAGGGCGAGTTCGAGGCGCTTGGCTTCCAGACGATGGTCTACGGCCGAGCTTGGCATCTTGGGAGCATAAAACTTTGTTCGCCTGGGCGCGATAGTAACTCATGGTTGAGGCCCTGATATTATTGCCGCGCCATCCGCCGGCTTTGCCACCTTTTGGGAACCAGCCTATTGTATGGCTGTTGAGGCAGTGCTCCCCCACCGCCCGCAAGGTCGTCTTGCGGCCCCATGCCATTGGAGAATTCCTATGCCCGCCAACGCCGCTGATCAGGCCGCCGCTGACGCCAAGGCCGCAGCCCATTCGGTCGCCGAAGCCGCCAGCCAGCTCGCCGCCCAGACCGAGAAGAGCTTCGCCGAGGCCGCCAAGCGGTTCGAAAAGGTGGTGAGCGAAGGCGTCGAACAGATTCGCGCCCAGTCGCGCACCTATGCCGACGGCGCTGGCCAGCACCTGGACGAAGCGCAACGCTACACCGTCGAGAAGATCCGCGAGAAGCCGCTGCTGGCGGCGGGCGCCGCCCTGGGCGTCGGCCTGCTCGTCGGCCTGCTGCTGGCCGGCGGTCGCAACCGTTGATCCTGAAGAAAGCGATCCTGATCGCCTGCGCCCTCGCCGCCCTCTCGGCGGCGTCGGCGGTGGGCGTGGTGGCGGCGGCCTTCGCCCTCTATGCGGCCCTGCGCCCGCTGATCGGACCGGCCTGGTCTGCGGCGGCCGTCAGCGCCGCCGCCGGCGCCATGATCGGGCTGGGCGGCCTTGCCGCCGCCCTGGCGGCCAATCCGCCCAAGCCGAAGAAGGCGGCGCCGGAAGAGAAGGATCTGCTCTCGCGCCTCATCGAACTGGCCCGCGACAAGCCGATCGTCGCGGCCAGCGCGGTCCTGGCGGCTGGGGCCGTGGCCTTCAAGAATCCCAAGGTCACGGCGGCCATCGTCAGCGCCTTCATGGCCGGCCGCGACTCGGCGCCCAAGAAATAGCCGAACCAAATCGACCCTGCCGGGTTTCCGAAGGGCGCCATCGCCGGCGCCCGCCCCAATCGGAAACCCGTCATGTTCCAGCTCCCCGACCTGCCCTACGACCACGCCGCGCTTGAACCGGTGATCTCGCGCGCGACCATGCGCCTGCACCACGACAAGCATCACAAGGCCTATGTCGACGCGCTCAACACCCTGGTCGCCGAACAGCGCTTGGCGCCCACAAGCCTTGAGACCCTGATCGCCAGGGCGGCGGGCGATCCGGCCCAGACCAAGCTGGCCAACAACGCCGGCCAGGCCTGGAACCACGCCTTCTTCTGGACGGCCATGTCGCCCCGACGCCAGACGCCGAGCGGCGCCCTGGCCCAGGCAATCACGGCGGCGTTCGGCGACCTGGAGGGCCTGAAGACCGCCATGGTGGAGACCGGCGCGGCGCATTTCGGCTCCGGCTGGGTTTGGCTGGCCGCCGACGGCGCGGACCTCAAGGTCATCGCCACCCATGACGGCGACCCGCTGATCACCCATGCCGGCCTGACCCCCCTGATGGTCTGCGACCTCTGGGAGCACGCCTATTATCTGGATCACCAGAACGACCGGAAGGGCTATCTCGACGCCTGGTTCGAGGCCCTGGCCAACTGGGCCTTCGCCCAGGACCAGTACGCGACGACCACCGGCCTCGGCCAGGGCTGGAGATTCCCAGAGCCCCAGGAGCTTGGCGGTGGAACGGCCGTGGCCGGCGGACGTTCGCTCTAGGTTGGATAATCAAGGAGAGTAGTCATGCTGAGCTGGGCCCTGACCTTCCTGGTGGTCGCCCTCATCGCCGGCCTTCTGGGCTTCACCGGCATCGCTGGCGCTGCGATTGGCGTCGCCAAGATCCTGTTCTTCGTCTTCCTGGTGCTGTTCGTCGTCAGTCTGATCTCGCACATGGTGCGCGGTCGCCCCGTCTGACTGCGCCGTTCCCCGAAACGCTTGAACGCGCCTCCGCTTCCCCGGGGGCGCGTTTCAGTGTCGGGAGAGCCCCCAGCTGCGTAGCGGCTGGAACCCCTGGCCCGTCCAGCCCTGGGCCACGACCCGCAACTCATCGGCCTCGATCTCGATCAGGTTGAAGCTGGCGGGACAGCCCCGCTCCCGTGTCGACAAGGTGCCCGCCCCCACCGCCGCCGTGCGCCCCGCAAAGGGATAGGGCAGGACGAAGGGCGCGTGCACATGGCCGGACAGCACCAACGCCACCCCAGCCTCAGCCAGGCGCTGGGCGGCGGCGGGGCCACCCCAGACCCGGCCCGTCATCGGCCCCCCGATCATCTCCATCAGCGGGTGATGACAGACCAGGAGACGGACGGCGTCGACCGGCCTCAAGGCGAACCAGTCCAGGGCGGCGTCGACCTGGCGCGGAGAGATCTGGCCCTTGGACCAGTTGGCGCGGGGTTGGACGCCTCGGGCGGTGTTGAGGCCGTAGACCGCCAGGCCGGGCCCGCTCCAGGTCACCGCCTCGGCCGGACCTATGGCCCGCTCGTAGCGGCCGAAGGGGCTGAACAGCCGCTCGGCCCAGGCCAGATAGGGGGTGTCGTGGTTGCCCGGGACCACCAGTCGCGCGGCAGGCAGATCCTGGAGCCAGGCGGCGGCGGCGGCGAATTCCGCCGGCTCGCCGAACCGGGTCAGGTCGCCGGAGACGATGGTCAGGTCCGGCGCCAGGGCCCGGACCAGATCGGAGGCGGCGGCGAGCGCCGGGGCGTTCTCGTCGCCGAAATGAATGTCGGAGAGGTGGGCCATGCGGATCATCCCGCCACACTGGGCGCCAATACCCGCACGACCACCGGCCGCCAGCCGATCCGGACCCGGGCCGACAGCCGCACGGGCTCGCCGTCCAGCAGGGCCGGCAGTCCCCGGGCCGCCCAGACCGCCGCTGATCGGCAGGGCCAGGAGGTGGCGGCAGGGTCGCGCCGCCAGTCCCCCAGCATGGCGTTGAAGCCCAGCCGGAAGGCTTCCGCCGCCCCGGCCGGGTCAAGGACCACGGCCTCCATCACCTGGTCGGCGTCGGCCAGCAGGCTGGAGCCCGCCGGACAGAGGAAGGCGATGGCCTCGGACTTGCCGCGACCACCCTCGCCCAGGGCATAGCGCAGTCGCCCGGAAAAGGCCCGGCGCAGGGCAAGGCGCGCCCTGGTCCAGGCGAGGTCCAGGCGTCCATGGCGCACCGCCTCGCGCGCCGGCGCCCACAGGGCGGGGGCGCCCAGGATGGCGGCGACCAGGAACAGGCGCCCCTCCGCCTCGCCACCGCCCAAGGGACGGACTTCGCCGTCCACAAGGATGGCCTCCAGGGCGTCGCGCCAGGACCGGTCGCCATAGATGGCGCGGGGCAGCATGTTCATGGTGCCGCCGGGCAGGGGCGCCAGGACAGGGCCGTCCGCGCCACAGAGCTCGGCGGCGGCCCGCGCCGTGCCGTCACCGGCCAGGACGATCAGCAGGTCGGGTTGGGCGGCCACGGCGCGCCTGAGGATGTCCATCAGGTCGCCGTCCTGCGGCGACCGCACCATGGCCTCGACGCCGTGGGCGGCGAGGATCTGGCGGGCGGCTTCAGGCGCGTCCAGGCCGACCCCGCCCGAGGCGGTGTTGACCACCATCTCGACGCGCTTGAATGGAAAACTTGCGACCATACGGACTTAGCGGGCCTTGTCGTCGGCGGGCTTCAGGCTCTGGCCGACATCCTTGATGGCGTCGCCTGCGCCGCCGGCCGCATCCCGGACGGCGGGTTCAGCCTTGTCGGCGGCCACGGCCAGGCCCTGGTCGACCACGTCGCCACTGCGGGCGAAGGAGCCTTCCTTGGCGGCCAGGACCAGGACCACCGCGCCCAGGGCGGCGGCCCCGAAGGTCAGGCCCATCAGGATCGGATGGCGCTTGCGAGCCTTGCGCTCATCCTTGCGGCCACGGTCATAGGCCGCCGCGATCTCGCGGGTGTGGTCGGGGGCTTTTCCGTCGGCGTGAGCGGCGAGTGGGCGCTTGCGGGTCCAGAACATGTCGCGGTCTCCGGGATTAAGGTTCAGCCTGTTCAACGGCGCAGGTTGGCGGGGGTTCCGCCGGAACCTTGACCGGGCCACGGCGTTGCATGCTCAAGGTTGTGACCGAGGGTGAGACTGTGAACCGACTGTGGAAACTGAGCTTGGCGGCCGCCCTGGCGGTCCAGGCGGCCGGGTGCGCCAGCCTGCCGGCGCGGATGGCGATGCGCCCTCCGGTCTGCGGCGACATGCGCGTGCAGATCTATTTCGAACCCGATTCGGCCGAGGTCACCGACGAGGGCCGGGCCGTGATTTCCGCCGCCTCGAGCCAGGCGAAGACCTGCAAGGTCGACCGGGTGTCGGTGCTGGGCCTGGCCGATGCGGCCGGGACGCCGCAGGCCAATCTTGAGCTGTCCCAGCGCCGGGCCGACGCTGTGGGCAAGGTGCTCGCCGCCAACGGCCTGCCCTCAGCGCAATTCGACAAGACGGCCGCAGGTCAAGCCGGCGCAGTGACGGCCTCCGGCGACATCCGGCCCCTGCGCCGCCGCGCCGACGTGGTCCTGGAACTGTCCCGCCCGCACTGAAGCCGCGCCCCCCTATTTCCAGAAAAGAGTGGGCGGACCGGTGGTCCGCGCCCCCCAATTTCTAAAAAGAGTGGGCGGACCGGTGGTCCGCGCCCCCCAATTTCTAAAAAGAATGGGCGGACCGGTGGTCCGCCCAGGCGTCGTCATCGAGAAAGAGGGGGTGCGGAGGCGGCAGACCGGCGTGTCCGCCGGTCACAAGTCGGGGGGGCGTCGCCGCCTCCGCAGCTAGAAAACGAAGACCCGCGAGAAGTGTTCCCGCCCTGGGTGAAGTTTTTTCGCGCGGCGTCTCAGGCGCCGGGATCATCCAGCAGCACGGCGGGCATGGATTCGAACTCCGCCTTGCTGAGCGGCGTGGTGAAGCCGGCCCCGTCGGCCGCAAGTCCGCTGATCGCCAGGCTGCGCAGGCCGGCGGACGGGTGACCTTGCACCCGCACCAGCACCTGGGCCGGCCGGCCCCGGGCGTCCAGCACCACCTTCTCGATCACCCCCAGCACCACGCCCTTGACGTCATGCACGGTGCGACCCTGGAGCGCCGGAGCGTCCAGGACTTGCGCCTGGGCGGCGGCGAGCGGTGCGGCGGCGAGAGGCGCCGCCAAAAGGACGGCCGCGAGGGCGAGGCGATGCATGGTCATGAGCCCTAGTCGGGCGCTCCGTGGGAGTCAGGCCAAGTCGTAGTCTGAGCCAAGCTCTAATCCAAGACTGTGGCGCGGGCGCGGCGGAACACTCCGCCCGGCAAGACGTTAACAGGATGCGGGCGTGCGGCTCGCGCCTTGAAGGGCCTTGCCGATGACGCCTGGCATCGAGATTTTCAGTTATGGACCTGGCCCTGCGGCCAGCCATGGTTCGCGCCGCCGCCGGCTGACCGCCATACTGGTCGTGCTGGGGATCGCCGCCGCCGGCGGTTTGATCGGTCGCCTGTCGCATCCCGCCGACAGCGCCCACATGGTCGCCGGCCCCTATAGCTATTTCCCGAGTTGAACGTCCGGATCGGCGCATCTCATGGCGGAGTCAGGCCCATGTCCTTTTCGCTGAACGACGCCCCGCACCTGGGGCTGAACGCCGCGCGGGCGCGTCAGGCCCGCTATGGCCGCCCGGTCCTTTGGGTGCTGCTGTTCTCGACACTCCTGGCGGCGCTCGCCCTGTTCGGCGCCTTGAGCCATCACGGCCCGCGACTGGCCGGCGGAGCCCCCGCCCAGGCTGCGCCGGCGCGCTGACCTTCCCCGGGCTGGCTTTTCTCGCCCCCAACATGCGAACGGCCGCCCGAGCGGGCGGCCGCGTCTTCATGGGATGGTGGTCTCAGGATGAGGCTAGATCACCGACTGGCCCCGCACCGCGCGGATGACGAAGCTCGCCACCAACAGCACCAGGAACAGCACGAACAGGATCTTCGCCACCGAGGCGGCGATCCCCGCCAGTCCGACAAAGCCCAGCACGCCGGCGATCACGGCGAGAATGGCGAAGGTCAGGGCCCAACCCAGCATCGGCGTCTCCATGAGCTTGAGGCGTGATCGCCTCCGTGTCGCGAAAACGCCGCCGCGAGCGATGGGTTCCGTCGCCGGTCAGGCGGCCTGACGGGCGTTGCGGGGATGAAAGAACAGCGCCTGGCCAATGGCCGCCTTCACCGTCTCCGGCTGGAACGGCTTGGTGATCAGGAAGGTCGGCTCGGGACGTTCCCCGGTCAGCAGACGCTCCGGGAAGGCGGTGATGAAGATCACCGGCACATCGTTGCGGGCCAGGATATCCTTCACCGCGTCAATGCCCGACGACCCGTCGGCCAGCTGGATGTCGGCCAGGACCAGGCCCGGGGTCTTGCGGGCCACGGCCTCAAGAGCCTCGGTGCGGGTCGCGGCGATGTCCACCACGGTGTGGCCCAGCTCGGTGACCAGGGCCTCGATGTCGGCGGCGATCACCGGCTCGTCCTCGATGATCAGCACGTCGGTGGCCAGCTCTGCGTCGATCTCGACCTGGGCGGCGGCGATCAGATGTTCGACCTCTCCAAACTCGACGCCCAGGATATGGGCGGCCTCGGAGGGGGTGAAGCCTTCCAGGGCGGTGAGCAGGAAGGCCTGTCGCGAGCGGGGCGCAATGCGCATCAGCCGCCGACCCGCGTCCTGCGGACCCGAGCCGTCATCGGTGACGTCTTCCAGCCGCGCGCCGGTGGAGCACCAGATGGCATGGAACACCTGATAGAGGGCGACGCGGGGGGTCAGGGCCGGTTCCAGCACGCGTTCGCCCGCGGCCAGGGCTTCCAGGGAGACCCGCACATACTGGTCACCCGTGGACTGATCACCGGTCAGGGCCCGGGCGTAACGGCGGACATAGGGCAGATGCGGCGCCAGGCGAGCAAGAAGACTCAAAGGAAAACCCCTCCCATCAGACACGGACGAGCCAGCGGGCCGCACGCGACCCAGGCTTCACCATAGACCCGGAAACGCCTGCCTAGGGAACCGGTTCCCACAGACCGGCGTTTTCTGCACAGTGGAGTTTGAATCGCGGGAACCCGCGTGGGAGCTGGGCGTTGATGGGCGACGAGGATCAACCGAGGGGGCAGGGTCCGCGACGGCGGAACGTCGAACACATGATCGATCAACAACCCACCGACCCGACCCGACGCGGCTCTGCGGCGCTCGATGAAGCGCGCCTGCGCCAGCACGCCATCGGCGTGCGCCTGCGCCAGATGTTCGACGAGGTGGTCAATGAGCCGGTGCCGGACGAGTTCCTGGACATTCTGCGCAAGGCCGACCAGACGCCGCCGGAGAAGGGCTGATGACCGACGCCGCCCCAGATCGCGCGGCAGATCCGGATCAGGCGTTCAAGCGTGAGCTGGTCGGCCTGATTCCCCACCTGCGCGCCTTCGCCCGCACCCTCACCGGCAACCCCACCGCCGCCGATGATCTGGCGCAGGACGCCATGATGAAGGCCTGGGACGCCCGGGCCAGCTATCAGATGGGCACCAATATGAAGGCCTGGACCTTCATGATCCTGCGCAACCAGTTCTATTCCGAGAAGCGCCGCGCCTGGCGCCAGGTCCAGCTCGACCAGGAGTCGGCCGAGCGGACGCTGGTGGCGATCGACGATCCCGCCTCGCCGCTGGCCCTGGACGAATTGCGCCTGGGCCTGGCCATGCTGCCCGCCGAACAGCGCGAGGCCCTGGTCCTGGTCGGGGCAGGCGGCTTCGCCTATGAAGAAGCGGCGGACATCTGCGGCGTCGCGGTGGGCACGGTGAAGAGCCGGGTCAGCCGGGCGCGCCGCGCCCTGCACGCCATTCTGGAGGACGGCTCCTATGAGCGCGACGGCGCTCCCGCGGGCGACGCCATGCGGGCCATCCTGGCTGACGCGGAGCGACTCAGCGTCGTCAGATAGGCGATGGCCGTGATCCATGCGCCCTGGGGTTCGCTCTCCACCATTCGTGTCCGATTGACCGCCGCCTTGGCGGCGGCGTTGCTGCCCGTGCTGATCCTGGGCGCGATCCAGGCCACCCTGACCTTTCAGCGCGAAGGCGAGATCCGCCGCGCCGGCCTGGCCGCCGCCGCCGAGCGCAGCGCCGCCACGGCGCGCGCGCGGATGGAAGCCGCCGACATCCTGCTTGAGACCCTGGCCCCCGGATCCGTGGGGTTCCAGTGCGCCCAGCGCCTGGCCCAGGTGACCCAGCGCATTCCCGGCTACGCCAATCTGATCCGCTTCGACCGCAACGGGCGGGTGGCCTGCGCCGCCGCCGACACTCCCTATGATCCCCAGCGGGCCCAGCGGCCCTGGTTCCAGCGCATGGCGGCCGGCGAGAACCTGGTCGTGACCCGCGACGCCGGGGCGATCTACGCCCGGCAGCCGGCCCTGCTGGCGGCGGTCAGGGCCGTCGGGCCTGACCAGCAGTTCGATGGCGGGCTGGTGGCGGTGATCTCCCTGGCCAGCCTGGCGCCCAAGCTTTCGGACGCCTCCTTGCCGGTGGACGCCGAGGTCGCCCTGGCGGACTCCACCGGCCACTATGTCAACGCCACCGACGCCGAGGCCTTCCCGGCCCTGCCGCGCGACTGGCGCGCCAGGATCGCCGCCCATGGCTCGGGCGTCTGGACCGGCCGCGACGGCCATGACCGCAGCCGGGTGTTTTCCGCCGCCCCCTTGGTCGGCGACGATCTCTATGTGATCCTCTCGGCCAGGTCCCAGGACCTGTTCGCCTGGGCCTGGATCAATCCCCTGAGCAGCCTGGCTTTTCCGCTGCTGACCTTCGCCCTGTCCCTGACCGCCGTGCTGGTGGCCGCCGACCGGGTGGTGATCCGCTGGATCGCCTATCTGCAGCGCATCGCCGCCCTCTATGCGCGCGGCCGATTCAGCGTGCGCCCGATCCAGGCCGAGCAGGCCCCGCCAGAGATCCGCGACCTGGCCGAGACCCTGGAGGACATGGCCGACGCCATCGTCGCCCGCGACGGCGACCTGCGGGAGAACCTGGCCCAGAAAGACGCGCTGATGCGCGAGATCCATCACCGGGTGAAGAACAATCTGCAGGTCATCACCAGCCTGTTGAACATGCAACAGCGGGCCCTGTCCGACCCGGCCGCCCGGGCCGCCATGTCGGACACGCGCCAGCGGATCACCGCCCTGGCCCTGGTCTACCGCGCCCTCTATCAGGGGCCCGACCTGAAGCAGGTCGACCTGCGACCCTTCCTGGAGGAGTTGACGGCCCAGCTGATCGCCGGCGACTCCCTCAACGGAGCGACGGTCGAGACCGAGATCCTGGTCGACGCCCTGGTCATTGATCCGGACCGTCTGGCGCCCCTGGCGCTGTTCACGGTGGAGGCGATCACCAACGCCCAGAAGCACGCGTTCACCGGACGGGGCGGGCGGTTGACCGTGGAGTTCAAGGTCCGTGACGGCCAGGCGGCCCTGACCATCAGCGACGACGGCTCGGCCCCGGATTCGGCCCTGGCCGGCGCCGGCGTCGGGCGCACCCTGATGAACGCCTTCGCCCGCCAGCTGCGCGGCACGGCCGAGCTGGTGCGCAACGCCGGGGGCGGAATCAGCGCCCGCCTGGAGTTTCCAACCCCGGCCTACGCCCCGCCAGCGGCATCGGCCGCCGCATCCGGGAACCAGGCCGTGGCTTGACCGTTGGACAGGGGCGTTCCCATCCACACTCGTCGCGGAGACCTTAGTCCATGCGCAAAATCATTCTGCTGGCCCTCGTGGCCTCAAGCCTCGCCGTCACGGCCTGCAACACCGTGTCGGGCGCCGGCAAGGACGTTTCGGCCGCTGGCAGGGCCGTCACCGGCACCGCCGAAGACGCCAAGCACTAAAGCTCTCGGAATTTCGAGAGACCCGAAGCCCCGCCCTCACCGGCGGGGTTTCTTCTTTTCGCGTCAGTCGCCGCCGAACCAGACGAAGGCCCGGGTCAGCTTCTGGCGCATCACGGTGACCACGCCGCTGAGCACCGGCTCTTCCGGGCCTCCGGCGCGGACCCGGGCCAGGGCCGCGCCGTCCAGCCGCCCCTCGAACGCCACCTCGCCCAGGACCTCATCATGGCCGTGGAAGCTGATGGCGCCGGCGGTGATCTGGTAGCTGTCGGGCAACACCCGGCGGCTGGCCTCATGATAGGTCTGGCCGAGCTCGGTTTGCTTCTGGGGGCTGCTGACGTCCTCGAATTCCAGCATCACCGGAGCGTAGTTGGGCGAGATCCTCTGGCCCTTTTCATAGGCCTCGAACTCCTCGGCGGAGCCCAGATTGATCTGGCGAAGCTTGAAATTGCCGACCATCAGCTCGGCCTGGGGCGAGTAGTAGCCGAACAGGTCCAGGCCGGCGGCATGGTGAAGCCCCGCCGTGGCGGCCGGCGGCGGAGTCGCGGGCGGCGCGACAGCTGCGGGCGCGGCGGCGACTGGAGCCGCCGCCTTGTGCTGAACCGCCTGGCGGTTGCAGGCGGCCAGCGACAGAGCCGCCGTGAGGACCAGGCTGGAAACGAGGATCGCGCGCATCTGTCTCTCCTGAACAGCTTGGTGAGCTTAGCCCAGGGCGCGGGGCCCTGTCAGGCGCGCGGGGCGGGGGGATCAGGCGGCGGCGCGAAAGGCGGGATTGCGGGCGTAGAGGCCGGGGCGTCCGGTCACGGCCTGGAAGGCGTCGGAGACACCGGCGACCGATTCACCCTCGCCCAGCACCAGGAAGCCGTCAGGGCTGAGGGCCCTGGCGAGGTTCTCGATCAGGCGGGGCTTCATCTGCGGGGTCAGGCCGGCGAGCACGTATCGGCAGAAGATCACGTCGAAGCGGCCGGCGGTGGACAGGTCGGCGATCAGGTTGATCCGCCGCCAGCGGACCATCTGTCGGATGCGCGGCGACAGCACCCACATTTCCTCGGCCTTCTCGAAGTGCCGGACCAGATGGCCGATCGGCAGACCACGCTGGACCTCGAACTGGGTGTAGAGGCCGCTCTGGGCCTTCTCAAGCGCACGCTCGGAGAGATCGGAGGCGAACAATTCGATCTTCGCGCCCGGAATCTGGCCGCGCATGTCCTCGACCGTCATGGCCAGGGAGTAGATTTCCTGGCCAGAGCCGCAGGCCGCGCTCCAGATGCGGATCGGCTCGCCGCCCCGCATGCGCGCCAGAGTCGGCAGGATTTCCGTCTCGAACAGGGCGAAGGGCCGGCGGTCGCGATAGAAGGCGGTCTCGCCGGCGGCCAGGGCCTCGACGATCGACCAGGCCAGGCGGTCGTCGCGCTTCAGGCGCAGATCGCCCAGCATGTCGTCCACCGAGCCGAAGCCCTCGCGCCGCGCCACGGGGGCCAGGCGGCTCTCGATGAAATAGGCCTTCTCCGGGTCCACCAGCAGCCCGGCGCGCGACGCGCAGATCTGCGCCGCCAGCTCGCGATCCTCAGGCGTCATACCAGCCCGACCTCGACCAGCTTGGAGGCGATGATGTCGCCGTCGAAGGGCTTCATGATGTACTCGTTGGCGCCGGCCGCCAGGGCCTCGCGGATATGTTCCAGGTCGTTCTCGACGGTGCAGAACACCACCGTCGGCTTGTCGCCGCCCGGCTCGCGGCGCAGATGGCGCAGGAACTCGATCCCGTTCATCACCGGCATGTTCCAGTCCAGCAGCACGGCGTCAGGCATGGCGGCGCGACACCAGGCGAGCGCCTCCATCCCGTCGGACGCCTCGGCGATTTCAAGGCCGAGATCCTCCAGGATGCGGCGAGCCACCTTGCGGATCACCTTGCTGTCGTCGACCACGAGACAGGTCTTCAAAAGCCACACCTCTTCCAATCGCCCTCATTTCGCGCGGCTTTGGTTAAGGAGGCGTGTGGGCGGGACAAATCTTAACGCCGCACGACCCGATTTGGGCGGACCGCTCAGACGCCGCCGCAGATTGAGGCGTCGACGCCCCCGCGCGACAAGCTAGGCCATTGATTCCAAATGCTTCGGGGACCCCAGAGCCGATCAGGCCGGCAGGGTGGCGGCGAAGACCACCTTTTCCTCGGAGGCCTCGGCGAACACCCGTCCACCCGCGTCATTTATGAACAGGTTCACGTAATAGGCCTGGACCCAGTGACCGTGCAGCCCTTCGCCCATCGCCTCGCCGCGCAGGCCGGCGGCGACCTCCGAGCGCAGGCGGGCTCGCGGGCCCGTGGCCTCGACGGCGATGACGATATTGCCGTCCTCCTCGACCGCCTGGATTTTGGCCGTCCCGCCGGTGGGCAGGGCCGCGCCGGCCAGTTGGGCCAGGTTCAGCAGGGTGCGGGCCGTGGGCTTGTTCACGCCCAAGGGCGTCACCTGCCAGTCGAGCTGGGCGCGCATGTGCTGGAAGATCGCCGTGGTCAGCTTGGCCAGCTCGCGGCAGTCGAAGGTCTCGGCCATGGCCGAGGCGCCGAAGGCCACCCGGGTGAAGGAGAGCGCATCGGCCAGCTTGCGGGCGCTGGAGGCGATCAGGCCCATGGCCTCCTCGCGCATGTCCTGGGCGCTGGGGTCCTCCAGGAGGTCCAGCCCCGAGACGATGGCGCTCGCCGGGCTGATGAAGTCGTGACACATGCGCGCGGCCAGATAGGCCGCCACCTCGGCGGTCCGGGGCAGGGCAAGGGGTTCGGCGATCGTGGCGGCGTCGGTCATGGGCCTGAGACCTTGGCCTGATTTGGCGCTTTGGCAAACGGGGCGCGGCGGCTAGACCCTGGCCCGATGAGCGCTCCCGATCCCTTCCTCGAACCCGGCGTCCTGGTGCGCCATCCCGCCCAGCCCGACTGGGGCCTGGGCCAGGTGCAGTCGGTGGCGGCCGGCAAGGTCACGGTCAATTTCGAAGAGGCCGGCAAGCAGGTGATCGACGCCGCCGTGGTGCGGCTGGACTTCATCGGCGACGACCCGCGCGCGCCGGGCGCCCGCCGATGATGTCGCAGATCGTTCCCGACGACGCCGGCGCCCGACTGGCCGACATCTGCGAGGAGGCAGGGCGCCTGATCCTGCCCCTGTGGAAGTCCGGGCTGAAGGTCCACACCAAGTCCGACGAGAGCCCGGTGACCGAGGCCGACCGCCAGGCCGAGCTCTTGATTCTGCGCCGTCTGGCCGAGGCCTTTCCGGACGTCCACGTGGTCTCGGAGGAACACGCCAGCGAATATGGCGCGCCGGAAGCCGTGGGCGACCCCTTCTTTCTGGTCGACCCGATCGACGGCACCAAGGCCTTCGTGCGCGGCGATCCCAATTTCACCGTCAATATCGGCCTGGTCTCGGGCAAGCGCCCGATCGCCGGCGCAGTGATGGCGCCGGTGACCGGCGAGACCTGGTTCACCCGCGGCGGACGGGCCTTCAAGCGGATCTGGGGCGGGCCGGAGAGCGAGGTGCGCGCCCGGACCTGGCCCCAGGGCCAGGCCGTGGCCCTGGTCAGCCACACCATGAAGCCGGAGACGGTCGAGAAGTACGCGGCCGAATACGGCTTCGACCACCCCCAGGCGATGGATTCCTCGATCAAGTTCTGCCGCCTGGCCGAGGGGGCGGCGGACATCTATCCGCGTCATGGACCGACCATGGAATGGGACATCGCCGCAGGACAGGCGGTGCTGGAGGCGGCGGGCGGGCGGATGGAGACCCACGGCGGCGGGCCCTTCGTCTATGGCAAGGTCGCCGACGGCTTCCGCAATGGCTGGTTCATCGCCCGCGGCGCGGCGGACTAGATCGGGCGCACGGCGCCCCAATGACCCGGCGCGGAATCCGCCGCCGGCAGGATCGCCTGGGCTCGGTCATGCGCCTGGGCCACGTTGCTGGCGCCGGCCAGAAGGAAGCTGGAAAAGCCCAGCAGGAACGCCAGGAGCGCCAGCCAGACAAAGGGCTTGAACAGGTCGTAGGGGCTGTGGGGCGGCGCCTGGATCGACATCGGGGTGTCCCTGAAGCTCATTGACAGGGGAACGGGCGGACCACGGCTTGGTTGCGATCCGTGGTCCATCGAATCACACGAATCGCCCATCGGGCGAGTGGCCGGATCGTCGCAGGCTTGACCTTGGCGCGCGCCTCAGACCTCGGCCCACATGCGGATCAGGTTGTGATAGGCGCCGGCCAGCGCCACCACCGAGGGATCGGCCTGGCCCACCTGCGTCGAGAGCGCGCGGATGGCGTTGTCCATGTCGAACAGCAGGGCGCGTCGCGCGTCCTCGCGGACCATCGACTGCATCCAGAAGAACGAGGCCCAGCGGGAGCCTGAGGTGATCGGCGCCACCCTGTGCAGGCTGGAGGCAGGATAGAGCACCAGGTCGCCGGCCGGCAGCTTCACCGCATGCTCGCCATAGCTGTCCTCGACGATCAGTTCGCCGCCCTCGTAGTCGTCCGGGTCGGACAGGAACAGGGTCGCGGACACATCGGTGCGATAGCGGACCGGCCCGGCGAAGCGGATCGAATTGTCCACATGGGTGTCGAAGCCCATGCCCACGTCATAGCGATTGAACAGCGGCGGAAAGACCCGGAGCGGCAGGGCGGCGGAGACGAAGGTCTCATGCCGGCCCAGCGCGCCCAGGATGATCTCGCCCAGCTCGCGGGCGACGGGCGCATCCTCGGGGATCTGCAGGTTATGCTTGGCCTGGGCCGACTGTGCGCCGGCCGTGACCTTGCCATCGACCCAGGCGGCTTCCGAAAGCCGGCGGCGGAAATCGATCACCTGGTCGGCGGTCAGCACGCCTTCGATCTGGATCAGCATGGTGGGATCCTAAAATGGAATGACGCGGGCCACGCATGACCCGCGTCAAGACCCAAGCCGCTGGAGGGGAGGACGCGGCTCAGAAACTCTTGCTGTAGGAGGCGATGAAGGTGCGGCCGGCGGCGGGGACCGCGCGGTTGCCGAACACCTGGGTGTAGTTCAGCCGGTCGGTGAGATTGTAGACGTTCACGGCCAGTCGCTGGCCCTCGCCGAAGGTCCAGGCCGCGAAGGCGTTCAGGGTGACGCTCTCCGGAACCTCGGCCAGGCGCGAGGCCGTGAGCGTCGCGCGGTCGGTATAGGAGACGCTGCGCGCCGTGTAGGCGACGTTCAGCTTGCTCTGATAGGTGACGTCACCGCCGACCGACAGGCCCTCGACCCAATGGCCCAGATCATAGGTGGTGAAGACCGAGGCCGAGGTCTTCGGCACGAACACAACCTGCTGGCCGACCGCGACGGTGTTCAGCACCGGGATCGCCACCGTCACCCCCACCGGGCAGACCACCGCCGTCGGCGTGCCGGCCGTGGTCGTGGGCACTGTGCAGTTGGAATAGGACTCCTTGATCCGCGCATCGAGATAGGCGTAACCGAGGCTGACGGTCCAGGCCTCTGTCAGCTTGCCGGTGAGCCCCAGCTCCACACCCTTGACCTCCTGGCGCTCGCCCGACTGGGCGACCAGGAAGCCGGTCCCGGGATCGGTCTGCAGCGAATTGTCCTTCTTCACGTCGAAGACCGAGGCGGTGAAGGACGCGCGGCCGCCGGGCAGGCCGAGCTTGGCGCCCGCCTCCCAGATCTGGCTGACCTCGGGTTCCAGGTCCTTGGCGGTGAGGGCCACGGCCGTGCCGGCCCCGACCACGGAGGTCCCTTGCGGGGTCTCCGAACGGCCCCAGGACAGATAGTAGGTCTCGGTCTGGGACGGCTCATAGACCAGGCTGGCGCGCGGGCTCTTCAGGGTCGACTTGACCTTCAGCCCGCCGACCGGGCTGGCGGCGCCGCTCATCAGCAGGGTGTCCAGCTTGGCGTCATAGCGATCGACCCGCAGGGAGCCGATCACCGACAGGGCGTCGGTCAGCCACAGGCGGTCGGTGAAGAACAGGGCCAGGTCGACGGCCTCGCCCTGGGTGGCCAGGGCGGTGGCGGCGGTCACATTGGTGGCGACCGTCGCGCCATTATAGCTGGTGGTGCAGGGGCCGCTGGCGGGGCAGGTGATGTTGCGGCCCACCACCGGGCGGAACACCGAATAGCCGGACGGGAAGATCGGGTTCGGATTGACCAGCGGGTGCGGGATCGCGGTGCGCGCCGTGATCCCGGCAGGCAGGGTGTAGGCGTAGAACTGCTTGTCATTGTGCTGGTAGGACAGGTCGACGCCGAAGATCGCCTGGGTCTTCAGTCCGCCGACATCGAAGTCCATCCGGGCGGTCGAGATGTTCTGGGCGCCCCAGCTGTCCTGGTCATAGGGGCCGGAGCCGCCGATGCCGCCATAGGCCTCGGTGGCCGCATTGTTGTCGAACAGGGCGGTGGTGCAGGCGGCGTTGCACTGGTCGGTCGTCGAATATTGGAAGTAGCGCCTATAGGCGCCGACGCGGCTGTCGGAGGTGAGCGTCAGCCATGGCGCGGCCTTGTGGCTGACGCGCACGGTCAGGATGTCGGCGTCGGTGCGGTCGACGTCGTTGTTGAACCCCAGGAAGCTGGAGCGCTCCACGCCGACGCCATATTCCGTGGCCGGCAGGGCGATGATGTCGCCCGGACGCTGGACGATGGTGATCCCATAGTCGGGCCGGCGGTTGTCGTGCTGGTGCAGGTAGCTGGCGGTGAGCGTGGTGTCCGTGCCCAGGCCGAAGCCCACCGAGAGGGCCGCGCCCCAGCGCTTGGAGTTGATGGAGTCACGATCGACCACGCCGGTCGAGGAGCCCATCAGGTTCAGCCGCACCGCCGTGGTGTCGTTCAGCTGGTGATTGATGTCGGCCAGGGCCCGGTAATAGTCGCCATTGCCTGCATAGGTGTCGACGGTGGCGAAGTCCTGCAGCCGGGGCGTCTTGGAGACGGTGTTGATCGCCCCGCCCGTGGTCCCGCGCCCGAACATGGCGCCCGAGGGACCCTTGAGCACCTGGACTTCCTGATAGTTGAAGCTGTCGCGGGTATAGACCCCGAAGTCGCGCAGGCCGTCGATATAGACATCGTCCTTGGCGTCGAAGCCGCGGATCTTGAACTGGTCGCCGTTCAGGGTGCCGCCCTCGCCGATGGCGATGGTGATGCCCGGCACATTGCGCAGGGCCTGTTCCAGGCTGTTGACCCCCTGGGCCTTCAACTGGGCCTGGGAGATCACGCTGATCGCCTGCGGGGTGTCCTGGACCGTGGTCGGCAGGACCGACAGGCCGGTGTCATTGTCCAGCGGCTTGCGCACGCCGTTCACCTGCACAGCGGAGACCTCGGTGGCGTCGGCGTCCGCCTCGGCCGCATGGGCCGCGCCCGCAAGGCTGACGGCCCCCGCCAACATCACCAGACCCAGATGGGCCGGCCGCTTGCGCGCGTAACCGACGACTCCGCTCTTCACCCGACGCATCCCCGAACCCTCACTGACGCCACACAAACTGCTATTGAGAAGCGTTCTTAATTGCAGCTTGAAACTTTGGCAATGCGAGTCATTCGCAAATTTGACCTGGACCCATCCACGCGACGCATGGCGCCTACACGGCTGCGGATTTTCGGCCCATAAGGCGGCGCTGACCTAAGGAGACCGGCCATGGCCCTCGACACCGCCGCCCCCGCCAAGACGTTCGACTGGGAAGACCCCCTCGATCTGGCCGCGCGGCTTTCCGAAGACGAACGCATGGTCTGGGATTCCGCCCGCGCCTACGCCCGCGAACAACTGCTGCCCCGGGTGGTCTCGGCCTATGCCGAGGAGCGGTTTGATCGTGAGATCATGACCGAGATGGGCGCGCTGGGCTTTCTCGGCCCGACGCTTCCCGAAGAGTATGGCTGCGCCGGGGTCAATCACGTGGCCTATGGCCTGATCGCCCGCGAGATCGAGGCGATCGACAGCGGCTACCGCTCGGCGATGAGCGTGCAGTCCTCGCTGGTCATGTACCCGATCTTCGCCTTCGGCTCCGAGGCCCAGAAGCGCAAGTACCTGCCCGGCATGGCGGCGGGCGAGATCATCGGTTGCTTCGGCCTGACCGAGTCGGACGGCGGCTCCGACCCCGCCTCCATGCGCACCGTGGCCCGCAAGGCGCCCGGCGGCTATGTGCTGAACGGCGCGAAGATGTGGATCACCAACGCCCCGATCTCCGACGTGGCCCTGGTCTGGGCCAAGCTCGACGGGGTGATTCGCGGCTTCCTGGTCGATCGCGGCTCGGAAGGCTTCGAGACCCCGAAGATTCTCAACAAGCTCTCCCTGCGCGCCTCGATCACCGGGGAGATTGCGCTGAATGACGTCTTCGTGCCGGAAGACCAGATGATGCCCGGCGTGTCGGGCCTGCGCGGGCCGTTCTCCTGCCTGAACAAGGCCCGCTACGGCATCGCCTGGGGCGCCATGGGGGCGGCGGACTTCTGCCTGCACGCCAGCCGCGGATACACCCAGTCCCGCAAGGTGTTCGGCAAGCCGCTGGCCGCCCGCCAGCTGATCCAGAAGAAGCTGGCCGACATGCAGACCGAGATCGCGCTCGGCTTCGAGGGCGCGCTGGCGCTCGGCCGGCTGATCGACCAGGGCGCCTGGGTGCCCGAGGCCATCAGCCTGATGAAGCGCAACAACTGCGGCAAGGCTCTGGCCATCGCCCGCGAGGCCCGCGACATCCACGGCGGCAACGGGATTTCCGGCGACTATCACGTCATGCGCCACGCCGCGAACCTGGAGACCGTCAACACCTATGAAGGCGCCCACGACGTCCACGCCCTGATCCTGGGTCGGGCCATCACCGGCGAGAACGCCTTCTAGCCTCGCCCATCGCCGCCCCGCCCAATTCGGGCCGGGGCGGCCACTTCCACGTGGCCCGAGCGACGACGCAACCCTTGCGGTCAATTGTCGCGGTTTCGAACCATACGTTTACGCTTCCAGAGTCATGCTCGCGCGCGTCATCGGGGGGGCGAGCATGGCCGACGAGAAGAAGAGCGGCACGCCGACAGACACGGCGGGCATGGTGCAATGGATGTTCGAGCACAGCCGCGAAGTGCTGTTCGTGCTGGGGCCCAACCGCCGCTTCAAGCTGGTGAACCCCGCCTGGCTGCGCATGACCGGCTGGACCGAGGCCGAGGTGATCGGCCGCCCGGCCGGCGATTTCATGCACCCCGACGACCTGCCCGAGATCGAGGCCCACATGGCCCGGGTGCTGCGCGACGGAATGGGCGACCATATCTCGCGCGTGCTGATGAAATCGGGCGACTGGCGCTGGTTCGAGGGCCGCGCCCAGCTGACCGAGGACGGCCACGTCATCGGCATCGTTCGCGATGTGACCGAGGATCGCGCCGCCCGCATTGAGCTGGAGACCGCCCGCCAGACCCAGCTGATCCTGGCCGAGGCCGCCGGCATCGGCTCCTGGAGCTACGAGCCGGAAGCGCGGCGGATCACCTGGTCCGACGATATCCGCGCGATCACCGGCTACGCCCAGGCCGAGATGGAGACCCCGGAACAATTCATCGACCTGCTGCACGAGGACGAGGCGGAGGATGTCCGCCGCCGGTTCGAAGAAGGCGCCCGGCTGGGTCGCCCCGGCGCCTTCGACCACCGCATGCGCAACAAGAACGGCCGATGGTCGACCTGGCGCGTCACCTATCTGTGCGAGCCGCGCCCCAGCGGCGTCTTCGCCCTGCGCGGCATCTCCCAGGACATCACCGAGCTCACGGCCGCCCATGAGGCGGCGGTGCGGACCGGCCATCAGATCCGCGGCCTGATCGAGAGCGCCCCGGTGGCGGTGGCCATGTTCGACATGGAGCTGAAATATCTGGTGGCCAGCGGCGCCTGGCGCGCGGCCTTCAGCCTGGACCACCGGCCCTATATCGGCCGCACCCTGCCGGAGGTCTTCCCGACCATCCCCAAGCGGCTGTTGCGCGCCCAGCGCAAGGCCCTGGGCGGCCAGGTCACCTCGAACCAGGAAGACCGCTTCACCGACAGCCAGGGCAACGCCCACTGGGTCCGTTGGGAGGCCCGTCCCTGGCGCGATTCGAGCGGCGAGATCCGCGGCATGCTGGCCTTCGTCGACGACGTCTCGGCGGTGTCGCTCGCCAAGCGCGAAGCCCAGGCCAATGCGCGCCGCCTGAAGCTGGCGCTCAGCGCCGCCGACGCCGGGGTCTATGAGATAGACCACGTCAACAAGACCTTCTGGGTGTCGCCGGAGTTCAAGCGCCTGATCGGGGCGACCAGAAGCTATGAGGACGCGCGCGCCCTGCGCTTCCCCAACTTCCACGAGGACGACCTCGATCGGGTGCGGACCGCGTTCCGCGACCTGCGCTCCGGCAAGCGCGACGGCGCCGATGCCTTCGAGGCGCGGATCTACACCCCGGCCGGCGAAGCCCGCTGGGTGCGGGTGTTTCATCATCTGAAGGTCGACCGGGCCGGGCGCTGGGTGAAGGGCGTCGGCCTGATCCAGGACATCGACGATCGCAAGCGCCAGGAACTGGCCCTGATCGAGGCCCAGCGCGCCGCCGAGGCCGGCGCCGACGCCAAGGCCGCCTTCCTGGCCAATATGAGCCATGAGATCCGCACGCCCTTGAACGGGGTGATGGGGGTGCTGCACCTCTTGAAGACCGAGGCGCTCAGCGAGGAGGGTCGCGGCATGCTGGAGGAGGCGCTGTCCTGCGGCCTGATGCTGTCTGAGCTGCTGAACGACGTCATCGACTTCTCGAAGATCGAGGCCGGCCGGTTGGAGCTGACCCCGGAATCCATCGATCCCGCCGCCCTGGCCCAGGGCGTCGCCCATCTGCTGCGGCCCCAGGCCGAGGCCAAGGGCCTGACCATCCGGCTGGAGGGCTTCGCCGAGATCGGCTGGGTGCGGGCCGATCCGGTGCGCCTGCGCCAGGCCCTGTTCAACCTGGTCGGCAATGCGGTGAAGTTCACCCTGGACGGCCACATCACCCTGCGCGCCGCCCTGCTGCCCGGGGAGCCTCGGCTGCTGCGGCTGGAGATCGAGGACACCGGGGTCGGCATTCCCGCCGAGGCCCAGGCGCGGATCTTCCAGCGCTTCGACCAGGGGGACGCCTCCACCACCCGGCGATTCGGTGGCTCGGGCCTGGGCCTGGCCATCACCCAGCGGTTGGCCGAGATGATGGGCGGTCGCGTCGGCTTCTCCTCGGTCGAGGGCCAGGGCTCCACCTTCTGGCTGGAGGTCAGTGCGCCGCCGGCCGAGGCCGTGGCGGCGGTTCAGGATAGCCGCGAGGCCTTCCTCGCCGGCCTCAAGGTGCTGGTGGTCGAGGACAATCCCACCAACCGGATGATCGCCACCAAGCTGCTGGAGAACCTGGGCGCCCATGTCGAGACCGCGCCGGACGGCCTGCTGGGCGTCGAGGCGGCGGCGCGTGGCGGCTTCGATCTGATCCTGATGGACGTGCAGATGCCGGGCATTGACGGGCTGGAGGCGGCGCGCCGCATCCGCGCCCTGCCCGGCCCGGTCGCCACGACCCCGATCGTGGCGCTGACCGCCAATGTGCTGTCGCACCAGCACCGCGCCTATATCGAGGCCGGCATGGACGGGGTGGTCGGCAAGCCGATCTCGCCCGCCGCCCTGCTGACCGAGATCGCCCGGCTGTCGCATCCAACGCCTCAGCGCGACGAAGCCGTCGCCTGAAGCCGCAGCGCGGACGGCTGTGGCGGTGAGCCGGGCGCGCCGCGCTCCAGGCTCTTCCGCTCCCCGCCGCGCCGGTGTTAGACCTTCGCGCCAGTCAGGGTGGGGAACAACAACATGGCCGAAGTCGCCGCAGAGACGTCGAGCGCACCGCCGCGGGAGGTGTCGCTCCGCACCGTGGTCGCCGCCTCATCGGCCGGCACCACCTTTGAGTGGTACGACTTCTTCGTATTCGGCAGCCTGACCCAAGTCATCTCCAAGACCTTCTTCTCCGGACTGACCGACACCGCCGGCTATATCGCGGCGCTCGCCCTGTTCGGCGCGGGCTTCGCCTTCCGTCCGCTGGGCGCGCTGGTGTTCGGACGCATCGGCGACCGGGCCGGCCGCAAGGGCGCCTTCCTGGTGACCGTGATGCTGATGGGCGGCGCGACCGTCGCCATCGGCCTGTTGCCCAGCTATGCCCAGGCAGGCCTGGTCGCCCCGGCCCTGCTGGTGCTGATGCGTATCCTGCAGGGCTTCGCGCTCGGCGGGGAATATGGCGGCGCCGCGATCTATGTGGCCGAGCACGCGCCCCATGGCGCGCGCGGCCGGGCCACCAGCTGGGTGCAGACCTCCGCCGCCTTCGGCCTGTTCGGCGCGCTGCTGGTGATCCTCGCCACCCGGCTGGTCCTGGGCAAAGCCTTCGGCCCCGACGCCTTCGACGCCTGGGGCTGGCGCATTCCGTTCCTGTTCTCGGCCGGCCTGCTGGCGGTCTCGGTGTTCATGCGCCTGAAGCTCAGCGAGAGCCCGACCTTCGCCAAGATGAAGGAAGAGGGCCAGGTCAGCGCCGCGCCCTATACCGAGGCCTTCGGCCAGTGGAAGAATCTCAAGCTGGTGCTGATCGCCCTGTTCGCGATCATGTCCGCCCAGGGGGCCGTCTGGTACACGGCCTTCTTCTACGTCCAGACCTTCCTGGACAAGTTCCTGAAGGTGCCGCCGGAAACCATCAACTGGATCATGATGGTCGCCACGGCGGTCAGCGCCGTCTTCTACGTCGTGTTCGGCTGGCTGTCGGACAAGATCGGCCGCAAGCCGGTCATGCTGTTCGGCATGACCCTGATGCTGGTCGCCTATTTCCCCGGCTTCCACGCCCTGACCCAGGCGGCCAATCCGGCCCTGGCCGAGGCCCAGGCCCGCACCCCCGTGGTGGTGGTCGCCGACCCGGCCGAGTGCTCCCTGCAGTTCGACCCGGTCGGCAAGGCGTCCTTCGTCTCGTCCTGCGACATCGCCAAGAGCGTGCTGGCCAATGCCGGGGTGTCCTATGACAATCAGAGGGGCGCAGCAGGCTCCAAGGCTGAAGTCCGGGTGGGCGACGCCGTCGTGACCACCGCCTCGGCCAAGGGTCTGGCCAAGCCCCAGGCCAAGCTCGTCAAGACCAAGGTCGAGGGCGACATCAAGAAGGCCCTGGCCGCCGCCGGCTATCCGGCCAAGGCGGATCCCAAGCGCATGAACCTGCCCCTGCTGTTCGGGGTGCTGTTCGTGTTCGTGATCGCCGCGACCGCCCTGTTCGGACCGATCGCCGCCTGCCTGGTGGAGCTGTTCCCGACCCGCATTCGCTACACCGCCATGTCCCTGCCCTATCATATCGGCACCGGCTGGATCGGCGGCTTCGTGCCCTTCACCGCCTTCGCCATCGTGGCGGCGGTGGGCAACATCTATTCCGGCCTTTGGTATCCCTTCGGCTTCACCCTGCTCTCGGTGCTGACCTGCCTGTTCTTCCTGCCGGAGACCAATGGCCGGTCGCTGGATGACTAGAGGGGCTCAGGCGGCCAGCACCCTGGCCGCCTGATCACAGGCCTCGCCGCCTATTCCCTGGAGCGCCGCGCTGAGCTGCGCCTTGCCATAGGCGACCCGGCCCTCCCAGGGGTCGAGGGCGAAGGTCCCCTCGCCTATCCCCTGGTGCAGTGCGGCCAGCGGCGGGGCTTCGAGGTCGGCGAACACCGTCCCGGGGCGTTCGGCCGCCGCCCCCGACAGGAACATCACCCCATAGAAGACGTGGCTGATCTGGCGCATCAGCTGCAGCCGCGCCTGTTCCACCGGGGTCGGCGGCCGGTTGAAATAGGTGCGTACGACCAGGTCGGCTTCGGCCGCATCGCGGGTGAACATGTTGAGGCTCGCCGCCAGGTCGACATAGCGGTCGGCGCGGAAGGCCGATTCCCAGTCCACCAGCCAGATCCGGCGACCGTCATAGATCAGGTTGCGCGGGTTGAGGTCGTTGTGGCTGGAGACTTCGTCGGCCGGCAGGCCGCGATAGAGCGCAGACACCCGGTCATAGCTGGTGAGTAGCGCGTCCAGCGTCCCAGCTGTGAACATTCCGCCAGCCCGGAACGGGGCCAGCAGGCTCTCCATGGCGTCCAGATAACCGACCAGGGGCGGGAAGCCCGGGGTCTGGTGCAGCACCCGGACGGTCTGGGCCAGTTCGACCAGCAGGTTGTCGCGGGTCCCGGCATAGTCGGTGGAGAGCGACCGCTGCGGAATGAAGTCGAGGATCGCCACCCCGTCTTCGGGGTTCGCGTAATAGACGCGCGGCGCCAGGCAGGCCTCTGCGGCGTGGGCCATGCAGCCATACCAGCGGTGGGGATCGCGGAAGGCGTCGCGGGCCCCCTCGATCCGCAGCACATAGGCGATGCCGCCGACCCGGATCTTCAGCACCTGGGCGCCGGACAGCCCGCCGGCCAGGGGCGTGACGCTGTCGGCGACCGGAGTCCCGAAGGCCGTGACGAGGGCGCGTTCGACGGCGGCGCGGTGAGGTTCAGCGATCGGCATGGGGCGGCTCCAGAAGGTCGCCGCTTTTTACCCGGGTGAAATATGAAGTCAATATTATCCGGGTATTAAATCCGCCGCTAGGCGCTGACCATGGCCAGGACCTCGACCGGAACCCCAGCGGCGGCCAGGGCCTGGGCCTCTGTGGCCGGAACGGCGGCGGCCAGCACCCGCACCACGCGGCGTCCCGATCGGACCAGTTCGGCCATGTGATCGGCGCTCGCCTGAGCCGGATCCAGGCGCTCTGCGTCACGCCGCGCCATGGCCAGGACCTGAGGATCGGCGCCGCCGTCGATCACCAGCACGTCGGCGGCAGCGAGGGCGCGGCTGGCGCGGATGGTCAAGAGGTCGGCGGGGCCCCGGCCGGCCACATACTGCACCTTGCCGATCGCCTTGGGACCCCGGGCGATGGCGTCGCGGAACAACTGCTGGGCCTTGTCCATGTCGCCGGTCTGGGCGGCGTCGGCGGCGGCGCCGGACAGGGCCTCGCGCAGGAAGGCGCGGCGGGCGTGCAGTTCGGGAAAACGGTCGCGGACATCGTCCTGGAACTTGCGGAACAGGGCGGCGATCCGGCCCGCGCCCTCCGGCACCCGCTGCTCGATGTCGTTGCGCAGCATGGTGGCCAGCATGGGCGAGGCCCCGCCGGTGCCGATGGCGGCCACCACCTCGCCGCGGTCGATCACCGCCGGGGTGGTGAAGTCGCACAGCTGTGGCCGGTCGGCGACATTGACCAGGGCGCGCGCCACCCGGGCGGCGGCCGCGGCGGCCTGGCAGAAGCCTTCGTCCTCATCGGCGATAAAAGCCAGCATGGCGCCCGAATAGGCGCCGGGGAGCAGGGCCTCGGGCCCCTCGATGCGGACCAGCATGGCGGGCGAGCCGGCGAACAGCCGCGCCTTGGCCTCGGCGGGTTCGCCGGACCCGGCGATCACCACCTTGCGGCCAGCCAGCGGGAAGAAGGCGGGAAAGGCGTCCAAGCGACTAGCCGCAGCGCCGGGCCATGGGGCCGCCGCTCACTTCAGGGTCTTCAGATAGCCGATCACCGCAGTCCGGTCGGGGGCGGCGGCGACCCCGGTCGGCATCCGCGTACCGGGCGCGAACTTCGACGGGCCAGCCAGATAGACGTCGAGATTGGCGTCGGTCCAGGTTCCGGTCTTGGCCTTCAGGCCGGCTGAATAGGTGAAATCGCTCAGGCTGGCGATCTTGCGCCCCGCCACCCCGGCCAGGCTGGGGGCCATGGGAGTGCTCTTGGCGCCATGGCAGGTCTTGCACTGCAGCTGGAAGAGCTTGGCGCCGTCGGCGGCCTGGGCGGATCCGGCGATCGCCGCAGTGGCGAGGGCGAGGGCGGGCAACAAGCTGCGGCGGGTCATGGGCGTCTCCTGATCCAATCGGGCGAGGTTAGTCGCATGCGCGGGAACGCGCCAAGCCGGAACGCATTTACCTCGCCAGCTAAACGACGTTAAGATCGCCTTGAACCGCCGATAAGGGGAGGACGCAGCCCATGGCCACGACGCTCGATGTGAACGGCAAGCCGGTGACGGTGAAGGCCGCGCCAGACACGCCCCTGCTGTGGGTGCTGCGCGACGAGATCGGCCTGACGGGCCCGAAATTCGGCTGCGGCATCGCCCAGTGCGGCGCCTGCACGGTGCTGGCCGACGGCCAGCCGATCCGTTCCTGCTCCATGCCGATCTCCGGCCTGGTCGGGGTGAAGATCACCACCATCGAGAGCCTGGGCGGGAATTCGCCGTTGCAACAGGCCTGGGTGAAGAACGACGTGCCGCAGTGCGGCTATTGCCAATCCGGCCAGCTGATGAGCGCGACGGCCCTGCTGGCCGCCAAGCCGCACCCGACCGACGAGGACATCGACGCGGCCATGGACGGCAACATCTGCCGCTGCGGCGCTTATCAGCGCATCCGCGCCGCCATCAAGGACGCCGCCGGCATGACGCCCGCCGCGCCCGCCAAAGCCTGAGGGACGCCATCATGAACGCTCCCGTGAATCCTGAGACCCTGAAGTCCGGCGCCACCCGGCGCGACCTGGTGGTCGGCGCGGCCCTGGTGGGCGGCGCCCTGCTGGTCGGCTGCTCGCCCGGCGACCTGCTGTCCATCGGCGCCAAGATGGACTTCGGCGCCTTCGGCCCCTTCATCAAGATCGGCGCCGACGGCGTGGTGACCGTGGTCTCCAAGCACATCGAGTTCGGCCAGGGCAACCATGCCGGCCTGGCCGCCATCGCCGCCGAGGAACTGGACGCCGACTGGTCGACGCTCAAGGTCGAGCAGGCTCCGGCCATCGCCAAGGTCTACGCCAATCTGAAGATGGGCGTGCAGGGCACCGGCGGGTCGTCGGCCATCGCCAATAGCTGGACCCAGCTGCGCCAGGCCGGCGCCTCGGCCCGGGCCATGTTCGTGGAGGCCGCCTCCAACAGCTGGAACCTGCCGGCCGGCGAGATCACTGTGAAGAATGGGGTAGTCAGCCACCCCTCGGGCAAGTCGGCCACCTTCGCCGAACTGTTGCCCGCCGCGGCCAAGGTGACGCCGCCGAAGACGCCGACCCTGAAGGACCCCAAGACCTTCACCCTGATCGGCACTGACCGGGTGCGTCGCAAGGACGCCCAGGCCAAGAGCGATGGCACGGCCCGGTTCACCCAGGACGTCCACCTGCCCAATATGCTGACCGCCATGGTGGCCCATGCGCCGCGCTTCGGCGCGACGGTGGCGAGCTTCGACGCCACGGCGGCCAAGCAGGTCCCGGGCGTGGTCGATGTGTTCCAGATTCCCTCCGGCGTCGCCGTGGTCGCCGACAACACCTACGCCGCCAAGCTGGGCCGCGAGGCTCTGAAGGTGACCTGGGACGAGACCAAGGCCGAGAAGCGCGGCTCCAAGGAACTGACCGCCGCCTATACGGGCTGGGCCGCCGGCAAGGGCGCCCTGCCCGAGAAGACCGTCTGGCAAGGCTTCGAGACCAAGGGCGACTTCGCCAAGGCGCCCAAGGGCGAACTGTTCGAGGCGACCTACGACTTCCCGTTCCTGGCGCATGCGACCATGGAGCCGATGAACTGCGTCGCCGAGATCTCGGCCGGCAAGGCCAAGCTGACCTTCGGCTCGCAGATCCCGACCGTCGACCAGCTCAACACCGCCAAGATCGTCGGCATGCTGCCGGGCGCGGTGGAGATCGAGACCCTGTTCGCGGGCGGCTCCTTCGGGCGGCGCGCCAACTTCCAGTCCGACTACACGTCCGAGTGCGTGCAGATCGCCAAGCATGTCGGCAAGGGCCGGCCGGTGAAGCTGGTCTGGACCCGCGAGGACGACATGACGGCGGGCTATTTCCGCCCCCTGACCCACCACAATGTGAAGGTGGTGATCGGCGCCGATGGCTATCCCGTCGCCTGGCGCCACCGGATCGTCACCCAGACCCTGATGAAGGGCTCCCCCGTCCCCACTAAAGGGCTGGACGAGACCACGGTCGAAGGGGCCAAGGGCTCGCCCTATCTGAAGGCCATCCCGATCGTCGACGGCCAGGCCCTGCTGCCCGATGTCGGCGTGCCGGTGCTGTGGTGGCGTTCGGTGGGGGCGACCCACACCGCCTTCGTCATGGAGCACACCATCGACCAGCTGGCCCGCAAGGCTGGCAAGGACCCGGTGGCCTATCGCCTGGCGATGTACGAGAAGGCCGGCGCGACCCGTCATGCCGCTGTACTCAAGCTGGCGGTCGAGAAGGCCGGCTATGACAAGCCCGCAACCGCCGGCTGGACCCGTGGCGTCGCGGTGCATGAGTGCTTCGACACCGTCGTGGCCCAGATCGTCGAGGTGAAGCTGGTGGACGGCGCTCCCAAGGTCGGGCGCGTGGTCACCGCCGTCGACTGCGGCGTCGCCATCTCGCCGGACCAGATCGCCTCCCAGATGGAGGGCGGGACCTGCTACGGTCTGTCGGCCGCGATGTTCGGTCAGATCACCCTGAACAATGGGGCGGTCGAGCAGACCAATTTCGACACCTATCGAGTGCTGCGCAATTCCGAGGCCCCGCACGTCGAGACCTACATCCTGCCCTCCGCCGAGGCGCCCTCGGGCATCGGCGAGCCGGGCGTGCCGGTGATCGGGCCTGCCGTGGCCAATGCGATCCTGGCGATCAACGGCAAGGCCACCAACAGCCTGCCGATCGTGAAGGCCTAGGCTTCGTCCAGGGCCTCGCCCAGATCCCGGGCGCCGTGGAGGATGCGGATGA
>NZ_CANCLE010000002.1 GCF_947378715.1 Phenylobacterium aquaticum
CGACCTGTCGGCCCTGGCCGGCCAGCAGCACGAAGGCCAGAGCGGTCGGCGTCCCCCACAGGGTGCGGTGGCTGAGAATCTCCCAGGCGCCAACCCCCAGATGGCCCATGGCCTGGAAGGCCAGGGGCACGAAGCCCCAGATCAGATAACAGACCAGTCCCGCGAAGAGAGCGGTCCTCTGGTCGGGCGCGTCCTGGGTCAAGCGGGGTTCCTCATCCGGGGCGGGGAAGGGCGGGGGTCCCTGCCTCCGGCTCCAGGCGGAGCGCGTTGGTGAGGATGCAGACCTGTCGGTACTTACCTATGACCAGCAGCAGTTCGAGCAAGGCCATTTCGCTGAATTCGGCGCGAAGTTCGGCCCAGAAATCCTCTTCCAGTTCGCTGCTCGCCTGCAAGGCGTCGCAGAGTCGGATGATCAGGGCGTCGCGACCGCGCCAGATGCCCGTGTCGAACGGCGCGCCCGTGGCCGCGATCTCGGCCGCCGTGAACCCGACGGCCTCGGCCAGCAGCTGCACATGGACGCCCCACTCATAGTCCGAGCCGTTGCGGGCGCAGACGGTCAATATGGTCAATTCCCGCTCGCGCAGGGACAGGTGGCCCCGGTCCAGCAGGCCGCCGTCCATGAACCGGGCGAACAGCCGGTCGTCCCGGGCCAGCACCCGGAACAGCAGGAGATGAGGCAGGGTCGCCAGGCGCTTCTCCACGATGGGCGACCAGGGGGCTTCGGCGGGGGCGATGCGGCTTTGCATGACAGGCTCCGATGTTGTGCTATCAAGTTTGTAGCATCAGCGAGTCGTCATTGCTATGAAAAGTGTAGCGCCCATTCCCGGCCGTCCGGTCCGGGGCTCCTCGACGGGCCGGCCGATCATGGCCGCCCTGGACCTGTTCGGCCGTCGGGGCCTGCTGCGGATCCTGTGGGAGTTGCGGGGCGAAGCGCCCCTGACCTTCCGCGCCCTGGCCTCGGCCGCTGAGCTGCCGCCGGGCACCCTGAACGTCCGGCTGAAGGAGTTGAAGGCCGCAGGCCTGCTGGTGACCGAGGCTGGCTATGGCCTCACGCCCATGGGCCGCGACCTGTTGGCGGCGTTGGAGCCGCTGGTCCTGTGGTCGGAAGCCTGGGCGAAGGCCGTCCCGCCGGCGGACGCCTAACCCAAGGCCTTGGCCAGCCGCGCTACGCCCGGCGCCATGGCGCGGACCGGGTAGCCGGAGAAGCCGAGCAGCAGGCCGGAGCGTGGCGCGCGGCCCCGATAGAGCCGGCTGATCGCCTGGACGGTCACCCCTTGTGCGTCGGCCAGGGCCTCGGCCTCCAGATCGCAGCGGCCATGCTTCAGATAGGCGATCAGGTGTAGGCCCTGGTCGGGAGAGGCCACCTCCAGCACATGGCCCAGCTGCGCCTCCAGGGCCTGGGCGAGCGCGTCGCGCTGTTCGCCATAGGCCACGCGGCGGCGGCGGATATGGGCGGCGAATTCACCCTCGGCCATGAAGTCCAGCACCATCGCCTGGGTCAGGGTCGGGGCCTGGCGGTCGATCATCCGCCGCGCCTGGGTCAGGGGTCCGATCAGGGCCCGGGGCGCGACGAGATAGCCAAGCCTCAAGCCAGGGAACAGCGCCTTGTTGAGGGTGCCGATATAGATCACCCGCTGGCCGCCATCGAGCCCCTGCAAGGCGGTGAGCGGCGGGCCGGCATAGCGGAACTCACTGGCGTAATCGTCCTCGACCACCCAGGCCCCGGCCTCCCGCGCCCAGGCCAGCAGTTCCAGCCGCCGGGCCATGGAGAGCGCTACGCCGAGCGGATACTGATGCGAGGGGGTGACGAAGGCGGCCCGGGCGTCCGCGGCGACGCGCACCCCCTCGGCCACGTTCAGCCCTTCGTCGTCGACCGGTACGGGGATGAGCCGCGTCCCGGCGCTTTCCAGGATGCGCAGGGTGGCCGGATAGCCCGGGTCCTCGACCCAGACCGCGTCGCCGGCGGAGAGCAGCACCCGGGCGATGATGTCCTGGGCGTGCTGGGCGCCGGTGGTGACGATCACCTGGTCGGGCTCACAGCGCACGCCCCGGGCGGCGCGCAGATAGTCGACGATGGCCCCGCGCAGGGCCGCGTCCCCAGCCGGGTCTGCATAGCCGAAATCCTCGGGGCTGAGCGCGCGGATCGCCCGGCGGGCGGACCTGCCCCAGGCGGCCTGGGCGCGGGCGTCCATCAGGGTGCGGCCGGTGTTGAAGGTTCGCGCGCCCGGCCGTGGCGGGGGCGAGGGCGTCGCGCCAAAGGCCAGGGCCTTGTCGGGCAGGCCTGGGGGCGGCGCGGTCACCAGGGTCGGGCCGCGCGGCGCGTCCAGCACCCCGGATAGATCAGCGCGGACATAGGTGCCCGAGCCCGGCCGGCCCACGGCGTAGCCCTCGGCCAGCAGCTGCTCATAGGCGGTGACCACGCTGGCCCGCGCCACCCCGAGCCGGGCGGCCAGGTCGCGGCTGGACGGCAGGCGGACCCCGGGGGCCAGCGCCCCCTGCAGGATCGCGGCGCGCACCTGGCCATAGACGCCGCGCACCACCGGCGGGGCCGGCGGCTCCCAGGGATAGATCTCGGCCCAGCTCATGGCGGCTCCAGAGTGGTCTGTTCGATGTGCGAGAAGTGGACCTCGAAGTCAGACCACTATCCACCTAGCACAGGCCTCCGAGAGGATGAAGCCATGACTGACGCCGCCTATCCCACCAGTCCCCGCAGCCGGGCCCGCCGCTATCCGGACCGCGCCACCTATGACGAGGCCCAGGTCCACGCCGTGCTGGACGCCGGCCTCCTGGCCCATGTCGGCTATGTGATCGACGGCCAGCCCTTCGTGACCCCCACCGCCTACTGGCGCGAGGGTCGCCGGCTCTATTGGCATGGCTCAGCCGCCAGCCGGATGATCCGCGCCCAGGCTGAGGGCCTGCCGGTCTGTGTGACGGTCAGTCACCTGGATGGGCTGATCGCCGCCCGCTCGGCCTTTGTCCACTCGATCCAGTACCGCTCGGTCATGGCCTTCGGTCGCGCCCGGCGGGTGGAGGGGCTTGACGCCCAGCGCGCGGCCCTGGCCGCCCTGGTCGATCGGCTCTATCCGGGTCGGACGGGAGAGGTGCGCCCGCCGACCGACAATGAGCTGAAGCAGACCTCCATCATCGAGATGGAGATCGAGGAGGCTGCGGCCAAGGTGAAGTCCGGCGGGGTCGCCCGCATCGAGGCCGACGACGCCTGGGACGCCTGGAGCGGGGTGATTCCGATCGCGACGGTGGTGGGCGAGCGGATCGCGGACGCCGTGCAGAGCGCCGGGACGCCGGTCTCGCCGAGCCTGGGGCTCTATCTGGAAGGCGCCCGGCTGGACCGGGTGTTGAGCGCCGCCGCGTCAGGCCGCGTCGAAGTTTAGCGGCCCGCCCCAGAAGCTTTCCACCAGGGCGTTCTGCGGGCCGGCCTGGCCGGTGGTCAGGAAGATGCGGCGGCCCGATTGGCCGGGGTCATATTCCGGATGCTTGGCCATATAGGCCTCCAGCGCATCGGCCGTGGCGCCGGGCTGGTGGATCAGCGGCGTGCCGGGCTTGAGCGCGGCGCGGAACATATCGGCGACCATCTCATAGTGGGTGCAGCCCAGGATCGCCCGGTCCGGCGGCCGGCCAATACGGCTGGAGATGGCCTTCACATGGGCCTCGACGGCGGTGGCCAGCTCCACCGCCCCGGCTCCGGCCTCGATCATCGGCACGAGGTCTGGGCAGGGCTCGGAGAACACCGCCACGTCCTGGCGGCGCTTGTCGATCTCGATTTCATAGACCCTTGAGCGGACGGTGGCCGGGGTGGCGAACACCCCCAGCACGTCGAGTTTCTCGATCTTGTCCCCGCGCCGCTCGGCTTCATGCTCCCAGGGCAGGCCGGTGGCCGCCTCGATGGTGGGCACGATGATGCCCAGCACATTGATCGGTCGCCCCAGCGTCCTGCGATAGCCGGGTAGCCAGGTCTGTTGCAGGCGGCGCAGGGCCACGCCCGAGGCGGTGTTGCAGGCCAGCACCACAAGGTCGCAGCCGGCGGCGAACAGGCTCTCGCAGCCGGCCCGGGTCAGGTCGACGATCTCTTCGCCCGGCCGTCCGCCATAGGGCGCATGGGCCTGATCGGCCAGATAGATGAAATCGGCCTGCGGGAACCGGTCCACAAGCCGGCGGTGGACGGTCAGTCCCCCCACCCCGGAATCGAAAACGCCAATGGCCATGGCCCACGCCTACCCGACGCGCGGCTCCCGCGCCAGTCCGTGACGGCGGGCTCCGGGGACCCTGGAATTGTCAACAAGTGTAAAAAAGGACAGTCACCGGTGTCACTGTCAGATTGACATACGTGTCACTCCGACCTATGTGCAGCGCAACAAGTGATGGTGACGGCCTGATGGGTCGTCGAGGACCGGCAAGAGACGCAAGGCCGAGATCTCGTTACCCCGCGTCACAACTCGATTCTGAGACATAGACATGCCCGAAGACACCCGCCCCGTGGCGGCCGCACCGCATTCCGACGCCAACTGGGCGATGGCGGTCGATCTGGATCTCCAGACCGTGCTGATCCTGGCCAAGGCCTCGACCCAGGCGCTCCTGAACCTGTCGCCGCTGGCCTATCGCGAGATCACCTCGGCGATCGCCGAGGAAGTGAAGGTCCTGCGTGAGCAGGGCGACGCCCGATCGCTCGCCACCGCCCGCGCGGTCGAGCAATACCTGCCCCGCGCCGCCTGACGGAACCGCCGGCTTGGTGAAGATCAATCTCGAGGCGCGCGCGCTGAACGCTGAACTGCGCCGGGGTAAGACCCGGGGGCGGATCTTTGAGGCTGCGTCGGAGGTGATCGCCCGAAAGGGTCCGCACAGTGTGACCATCGAGGACATCGTCAACGCCGCCGGCATCGCCCGCGGCACCTTCTACAACTACTTCCAGTCGACGGCGGAGCTGGTTTCCGCCGTGGCCTCGGAAATGGCCCAGAGCACGGACCTCGAGATCGAGGCCCAGATCCAGGCCATCGAGGATCCCGCCGAAGCCTTCGCCACCTTCGGGGCCATGATGGCCAGCCGGGTGGTGGGCGACCCGACCCGCACCTGGATCAATCTCCAGCAGGACCGGCTGCAGACCCAGCCGCCCAACGCCTTTGTGCTACGCTTCGAGGCGATCCTGGCGCGCGGCGTCGAGGCCGGGCGGTTCCGGTCCATCGACCCCCTGGCCGCCCGCGCCCTGGCCCTGGGTTCGGCCCGGGCGGCGATCCGCAATATCACCAGCGGTCAGGCCGATGTCTCCCACGCCGCCGAAGTGCTGGCGCTGATCCTCGTCGCCCTGGGGGTGCCGGCCGACGAGGCGACGCCGATCTGCGTCCGTGCGATCGAGGCCGCCGGCCACGGCCGGGCCTGACATTACGGCCCTGTCATGTGACGCGGGCCAAAGGTCCGCCTAGTCTGTCCGGCTCGGCAGTCCTGCCCCCGGAGATTCCCATGAAAAGGCGCACCTTCCTCGCCGCGTCCGCGGCCTTCGCCGCCGCGCCGCTCATTCCCGCCGTCGCTGGCGCGGCTGAGGCCAATCCCCTGACCCTGGGCTGGACCGGCCCCTATGGCGGCGTCCCGCCCTTCGACAAGGTCAAGGTCGCCGACTTCGTCCCCGCCCTGACCCAGGCCATGGCCCAGGAGCGGACCGAGATCGACGCCATCGTCGCGAACAAGGCTCCGCCCACCTTCGCCAACACCCTGGTCCCGCTGGAACAGTCCGGCGCCATGAGCGACCGGGTCGGCACGATCTACGGCATCTGGAGCGGCACGCTGTCGACCCCGGAGGTCCGGGCGGTGGACAAGGAGATGGCCCCCAAGCTGTCGGCCCATTCCGACGCCATCCTGCAGAACGCCGCGCTCTTCGCCCGCATCTCGGCGGTCTATGACGCCCGCGCCAGCCTGACTCCCGAGCAGCAGCGCCTGTCCTGGCTCTATTGGAACCGCTTCGTTCGCGCCGGCGCCAGGCTGTCGGGGCCGGACAAGGCCCGGATCGCCCAGATCAACCAGGACCTCGCCGGCCTGTTCACCAGCTTCAACCAGAACCTGCTGGCCGATGAGACGGACTATGTCCTCTATCTGCGCACCGAGAGCGAGCTGACCGGCCTGCCTGGGGATGTCCGCGCCGCCGCCGCCACGGCCGCCGAGGATCGCGGCCACAAGGGCGAGTTCGCCGTCCTCAACACCCGCTCCTCCATCGACCCGTTCCTGACCTATTCGGCCCGCCGCGACCTGCGCGAGAAGGTCTGGCGCACCTTCTACAGCCGGGGCGACAATGGCGACGCCCACGACAACAACGCCCTGATCCAGAAGATCCTCAAGCTCAGGGCCGAGCGCGCCAAGCTCTTGGGCTATCCGACCCACGCTCACTGGCGGGTCGAGAACGCCATGGCCAAGACGCCCGAGGCGGCCATGGCCCTGATGATGCGGGTCTGGCCCTCGGCCATCGCCCGCGTCCATGAGGAGGTGGCCGAGATGCAGGCCATCGCCGACGCGGAGAAGGGCGGGGTCAAGATCGCCGCCTGGGACTATCGCTACTACGCCGAGAAGGTCCGCGCCGCCCGCTACGACCTCGATATGAACCAGGTGAAGCCCTATCTGCAGCTCGAGAAGCTGCGCGAGGGCATGCACTGGGCGGCGGGCCAACTCTATGGCTTCACCTTCCACCCCGTCACCGGCGTGCCCGTCGCCCATCCCGACATCACGGTGTGGGAGGTCAAGGGCGCGGGCGGCCAGCATGTGGGCCTCTGGTACTTCGATCCCTATGCCCGCGCCGGCAAGCGCTCGGGCGCCTGGATGAACGCCTATCGGTCGCAGTCGACCTTCGACGGGGCGGTCACCACCATCGTCTCCAACAACGCCAACTTCGTGAAGGGCGCCGCAGGCGAGCCGGTGCTGGTCTCCTGGGACGACGCCAAGACCATGTTCCATGAGTTCGGCCACGCCCTGCACGGCCTGAACTCGGCGGTGGTCTATCCCTCCCTGTCGGGCACGGCGGTGGCCCGCGACTATGTGGAATTCCCCTCGCAGCTCAACGAGAACTGGCTGCCCACGCCGCAGGTGCTGAACCGCTTCGCCCTGCACTATCAGACCGGCAAGCCGATCCCGGCCGAGCTGGTGGCCAAGATCACCAAGGCCCACACCTTCCGCCAGGGCTTCGACGTCACCGAATATCTGGCCTCGGCCCTGATCGACATGAAGCTGCATCTGGCCGGCGACGCCGACATCGATCCCGACGCCTTCGAGAAGACGGAACTGGCCAAGCTGGGCATGCCGACCGAGCTGCCGATGCGCCACCGCACCCCGCAGTTCCAGCACATCTTCGCCTCGGACGGCTATTCGGCGGGCTATTACAGCTATCTCTGGTCCGAGGTGCTGGACCACGACGCCTTCGAGGCCTTCGAGGAGGCCGGCGGGCCCTATGACAAGACCGTCGCCCAGCGGCTGCATGACAAGATCATGAGCGTCGGCAACACGGTGGACCCGGGCGACCAGTACCGCGCCTTCCGGGGCCGTGATCCGGACGTGAAGGCCTATCTGCGCGACAAGGGCTTCCCCACCAGCTGACGCGGCTTCAGCCGACCCTCGCCGCGTCGCGCGGGGCGAGGGCGGCGGCCAGGGCCTCGACCCTGTCCATCGCCGTCCCGACCGAGGCCAGCAGGCGCGAGAAGCCGGCCTCGTCGCGCGCCTCGACGGCGTGGCGCGCGCTGAAGCAGAGCCTTAGGGCGCCGTCCCGGCCGCAGGCGACCGGCTGGCCCAGGCGCACCACCGGCCCCGTCCCATCCTCCGCCGCCAGCGCCCGATGCAGCCGGCCCAACGCTTCCATGCCCAGGAAGCCGCCCGGTGCGCCGGGATCGCGCACCCGGAAGGAGAAGATGGTCTGGGTCGCGTCCCAACCGTCGTCCCGGGCGATCGGCGCGCGGTCCAGGGGGCGCGTCTCCACGACCCTCAGGCCGGGCGCGGCGCCGATCCGGTCCCGCGCGGCGTCGGCGAACAGCGAGGCGCTCCAGCGCAGCTCGCGCGGATCCAGGGCGCGGAAGGCGGCGAGCTCGTGCAGCGCGGCCTCCCAGCGCAGCAGCAGGCCCAGATTGCACCCGGGCGGCGCGACCTCGCCGGCCGCCCAGCCACAGGGCCACTCGCCGCGCAGACCATAGAGCCCCAGTCCGGCGGGCGGGCGGCTGTCGGCGAACCGCGCCGCCAGGGGGCGGGGCACGAACAGGGCGCCGCAGAACGCCGGGCCGGTCAGGAACTTCGAGCCGGTCACCGCGACCATGAACCCCTGGCCGAGATAGGCGCGCAGGGTGTCGGGCGACAGGCGGAACTGGCAGGCGTCGACCAGCACGACCAGCCGCTCGCCCCACTTGGCCGCGAGCCGCGTCAGGGTGGCGACGCCGGGCGCGATCAGCCCGGTCTTGGTGACATCGGTGGCGACCAGCAGGGTCTGGCGCCCCTCGGCGGCGGCCCCGGCGATCCGCCGATCGATCTCGTCCTCCACCGACGCCTCATCGATCAGCCCACCGTCGGCGTCGCGGATGGCGAAGGCGGCGCGCGCGATCTCGCCGACCTCGGGGATCAGGTCGCCCTTGGCCACCTCGCCGCCGCAGACCGCCAGGGGGGCGAAATGCCGGCCAGCCAGGGCGTCGTCCAGGCCGCTGCCGGTCTCGGAGCCCTGCACCGAGATCACCTGCAGGGCCGCGGCCGCGCTGGCGCGCACCAGGCAGGCGGCGACGAGGTGCAGGTCGGTGCCGGAGGCGGCCATCAGGACGTCTGTCCCGCCGCCCGCCTCCAGGCCGCAAAGCCGGCGCAGCGCGCGGCGGACGCGGCGCATGCCCTGCCGGTAGACTTCGGCCGGCGGGGCCTGCTCCAACGCCTGGGCCAGTCGACCGCGCAGGGCCTCGGCGGCGGCGAAGGCCGGCTCGGAGATGGTCGAGGCGGTTGAGGACCCGAAGGCCAGCTCGCCGGGGCGAGGCGAGGCCGGATGGCCGTACTGGTTGCGCCCGTCGCTGAGCGCGATCCGGCGATCCCCGCCCTCGACCAGCAGTGCGGCGGTCGGCGGAAGGTCGGCGGCACGCCGGAGGGTCATGGGTATCGGTCCAGGGCGCGCGGCGCGTGACTACAACCCAAGACTCCCGGGCGTCGGCCTCAGCGTCAAGGCGCCGTAGCGTCACGGCGGACTTATACGCCCGGTATGGTGGCGGTGACGCAGCCTGGCAGGCGACAGCCTCACTGCCGGACCGCGCCTTAAACCTCATGGCGGCCGTCGCTGGCGTCATCGCCGCCTGATCGGCAAGACGCGCGAAGACAACGAGGCGATGAGTTAGCGCCCCACCCCTTTCCTTGACCTTTCCGTCCTTTGCGCGCATAGACGCGCCCTTCCGGCGCAGAGCAATCGCGCCCTCCACCGCCACGACCCCCATATCTGATTTGGGACGAGGGCGGCGAGGCCCCCCGTCGACGTGATCGTCCACGGGGGTCGATTGCGTTTGGGCCATTGGATTGGGTGAAGTTTGTTCGACGCACTGACAGATCGGCTGTCCTCCGTATTCGACCGGCTCTCCGGTCGCGGGGTGCTGTCGGAGAAGGACATCGACGAGGCCCTGCGCGAGGTGCGCGTGGCCCTGCTCGAGGCCGACGTCGCCCTGCCGGTGGTGCGCGAGTTCATCGCCAAGGCCAAGGAACGGGCCAGCGGCGAAGACGTCATCCGTTCGGTCCGGCCTGCCGACCAGGTGGTCAAGATCACCTATGACGGCCTGGTCGAGATGCTGGGCGGCCAGACCACCGAGGGGCTGAACCTCTCGCTCAACCCGCCGACCGTGATCCTGATGGCCGGCCTGCAGGGCTCCGGCAAGACCACCACCGCCGGCAAGCTGGCCCTCAAGCTCCACAAGGAGCGCAAGAAGGTCCTGCTGGCCTCGCTGGACACCCGCCGTCCGGCCGCCATGGAGCAGCTGGCCATTCTGGCCAAGCAGGCCGAGGTCGACAGCCTGCCGATCGTCGCCGGCCAGACGGCCCCCGACATCGCCCGGCGCGCCATGTCGGCCGCCCGGCTGCAGGGCTATGACGTCCTGATCCTCGACACCGCCGGCCGCACCACGCTGGACGAGGCGATGATGAGCGAGGCGGCCGAGATCGCCCGGATCTCGAACCCCTCCGAGACCCTGCTGGTCGCCGACTGCCTGACCGGCCAGGACGCGGTGCGCACCGCCAAGGCCTTCCACGAGCGCCTGCCGCTCACGGGCCTGGTGCTGACCCGCGCCGATGGCGATGGTCGCGGCGGCGCGGCGCTGTCCATGCGCGCGGTCACCGGCCTGCCCATCAAGTTCCTGGGCGTCTCGGAAAAGATCGACGGGCTGGACGTGTTCGACGCCGCCCGTGTCGCCGGCCGCATCCTGGGTCAGGGCGACGTGGTCGCCCTGGTCGAAAAGGCCACCCAGGATCTCGACACCGCCAAGGCCGAGGCCATGGCCAAGCGGCTGGCCAAGGGCCAGTTCGATCTGGACATGATGGCCGACCAGTTCGCCCAGATGAAGCGCATGGGCGGCATGGAGGGCCTGATGGGCTTCCTGCCGGGCGTCCAGAAGATCAAGAAGCAGATGGCCGAAGCCAATGTCTCGGACAAGATGATCGACCGCCAGGCGGCGATCATCTCCTCCATGACCAAGCTGGAGCGCAAGAAGCCCGACATCCTGGCGGCGTCGCGCAAGCGCCGGATCGCCAAGGGCGCCGGGGTCGAGGTCTCCGAGATCAATCGTCTCCTGAAGCAGCATCGCCAGATGGCCGACGCCTTCAAGATGATGAGCAAGGACGGCGGCAAGGGCTTCGCCCGCATGGCCGGCATGATGGGCGCCGGCGGCGGCCAGGACCGCCTCAAGGCGCTGGGCGGCGGCAAGCTGCCCCAGCCGGACGCCAGTCAACTCGAGGAACTCGGCAAGCTCGCCCAGCAGGGCGGCGGCGGACTTCCCAATCTCCCGGGGCTTGGCGGCCCCGGCGCACCCAAGCTTCCCGGTCTCGGCGGTCTTCCGCCCGGCTTCAATCCCTTCAAGAAATCCTAGATCTTACAAAGGACTATCATGCTCAAGATTCGTCTCGCCCGTGGCGGCGCCAAGAAGCGCCCCTATTACTCGATCGTCGTCGCCGACAGCCACTCGCCCCGCGACGGCCGCTTCATCGAGAAGGTCGGCGCCTATAACCCGCTGCTGAAGAAGGACGACCCGTCGCGCGTGGTCCTGAAGGTCGAGCGCATCCAGGAATGGATCAGCAAGGGCGCCCAGCCGACCGACCGCGTCGCTCGCTTCCTGTCGCAACAGGGCCTGGCCAAGTGGGAAGCCGGCAACAACCCGACCAAGGGCCTGCCCGGCCAGAAGGCCAAGGAACGCGCCGCCGAACGCGCCCAGCGCGACGCCGACATGGCCGCCGCTGCTGCGGAAGCCGCCGCCGCCCCGCCGCCCCCGCCGGTTGAAGAGCCCGCCGTGATCGAAGCTCCGGCCGAGGAAGCCCCCGTGGCCGAAGCCGCTGCGGAAGAAGCTCCCGCCGCTGAAGAAGCGCCGGCCGCCGAAGCCCCCGCCGAAGAGGCCCCCGCGGCCGAAACGTCGGAAGGCTGAGACCTGTAAGGGAGGCGGCTATCGCCCATGGCTGACCGCCTCCTCCAGATCGCCCGGGTCGCCGGCGCCTTTGGCGTCAAGGGTGAGATCCGCATCACCACCTTCACCGAGGACCCGCTGGCGCTCGCGCGCTATCGGGCCCTGAAGCGCGAGAATGGGAGCCCGGCGCTCACCATCACCCAGGCGCGCGCGGTGAAGGGCGGGGTGATCGCCCGCGCCGCCGAGGTTACGGACCGTGACCAGGCCGAGGCGCTTCGGGGCATGACCCTGTTCATCGACCGCGACGACTTGCCGGCGCCTGACGAGGACGAATTCTATCTCGCCGACCTGCTGGGCTTGGCCGTCGAGAGTCCCGACGGCGCAGCCATGGGCCATGTGAAGGCCGTCAATGATTTCGGCGCCGGCGATCTCTTGGAGATCCAGCCGCCCAAGGGCCAGAGCTGGTGGCTGCCCTTCACCCGCGAGACCGTGCCTCAGGTGCTGATCGCGCAGGGCAAGCTGATCGTCGTGCGTCCCGACGAGGTGGAGTAGGCGCGATCGTCGCTGCTCCCCTGTTGGCGGAGCTGCCGCGCAGCGGTTGAGGGGGCCGGCCCGCAGGGACGGATTCAGACCGTCAGCCCCAACCGCCCTCAATCGAGGGCGGCCCCCTCTGGCCCCCTGGGCCAGCTCCCCCGGAGGAGGAGCAGCAGAGTCTAGTCCTTCCGCATCCGGATCAGGCCTTCCTGGGCGACCGAGGCCACCAGTTCGCCGTCCTGCGAATAGATCGAACCGCGGATGAAGCCGCGCCCGCCGGAGGCCGAGGGGCTGTCCTGGGCGTAGAGGTGCCAGTTGTTGAAGTTCGGCTGCTTGTGGAACCACATGGCGTGGTCGAGGCTGGCCGACTGGAAGCCCTTGGTCTGCCAATGCACCCCGTGCGGGCGCATGGCGGTCGACAGGAGGTTCATGTCCGACGCATAGGCCAGCACCACCTGGTGCATGTGCAGGTCGTCGCCGATCGGGGCCTTGGCGCGGAACCAGACCTGGCTCTCCGGCTCGCGGGGCTGAACATTGGGTCGGCCGAACAACGAGGACCCGTCGACCGGGCGCATCTCGATCGGCCGGGGCCGCGACGCCCACCGGCGCTGTTCTTCAGGCAGTTTGTCCAGCAGCGCCTTCTGAGCCTCGGCCTCGCTGGGCAGGTCGTCGGGCATGGCTACGGCCGGCATCGGCGCCTGGTGCTCGAAGCCGTCCTCCGCCACCTGGAACGAGGCGGCGAGGTTGAAGATCTGCTGGCCGTGCTGGATCGCCACCACCCGGCGCGTGGTGAAGGAGCCGCCGTCGCGGGAGCGGTCGACCTCGAAGACGATCGGCACACGCGGATCGCCCGGACGGATGAAGTAGCAGTGCAGGGAGTGGCAGGCCCGGTCCTCGACCGTCTCATAGGCCGCCAGCAGCGACTGGGCGATCACCTGGCCGCCGAAGATCCGCCCCGGACCGTCCTCGGGGCTCACGCCACGGAACAGATTCACCTCCAGCCGTTCGAGGGCGAGGGTTTCAACCAGGTTCTCGGGGGTGTCCATGGGAGGCTCTTGAAAATTGCTGCGATGCGAAAGCGCCCGCTCTAGTCCCTGGCGGAGCGAGGGGCAAGGCGACGCATCCGCGCTGGGGCAGTGGCGAAAACGCGCCCAATGGTCCAAAAGCCCGCCATGTCCCCGCGTCCCTCCTTCGACGTCACCATGCTGACCATGTTCCCTGAGGCCTTTCCTGGGCCGCTGGGCGTTTCCCTGATCGGAACCGCCTGGCGCGAGCAAGGCCTGTGGTCCTTGGAAACACTGGACATTCGCAGCTTTTCCAAGGATAAGCGCGGCTTCCTCGACGATACCCCTGCGGGTGGCGGTCCTGGACAGGTGATGCGAGCGGACGTCATCGCGGCTGCGCTGGACAGCGTGGAGCCTCGGGGACGGCCGCTTTTGTATATGAGCGCCAGGGGCAGACCCCTGACCCAGGCGCGGGTTGCGGAGTGGGCCAAGGGGCCGGGACTGATTGTCCTGGCCGGGCGGTTCGAGGGGGTGGACCAGCGGGTGCTCGACGCGCGCGGGTTCGAGGAGGTCACTGTCGGTGACGCGGTGCTCGCCGGTGGCGAGGCGGCGGCCCTGGTGGCGATCGAAGCGTGCGTAAGGCTCGTGCCCGGCGTCCTCGGCCAGGCTGAGAGCTTGAGTGAAGAGAGTTTCGAGGACGGGCTCCTGGAGCATCCGCAGTACACGCGACCGCGGACGTTCGAAGGCCTGGAGATTCCCGAGGTGCTGTTGAGCGGCCATCACGCCCTGGTGCGGAAATGGCGTCACGCGCTGCGGGAAGAGACGACGCGGGAGCGGCGGCCCGATCTTTGGGCGGCGCATCTCGCCAAACAACAGCCAAAGGGCGAGTAAAGCCCAGTGAACCAAGGACCGAACCCATGAACGTGATCCAGCAGCTGGAAAAGGAAGAGGCCGATCGCCTCGCCGCCCTGCGCAGCACCCCGGACTTCCAGCCCGGCGACACCGTGCGCGTCAATGTGAAGATCAAGGAAGGCGAACGCGAACGCGTTCAGGCCTACGAAGGTGTCTGCATCGCCCGTCAAGGCGGCGGCATCAATGAGAGCTTCACCGTCCGCAAGATCTCCTTCGGCGAGGGCGTGGAACGTCTGTTCCCCCTGCACTCGCCGAACATCGAATCCATCGAAGTGAAGCGTCGCGGCGTCGTCCGTCGCGCCAAGCTCTATTACCTGCGCGATCGTCGCGGGAAGTCGGCCCGGATCGCCGAGCGCCAGATGTCCTCCACCAAGGACACGGCCAAGGAAACCCCCGAGGCCTAAGCCGCTATCGCGGTTGGAAATTCAGCGGCGGCCCCAGCAATGGGGCCGCCGTTTTCGTATGCTGAGGCGACGTGGAAGCGAACCGGGCAGGTTCGCCTACCTCTGACGTCCTTCCTGCGAGAACCGGGTCAGGCCCTCGACCAGGTGGTCGAACATCAGCCGCATGCGGCGCGAGCCCTTCAGGGTCTCGGGCATGGCGACCCAGATATCCAGCTCGAACCCGAAGGCGTTGCCCAGCACCGGCGTCAGGCCATAGCGCCGGCCAAGCGCGTGCTGGATCGCGCCGATCCCCAGGCCGGCGCGGACGGCGGCGATCTGGGCGGCGTCATTGTCCGTGCGGAAATTGAAGATCTCGCGGGTGATCTCGCGGCCGATATTGATCTGTTCCAGGGACTCGATGGTCGGCCGGTTGCGGTCGAAGCCGATCAGCATGTGACCGGCCTCCAGCTCGTCGAGACTGGCCGGCATGCCGCGCCGGGCTATATATTCCGGGGTGGCGTAGAAGCCGACCCCCGTGCTCCCCACCTTGCGCGCCACCAGCGACCCCTGGGTCGGGCGCACCATGCGCACGGCGATGTCGGCGTCGCGGCGCGACAGATCCTCGGTCTTGTTGGACAGCACCAGCTCGATCTGGATGTCCGGATGGGCCTCGGCGAACCCCGCCAGGATCTGCGGCAGGACCTCGGCGCCCATGATGTCGCTGGCCGCCAGCCGCACCACCCCGCCCTTGGCGTCAGAAACCCCAGAAGCGTCGCGCAGGGCCGAGGCGGCGGCGGCGGCCATCTCCTCCAGATGCGGCTTCAAGGTCTGGGCCAGGTCGGTGGGCGTCAGGCCGCGGGGCGAGCGGATGAACAGTGGCGCGCCGAGATTCTGCTCCAGGGCCTCGATATGGCGGCCGAGCGTCGGCTGGGTCAGGCCCCGCGCCCGGGCCGCGCCGGAAAAGCTCCCAGCCTGCATGACCGCGTGCAGGCTTTGAAACAGGTCCCAGGCTGGATCGCTCATGCGCTTATGAATACCTGTTCCACATCAAACCGCAATTCCGTTCAAGCCGAGCCGGGCCGAGGATCTGACGCATCCGGTGAGACATGGAGATGGACCGATGCGTGAACAATCCCCCCAAGCTGACACGCCCCTCGCCCTGGTGATCGGCGCCACGGGCTCGATCGGGGGCGCCGTCGCCGCCGCCCTGCTGGCCCATGGCTGGCGCGTGCGGGCCATGAACCGCAATCCCGCCGCCGCCCGCCGCGACGCGGCCGGTCTGGAAGCCTGCGACTGGGTCCGGGGCGACGCCATGGTGGAGGCTGACCTGGTCGCCGCCGCCCAGGGCGCGCAGATCATCGTCCATGCCGGCAATCCGGCCGGCTATTCCGGTTGGGCCAAGCTGCTGCCGCCGATGATGGAGAACGTCATCGCCGCCGCCAAGGCCAGCGGCGCCCGCATCCTGCTGCCCGGCAATGTCTATAACTATGGCCCCGACGCCTGGCCGATGTTCACCGAGACCTCGCCGCAGAACCCCAAGACCCGCAAGGGCGCGATCCGCGTCGCCCTCGAACAGCGCCTGATCCGCGCGGCTCGCGACGAGGGGGTGCGGACCCTGGTGGTCCGGGCCGGAGACTTCTTCGGCCCGATCAGCGCCTCATCCTGGCTGACCGAGGGCTGGGTGCGGAAGGACAAGCCGCTCACCGCCGTCGCCCTGCCGGGCCCGGCCGGGATCGCGCACGACTGGGCCTATCTGCCGGACCTGGCCGAGAGCATGGCCCAGCTGGCGGATCGCGAGGCCGAACTGGAGGCCTTCGCGCTCTACAACCATCGCGGCCACGTCGTGACCGGCGAGGAGATGTTCCAGGCCCTGCAACGGGTCGCGGGCCGCAAGCTGAAACGCCAGTCCGTGCCCTGGTTCGCCATGGCCGTGGCCTCGCCCTTCGTCGAGATGCTGCGCGAGATGATGGAGATGCGCTACCTCTGGGACCATGAGGTGGTGATGGATAACAGCAAGCTGGTCGCCGAACTGGGCGCCGAGCCGCACACGCCCCTGGATATCGCCCTGCGCCGGACCCTGGAGGGGCAAGGATGCCTCAAACCCAGCGTCCGCATGGCGGCCTGAGGCATGAAATACCCCAATCCAGCCCTGGACTTCACCGGGCCGCAGACCCTACATGCGGCCCATGTCCGGCAAGACCCTCTATGACAAGATCTGGGACGCCCACGTCGTCGCTGAACAGGACGGCGAGGCGATCCTCTATATCGACCTGCACCTCATCCATGAGGTGACGACGCCCCAGGCCTTCGCGGGCCTCAGGGCGGCGAAGCGCCCCGTGCGCCGGCCCGATCGCACCCTGGCGGTGGCCGACCACAATATCCCCACCGAGGGCCAGGCGCTCGGCGTGGACAAGGTGGCGGACGAGGAAGCGCGGCTCCAGCTCCAGACGCTGGAGCGCAACGTGCGCGACAACGGGATCGAGTTCTTTTCGATGGGCGATATCCGCAACGGCATCGTCCATGTGGTCGGGCCTGAGCAGGGCCGCACCCAACCGGGCATGACCATTGTCTGCGGCGACAGCCACACCTCGACCCACGGCGCCTTCGGGGCTCTGGCCCACGGCATCGGCACCTCTGAGGTCGAGCATGTGCTGGCCACCCAGACCCTGCGCGCCAAGAAGGCCAAGAACCTGCGGGTGACCATTGACGGCGCCCCGGCTCCCGGTGTCGGCGCCAAGGACTTCGCCCTCGCCGTGATCGGCGAGATCGGCACCGCCGGCGGCACCGGCTATGTGATCGAATACGCCGGCCAGGCTGTGCGTGATCTTTCGATGGAAGGGCGGATGACGCTCTGCAACCTGACCATCGAAGGCGGCGCCCGCGCCGGCCTGGTGGCCCCGGACGACAAGACCTACGCCTATATGATGGGCCGTCCCGCCGCCCCGAAGGGTGCGGCCTGGGAGATGGCCAAGGCCTATTGGCAGACCATGACCACAGACGACGACGCGGTGTTCGACCGCGAGGTCCGGCTGGACGCCGCCAAGATCGCGCCCCTGGTCACCTGGGGCACCAGCCCTGAGGACGTCATCGCCATCACCGACACCGTGCCGGACCCGGCCAGTTTCGCCACGCCGGACAAGCGCGCCTCGGTCGAGCGCGCCCTCGACTATATGGGTCTCGTGGCCGGCCAACCGATCGCCGAGGCCAAGGTCGACGTGGTGTTCATCGGCTCCTGCACCAACAGCCGGATCGAGGACCTGCGCGCCGCCGCCGCCATCGTCCAGACCGCCTTCCTCAATGGCCGCATGGTCGCCCCCCATGTGCGGGCCATGGTGGTGCCGGGCTCCGGACTGGTGAAGGAACAGGCCGAGTCCGAAGGCCTCGACGCCATCTTCAAGGCCTCGGGCTTTGACTGGCGCGAGCCGGGCTGCTCGATGTGCCTGGGCATGAACCCCGACAAGCTGGCGCCGGGCGAACGCTGCGCCTCGACCTCGAACCGCAATTTCGAGGGCCGTCAGGGCCGGGGCGGCCGCACCCACCTGGTCAGTCCGGCCATGGCCGCCGCCGCCGCCATCGCCGGCCACCTGGCCGACGTCCGGGATTTCCTGTGATGACGATGATCACCGCCCTCGACCATGTCGCCCTCGCGGTGAACGACCTCGACGCGGCGGTGGCCTCCTATCGCGAGCTTCTGGGGCGTGAGCCCAATTGGCTAGGCGGCGACGGCGGTGCGCGCCACGCCTGGTTCCAGTTCCCCAACATGGCGCTGGACGTCATCACCCCGCACGGCGAGGGCGCTTTCGGCGACACCATCCGCAAGCACCTGGCCGAGCACGGCGAGGGAATCTGGGCCGTGGCCTTCACGGTGGAGAACGCCGAGGCCGCCCAGAAGCTGGTCGGTCGCCGCGGCCTGCGCGGCTCGGTTCCCGGCCCCACCCGCTCAACCCATGACGACGGTCGCAAGCGCTATTGGACCACCTCGGCGCTGAACGCCGCCGACACCGGCGGGCTGAACATCCTCTTGGTCGATCCGCCCCGCAGCGGCGAGCCCTGGCCGCAGTCGCCGGTGATTGGCGATGCGGCTGCGACCGTCACCGAGCTCGACCATGTGGTGGTCCAGACCGCCAACGCCGACCGGGCGCTGGCCATCTGGGGCGCCAAGCTCGGCCTCGACCTGCGGCTCGACCGCTCCAACGAACAGTGGGGGGTGCGCCAGCTGTTCTTCCGTGCCGGCGCCGCAGTGGTCGAGATGGCCGCCAGCCTGAAGACGCCCGCCAGCGACGCTCCCGACACGTTCGGCGGCCTGGCATGGCGGGTGGCCGACGCCGAGGCCGCCCAGGCCCGGATCGCCGCCGCCGGCTTCGAGGTCTCCGAGGTGCGCGTGGGCCGCAAGCCCGGCACCCGCGTCTTCACCGCCCGCCATGTGGCCGCCGGCGTGCCGACCATCCTCATTCAGCAGAACGCCTGAGGCGCACCCATGAAAGCTTTCACCAAGCTGGACGCCAAGCTGGCCCCCCTGCCGCTGGCCAATATCGACACCGACCAGATCATCCCCAAGCAGTTCCTCAAGACCGTGGAACGCGAGGGCCTGGCGCGGGGCCTGTTCTACGACTTCCGCTTCGATCCCGAGGGCAAGGAAAAGCCCGACTTCGTGCTCAACCGCCCGGAATACAAGTCGGCCGGCGTGCTGGTCACCGGCGACAATTTCGGCTGCGGCTCGTCGCGCGAGCATGCCCCCTGGGCGCTGATGGACTTCGGGATCAGCTGTGTGGTCGCCACCAGCTTCGCCGACATCTTCTACAATAACTGCTTCCAGAACGGCCTGTTGCCCGTGGTGCTGAAGGCCGACGAGGTCGAGGCCCTGATGGACGAGGCCAAGGGCGGCAACCACATGGTCACGGTCGATCTCGAGGCCCAGACCGTGGTCTCTCCCTCCGGCAAGACCTTCGGCTTCCAGATCGACGCCAACCGCAAGGAGAAGATGCTGAAGGGCCTCGACGCCATCGGCGAAACCTTGCAGGCGGCGCTCGACATCGACGTCTTCGAGAGCAAGCGCGCGCTCGACCGGCCCTGGCTGGAAGACGCATGACCCTGATCATCGCCGGCACGGTCCGGGTTCCGTCTGGGAATCTCGAGACCTTCCGCCCCCACATGCTGGCCATGCTTGCGGCCAGCCGGGCCGAGGACGGCTGCCTTGAATATTCCTATGCCGAGGACGTGGCCGAGCCCGGCCTGATCCGGGTGTTCGAGGCCTGGCGCGACCAGGCCTGCCTCGACGCCCATTTCCAGACCGCCCATATGGCGACCTGGCGCAGCCACTGGCCGCAGTTCGGGGTTTCCGATCGCCGGCTGTTCGCCTACGAGACGGCCTCCGAACGCGCGCTCTAGACACCTAAGGGTTACCCCATGTCCGACCTGCTCATCCTGCCCGGCGACGGGATCGGTCCGGAAGTCGTGGCGCAGGTCCGCCGCGTCGCCCATGCCCTGACCCCCGACCTCCAGATCGGCGAGCGGCTGTTCGGCGGCGCCTCCTATGACGAACACGGCACACCCCTGACCGAAGAAGCGCTCGCCGCCGCCAAGGCGTCCAAGGCGGTGCTGATGGGCGCGGTCGGCGGGCCGAAATGGGCCAATGTTCCCCGCGACAAACGCCCCGAGGCCGGCCTGCTGGCCCTGCGCGCCGGCATGGAGGTGTTCGCCAACCTGCGCCCGGCCCTGTGCTTCAACGCCCTCGCCGACGCCTCCAGCCTCAAGCGCGAGGTGGTCGAGGGGCTGGACTTCATGATCGTCCGCGAGCTGACCGGCGGCATCTATTTCGGTTCGCCGCGCTATATCGAGGACCTGGCCGAAGGCGGCCAGCGCGCCGTCGACACCCAGGTCTATACGACCGCCGAGATCGAGCGCGTCGCCCGGGTGGCCTTTGAACTGGCCCGTGGTCGCCGCAACAAGGTGACATCGGCCGAGAAGTCCAATGTGATGGATTCCGGCCTGCTCTGGCGCCAGGTGGTCACCGCCCTGCATGCGCGCGACTATGCCGATGTCGAGCTGGAACACATCCTGGCCGACAACGCCGCCATGCAGATCGTCAAGAACCCCAAGCAGTTCGACGTCATGGTCACCGACAATCTGTTCGGCGACATCCTGTCGGATATTTCCGCCCAGCTGACCGGCTCGCTCGGCATGTTGCCCTCGGCGGCGCTCGGCGCGGCGGGAAAGCCCGGTCTCTACGAACCGATCCATGGCTCGGCGCCGGACATCGCGGGGCAAGGCGTGGCCAATCCGCTGGCCGCCATCCTGTCCTTCGAGATGGCCCTGCGCTGGTCGCTGGATCGGTCGGAGGCCGCCGACCGGCTCTATGCGGCGGTGGTCACGGCGCTGGACGCCGGCGCCCGCACCCGCGACCTGGGTGGGACCCTGACCACGGTCCAGATGGGCGATGCGGTGCTGGCCGCCCTGTAGCGCCGCCGTCTCGACTCAACCTGAAGGCGCGCTATAGTCACCCTCGCCGACAAGGCGGCGGAGGGCTGAACGTGACTCCTGAAAACCGCGCGGCGGTGATGACCTCGCTGATCGCCGCGGCCTCGGCCGTGGTGGGCGCCCTGGGCGGGGCCTATCTCAAGGGCAATACCGACGTCGCCCTCGCCGAGCGCAAGTTCTACTCCGACCTGGTCCTGAAGGCGCTGGAGTCGCCCTCGCCGGAAGAGCGGGTCAAGACCCTGCAGATGCTGACCAAGACCCACCTGATCAAGGATAAGGAGGTCAGCGAGGGGGTCGAGGCCTATGCCAAGGAGGCCAGCGCCAATCCAGGGATCGTGCCTCAGGTCAAGCCGACCACCGCCGTCGCGTCCGCCCCGCCGCCGCCGAGCGAGGGGACCCGGGTCTATCTGCTGTCCGGGACCGCCGCGCGCGCCGAGGACTTCACGGTGCTGAAGGCCGAGTTGTCCGCAGCCCATGTCCAGTTGCTGGGCGCCAAGACCATCGTCGACGCTGGCCGCCAGGACGGGCCTGAGATTCGCTATTTCTTCGCCGACGACGCCAATACCGCCAAGGCGATCCTCGAGCACGTCAACTTCGCGCTCAAGGGCCGCACCTTCACCGTGAAGCAGTACCAGGACAGCCAGGTCCGGCCCGGCTATGTCGAGGTCTGGCTGGGGCGATAGAGCATCTCCCGAAGAGTGTGACGCACGTTTCCGATCCGGAAATACTCTAACTCTTTGATTTAGAGCCGGTCAGACCCGCCGATACTCCATCACCGAGCCGTCCTTCAGCCGACCCTTGAGCGCCAGCCACGATCCGTCGGCGTCGTACCAGTCGTCGATCTCGGCCTCGCCGCGCACCGACCACAGCGTCGCGGCTGTCCGCCCGCCGGGCGCCGCGAGGCCGTCGGGCCGGCGGCGCGCGGTCACCTGCAGCATCTTGCCCTCCTGTGGATTGAACAGCGGGCCGGCCAGGGCCTGGGGGTTCCAATGGGTGAAGGGCGAAGCGCCGACCGGGGCCTGGACGCGGGTCTTGGCGGTCTGGATCAGCACCCCGCCGGCCTGGCGCTCGGCCTCGACCTTCTGGGCCTTGCCATTGGCGTCGGTGGTGGTCTCCAGGCTGGCGAAGTGGCCCGCCTGCCAGCGTTCCACGGCGTGGTGGCGATAGCGATAGACCGGCACGGGGCCGAGCCTGACCAGCATCTGCACCTCGGTGGTGACCAGGGGCGCCGCCGGATCGCCGGCGAAGCTCATCTGATGTTCGCCGATGTGGGCGCCGTTGCGATAGACCCCGAACACCAGCCGGCGCGGGGCGGTCGCCCAGGCGACGATCGGCGTTCCCAGCGCCAGGCCGATGCCGATCAAGGCGCGGCGGGACAGACCGTCCAGGGGTTGGGGCATCGCGGACCTCCGTCGAACGGGACCCTGGGGATACGCGCGAACCGGGAGGCGGGATGCATGGGCCGCCTCAGAGCCTCAGCCGCCAGGTCTCCCCCACCAGCGGAACCCCGATGGTCATGTGCGGCGTCTGGTCGATCAGCTCGAAGCCGGCGGCGGCGTAGACGCCCCGGGCCGCGGTCAGGATCGACTGGGTCCAGAGACTGACCTCGTCATATCCGCAAGCCCGGGCGAAGGCGACACACTGGGCCACCAGCCGCTTGCCCAGGCCCAGTCCCCGGGCCGAGGGCTCGATCAGCAGCAGGCGCAGCTTGGCCTGGCCCGGCCGGTCGCCCTGGACCAGGAACACCGAGCCCAGCCGCGCGCCCTCACGCTCGGCGATCCAGCAGTGCTCGCGCGCCGGCTCGAGGCGCTCGACGAAGTCGGCGCAGATCCGGGCGACCAGGGCCTCGAACCGCTCATCCCAGCCATAGTCGCGGGCATAGAGGGTGGCGTGGCGTTCGGTCACCCAGCCCATGTCGCCCACCCGATGCGACCGCAGTCGGATGTCGCCTGGGGCCGGGGCGCCGAGCAGGGTCTCGATCTCGCCCATGGCGGCGGTGAGACGCGCGCGCTGGTCGGACGCCAGCGTCCCGATCATGGCCTCGACGGCGCCTTCAGCGACCCGGCGCAGATGCTCATAGGCGGCCCAGCCCGGGTCCGTGAGGCTGAGGGTCCAGCTGCGCCCGTCCTCGGCTGAGCGGACGCGGGCGATCAGGGCCTTGCCCTCGAAGCGCTTGAGAATGCGGCTGAGATATCCGGCGTCCAGGCCGGTGCGCAGGGCCAGGAGGCCGGGGGTCAGGTTCGGGCCCGCCTGGGCGATCTCATAGAGCACCCGCCCCTCCGCCAGGCCGAAGGGCTCGCCCAGGTGGGCCTCATCCAGGGCGCCGATCTGGCGGGTGTAGAAGCGGTTGAAGCGCCGGATGGCGGCGACGGGTTCGGGCGGGATTTCGGGCATGGCGCGTCGCCTCCGCGCTCAGGAAACACCCATATAATTGACTAAGTCAATTAACTCGTGGCGACCATCGCGGCGTGGACGGCGACCACGGCCCGGGCCACGTCGTCGGCGTCCGTGCGCCAGTTGCTGACGCTCACCCGCATGCAGCGGCGCCCGCGCCAGGTCACCCCGCCGAACAGCGCCTCGCCCGAGGCGTTGATCGCGGCGATCACCGCGTCGGTGCGCCGGTCGTGATCGGCCTCCGAAGCGCCGGGTCCCGCCGCCAGGAACCGCACCAGCCCTTGATTGAGGCTGGAGCCGGAGATTTTCTCCGCCCCCTCAAGCGCGCCGACCCCGTCGATCAGGGCCTGGGCGTGATCGCAGGTGCGGTCGACCAGGTCGGCCAGACCGGAGCGCCCCAGCTGGCGCAGGGCGGCATAGACCGGGAAGCCCCGGGCGCGGCGCGACAGTTCCGGGTTCCAGTCGATCGGGTCGCGCGCCACCCCGCCGCCGGCGGGCAGATAGCTGGTGGCGATGGTCATGGCGGCGCGATGGGCCTCGGCGTCGCGGACGAAGGCCAGGCCGCTGTCATAGGGCACGTTCAGATATTTGTGGCCGTCCGTGCTCCAGGAATCGGCCAGCTCAATGCCGCCGGCCAGGGCGCGGCGCGTCGGGCTCGCCTTGGCCCAGAGGCCAAAAGCGCCGTCCACATGCACCCAGGCCCCGGCCGCCTTGGCGATGGGCACGAGGTCGCCGAACGGGTCGAAGGCGGCGCAGTTCAGCTCTCCGGCCTGCAGGATGACGATGGTCGGGCTATCGCCCTCGGCCAGGGCGGCGCGCAGGACCTCCGGCGAGACCCGGCCGTCGGCGTCCAGCGCCAGCGGCCGCAGGGCGTCGACCCCCAGGCCCAGGATGCGCAGGGCGACGTCGACCGAGCCATGGCGATCGGCATTGGCCAGCACCCGGATCGGCGGGCCGCCGGCCAGGCCCCTGCGCTCCACGTCCCAGCCCCGGTCGCGCAACACGGCGTGGCGGGCGGCGGCCAGGCAGGTGACATGGGCCATCTGGCAGCCGGTGACGAAGGCGAAGCTGGCTTCGGCAGGCAGGTCGAACAGGTCCTTCAGCCAGGCGCCGGCCACCTCCTCGGCCACGGCGGCGGCGGGACCGGAGGCGTGCAGGCAGGCGTTCTGATCCCAGACCGAGGTCAGCCAGTCGGCGCCGATGGCGGCCGGAACCCCACCGCCGATCACCCAGCCGAAGAACCGACCGCCCTGGGATCCGTGCAGCCCGCCGGCCACGTCGGCGACCAGGTCGTCGATCACCTGGGGGGCGGCCAGGGGACGCGCGCCGAGCGGGCGGCCGAGGGCGCCGCGTAGCGCCTCAAGTGTGGCCCGGGGGGCGACCGGCGCTGTGCCCAGATCCTCCAGATAGGCAAGCGCATGGTCGAAGGCCCGCTGCAGGGCGGGACGGTCGGGAATGGCATTGGACATGGTCGGCCCCGAGGTGACTGGCATGTCAGGAAGTCAGGCCCCGTCGGCCCAAGTCAATCGGGGTCGTCGCGGAAATCGGCCGTCGCTCAGCTGTCGGACTTCGCCAGGCTGGGGTCGAGCTTCAGGGCCCGGGCCCGGTCGACCTCGGCGGCGGCCTTGTCGCCCAGGGCCGCCTGCACCTGGCTGCGGCTCCAGAACGCCATGGCCAGTTCCGGGTCGAGCGCTATGGCCGCATCCAACACCTCCAGCGCCCGGGCGTGGTCGCCCAATCGGCGGAAGCCCTCGCCCTTCAGCGCCATGGCCTCAGCGTCCTTCGGATTCAGGGCAAGCGCCGCGTTGAGATCGCGGATCGCCCGGTCATTGTGATCCTGGCCCATCAGGGCGAAGGCCCGGTTGTAATAGGCGTCGGCATATTTGGGATCGAGGGCGATCGCCTTGTCATATTCGGCGATTCCCGCGTCCAGCTCGCCGCGATTCACCGCCAGCAGGCCGCGGGCGCTAAACACGAAGGCGGCCTTGGGTTCGGCCTTAGCGGCCGCGTCGAGGTCTGCCTGCGCGCCGGCCCCGTCCTTCAGCGCGGCCCGGGTATTGGCGCGGCCGACCAGCAGGTGGGCGTCGGCGGGGGCGAGCGCCAGGCCCTGGTCATAGGACCTGAGCGCCTCGCGAAGCCGGTTCTGGCCGGCCAGCAGATCGCCGCGTTCCTGCCAGGCCTGGGCCGATTTCGGATCGTCCTTCACGGCCCGGTCATAGGCCTTGAGCGCGCTGGCCACATCGCCCGTCGCCGCCCAGGCCTCGCCGGCATAGAGGAACTCGCCGGCTCGCTCATAGGCGGGTGCGGCCTGGGCCCAATCGCTGGCGTCGGTGTAGATTGCGGCGCGCAGATCCCAGGCGTCGGGGTCGTCGGGGGCCAGTTTGAGGGTCCGATCCGCAGCCTCGACGGCGGCGGCGTGATCGTTCAGTTCGCGCGCCTCGCGTCCGATCGCATACCAGACGCCCGAGGAATCCGGATTCAGCTCCACCGCCTTGCGATAGTCCTCCATCGCGCCCTTGTGGTCGTTGGTGGCGCTGCGATGCAGTCCGCGCTGGTAGATTGAATTGAACTTCGGCGTCAGACTGATCGCGCGCTCGTCGTCGGCCAGGGCGTTCTTGAAGTCACCTTGCGCCGCGCGGACCTTGCCGCGCAGCAGCAGGGCGTCGACGTCGTCGGCGTCGAGCGCGAGGGCGGCGGCGGCCTCGGCCTGGGCGAGTTCGGCGCGATCCGTGTCCAGATAGAGTTCGCCCAGGGAATTGTGGGCGAGGCCGCTCTTGGGGTCTCGCTTCACAAGGTCTTCTAGCACGGCGATGGCCTCGGGAATCTTGTTTTGCGCGCGCAGCACGAGGGCGCGGATGAACAGCCCCGAGCCGTCCTGCGGCGACAGCTTGAACAGCCGATCGGCGGTCGCCAGGGCGCCGGCCTGATCCCCCATATCGACCTGCAGATAGCCGAGACCATAGAGCGCGATCTGATCGGCCGGATCGGCCTTCAGGGCGGCCTTGAAGTCGGCCAAGGCCTCGCTGTCCCGGCCGAGCGCCCGATAGACCTCGCCGCGCCGGTGCAGAATGTAGCCGTCGTTCGGCGCTACCCGGTGGGCCCGCTCGAGGTAGGGAAGGGCCTCATCCCAGCGGCCAGCCTCCGAGCTCCATTCGGCCCGCTTGGCGAGGGCGTCGGTGTTGTCGGGCGCCACGGCCACGGCCTTGTCAAAGGCCTCTCGGGCGCTTTCGGGCGGGGCGCCGGACCTCTGCAGGACAACGCCGAGGTTCAGCAGGGCGCGGAGGGCGCGCGGCTGCTGCGCCAGGGCCAAGCGAAGATCGGCGAGCGCGGGGGCGTATTGCCGTTGCATCTGCAAACCCTCGGCCCGCATCACCAGGGCCAGCACATCATTGGGAGCGAGCTGGAGGGCGGCGGTCGCGTCGACGACCGCCTCCTTGGGGCGGTCCAGGGCGAGAAGGGCGTCAGCCCGCAGGCCCAGCGCCTTGACCCGCTGCTCGGCGGAGAGGCCAGGGTCCGAGACCGCGTCGCCGCAGGCGGCGACCGTCTCGGCAGGCGGTCGATCGGGCGTGACGCAGGCCTCCATCGCCGGCCTGGCCATAGCCGGAAGGGGCGCGAACAGCAGCAATAAGGCCGCGAGCGGCCAGGCGCGGGTCATCGGACGATCTCCTCGGGGCCAGGCATGACAATGACTTGCAGGGGGGCGCGGCTCAGCCAGCGGGCGGCGGCGGCGCGGACTTCGTCCAACCCGATCTCCGTGGTCAGGCGCGGATTTTCGGCGAAGTCCTTCACCCTGCGCGGGTCGCGGCTCGATCCGGCCAGGATGGCGGCCCAGGTCTCGTTGGTCTGGCGGCGGGAGGCCATGCCGCTCAGCTGAGGTTGGCGGGCGGCGTCCAGCTCGGCGGCGCTGATCTCGCCCCGGGCGAGGCGCGCGGCGACCGCCAGGGTCTCGGCCCGCACGATCTCCACGTCGGCGGGATAGGTCTCGACCTCTGCGGTCAGACCGCCCTGGTCGCCCGCGTCGGGAACATAGGCCGAGACGTCCGGGGAGTAGGTCTTACCCAGCCGGTCGCGGGCGGCGTGGGTCAGGGCGTCGCTGAACACGTCGGCCAACAGATCGACCACGGCTTCCTCCCGGCGGCTCTGTGGCGTGCCGACGAACAGCGGCCAGGTCAGGCTGACCTCGGCCCGGTCGCCAGGGCCCTGATGGCGCAACTGCAGGGGCGCGGGCAGCGCATCGCCATAGCGCAGGAAGACGACGTCAGGGCGCTCCCGGGCGCGCTCGACCCGGGGCGGCAAGGCGCCGAACGTGGCGGCGACCAGGTCCGTGGCGGTCTTTTCGTCCACGTCGCCGACCAGGGTGACCTCCAGAGGCGCCTCGGTCAGTGGGCCACGATACAGCCGCGCGACGTCCGCCGCGTCCATGGAATCCAGCTGCCTGCGGGGCGGCGGGGCCTGACCCGAGCCGGGCGCCAGCAGCGCATAGGGGGCGGTGGAGGCCAGGACCGAGGGATCGGTCCGATAGGTGCGATAGGCGTCGTCGATGACGGCGTGGATGCGCGCGTCGATCTGCGGCCTGAAGCCCGGGTCGCTGACATAGGCGGTCATCACCTGCAACTGGGTCTTCAGATTGCTGGTCAGCGGCGCGGCTGACAGCATGAAGGCCCGATCGCGCACGTCGAGCTGGAACGCCCAGTCGAGCGGCGCCAGGGCGGCTTCGATTTCGCGGTAGGACTGCCGCCCCAACCCGCCGACCAGGATCAGGTCGGAAGCGACCCGGGCCTTGAACAGATCGCCGGGCGAGATCTCGCGGCGGCCGGCGCCGAAGGTCACCCGGACCTCGACCGAGTCCTTGGCGAAGCCGGTGGACTTGAGGTTCAGCACCACCCCGTTGCGGAAGGTGATCCGCGTGAAGTCCGGCGCGGTGAGGGTCTCCCGCCGCGCGATCCGCCCGACCGGACCAAAGTTCTCATAGGCCCATTTCGGCGTGGGCGGATCGGCGAAGGGGGCGAGCGGAGGCGCGGCCTCGGCCTGGCGCCAGGCGCTCAGCAGGGCCTCGCGCCCTGGCGGCGCCTCGCCCTGGGCGTCGATCAGCGGGCCGGCCCCGGTCCAGTCATGATCGATGGCCAGGCGCACGTCCTGGGGCGTGACGTCCTCGACCTCCATCCCGTAGGCCCGCAGCAGCTGGCGGGGTTCGACAAAGGCCTGGCGGCCCAGCTGGGTGTTGACGATCTCGTCGGCGAGATCCGGAGCGGTCTCGGTGGAGACCACCGAGATGGCGCCTCTCAGGCTGGCGCGCCGCCGTTCCAGGGCGGCTTCCAGCTCCAGCTCGGTCGGCCCCTCCCGGCGCAGCCGCTGCAGCTCGGCGTCGGCCGCCGCCAGGGCCGGAGCCCAGGCGTCGCCCCTCGGCGTCACCTCCAGGCAGGCGCGCTGGGCGTCGCGGTTCCCGGCATAGAGCGAGACCTGGGCCTCCAGCAGCGCTGGGTCGTGGTCGGCGCGGTCGGCGAGGCGCGTGTTCAGGATGTCTGTCCAAAGGTCCTGCAAATCCTGCAGGCGGCGGTCGGCCAGCGCCTGGGCCCCAAACCGTTCCGGGACCCGCAGGCGACAGGCCCGCACCTGGGGCGTCAGGCCCGGATCGGCGATGGAAAGGGCGTCGAGGCCCCGGCTCAGGTCCAGGCGGCCCAGGGCCGCCCGCGCGGTCGGTGGTCCGTTCGGGGCCCAGGTCTCGAAGGCGGCCTTGATCCAGCCCTCCATGGTCTCGACCGGCAGGTCGCCGGCGACGGCGATCACTGCGGTGTCCGGGCGATACCAGCGGTCGTGAAACCGGCGCAGATCCTCGGCCCGGGCGCTGCGCAGCACCGACTCCAGCCCGATCGGCGAGCGGACTGTGGAGCGCAGGTCAGGCCCCTGGAAACGGGTCACCCGGTCCTCAGCCGACTGGTCGTTGGAATTGCGCGCCTCCTTCTCGGCCAGCACCACGCCGCGCTCGCGCTCCACCGCCTCGGGGGCGAAGACCACGCCGTCGGCCACGTCGCGCAGCCAGCGGAAGGCCAGGCCCAGCCGCGCCCCATCGCCGTCCGGCAGGTCCAACTGGTAGAGGGTCGAGAACATCTGGGTGAAGGCGTTGTGGTCGCGGCCGGCCGCCACGCCGAGACCGGCCAGGTCATGCTCCAACCGGCCTTCCTCGAAGTGGGTGGTGGCGCGAAAGGCCATGTGCTCGACGAAATGGGCCAGGCCGCGCTCGGCCTCGGTCTCCTCATAGCTGCCCACGTCGACGGCGAAGCGGATCGAGACCGCCCCTTTGGGCGTGGCGCTGCGCATCACCGCGTAGCGCAGGCCATTGGATAGGGTTCCGGACCTGAGCGCCGGGTCCTGGGGCAGGTCCGTCCCGGTGACCGCCGGCGCCTGGGCGCAGGCCGGAGGCGCTGCAGCCATGGCCCCGAAGGCCAGAATCCCCAGGGCCAGCGTCGCCGCGCCGCCCGACCGTCCCCTCCAGATCACGCCGTCCCCCTCACATTCACGCAACCCAAGGTACTCAAAACTGCGGTTTCGCCAATCTTTTTGTTCACGACCTGTTCGCGCTGTGGCATGGCGGATTGCCAAACCCAGCCGGGCGCGGCGATATCAGCCGGCGCCGCCGCGCGGGGAGCAGCACATATGGATCAGACGCCGTCCCATTGGCTGGTGAAGTCGGAACCGGTGAAATACGCCTTCGCCGACCTGGTGCGCGAGGGGCGCACGGTCTGGGACGGGGTGCGCAACAATCAGGCGGCGCTCTATCTGCGGGCCATGCGGCTGGGCGACCAGGCCTTCTTCTATCATTCCCAGGAGGGGCTCGAGGTGGTGGGGATCGCGCAGGTGGTGCGCGAGGCCTTCATCGACCCCACCGATTCCGCCGGCCGCTTCGTGGCGGTGGAGTTCGCCCCCGTCCGCCCCCTGGCCAAGCCGGTCAGCCTCGCCCGGATGAAGGCCGAGCCCGCCCTGGCCGGCATGGCCATGTTCCGCCAGTTCCGCCTCTCGGTCTGTCCGATCACCGATGAGGAATGGGATGTGATCCTGGGGATGTCGGCGGCCTAAACCTCCACCGTCATCTGGGTCTGGAGGATCAGGGCCAATAGCTTGCCCTCGGCGCTGGTGACCCTGGTCTGCCAGACGCTGGAGCGCCGGCCGATGTGCAGCGGCGTCGCCTCGCCAGTCACGGTGGTTCCGACCTTGGCCGAGCCCAGGAAGTTGGTCTTGGACTCCAGGGTCGTGGTCCGCGCTCCGGCCGGCAGGTTGAGAAAGCCGCCTATGGCGCCCAGAGCGTCGGCGAAAGCCATGAAGGCGCCCCCGTGCAATATGCCGCCGGCGGTGCAGAGGTCCTCCCGCACGACCAGCTGCCCCACCACCCGGTCCTTGGACCGCTCGGTGATCTCGACCCCCATCAGGTTCGAGAACGGCATTCCGGTGTCCTGCGCCATCACCCTGTCCTTGCTGGTCTTCCGCCGCCTCGCCTTGCGCCCAGCGCCCCATAGGCGTAACGGGACGCTCCGCTTTTCATAGGGAGAGACCCCGATGGGCTATCGCGTCGCCATCGTGGGCGCCACAGGTAATGTGGGCCGCGAGATGTTGAACATCCTCGAGGAAGTCGAATTCCCCGTCGACAAGATCCACGCCATCGCCAGCCGCAAGTCGATGGGCGTCGAGGTCTCCTTCGGCGACAAGATCATCAAGTGCCAGGACGTGGAGCAGTTCGACTTCTCCACCGTCGACCTGGTGCTGATGAGCGTGTCTGGCGAATTCTCCAAGCAGTGGGCGGCCAAGATCGGCGAGGCCGGTCCGATGGTGATCGACAACTCCTCGGCCTGGCGGATGGACCCGGACGTGCCGCTGATCGTGCCGGAGGTGAACCCCGACGACGTCGAGTGGGCCGACCGCAAGAACATCATCGCCAATCCCAACTGCTCCACCGCCCAGCTGGTGGTGGCGCTGAAGCCCCTGCACGACCGCGCGCGGATCAAGCGGGTCGTGGTCTCGACCTATCAGTCGGTCTCCGGGGCCGGCAAGGAGGGCATGGACGAGCTGTGGGACCAGACCAAGGGCGTCTTCGTGCTGGGGGCGCCGGAACCCAAGAAGTTCCCCAAGCAGATCGCCTTCAACGTCATCCCCTATATCGGCGCCTTCGACGAGGACGGGAACACCGACGAAGAAGCCAAGATGTGGAATGAAACCCACAAGATGATCGATCCCGACATCAAGCTCACCGTCACCTGCGTGCGGGTGCCGGTGATGGTCGGCCACTCGGAAGCCGTGAACATCGAGTTCCATGAGCATCTGGACGCCGACGAGGCCCGCGACCTGCTGCGCGACAGCCCCGGCCTCGTGGTCATCGATCAGCGCCACGACAAGGGCTACATGACCCCCAAGGAAGCCCAGGGCGAATTCCCGGTCTTCGTCAGCCGCATCCGCAACGACCCGACCGTCGAGCACGGCCTGAACATGTGGGTCGTGGCCGACAACCTGCGCAAGGGCGCGGCGCTGAACGCCGTCCAGATCGCCCAACTGCTGCACGAGCGCGGCCTGATCGGCCAGAAGACGCTGGCCTAACCCCGATCGTCATCGCCGGGGCTTGTCCCTGGAACGACGGGGTGGGTCACAGTGGGATTGATAGATAAAATCTATCCATAGCCCAAAAACTATCAATTTCCCCAATGCCGCAGCGCACTCTAGAAGCGGCCTCGTTTCCTCCCGAAACGCTAACCGTGAGTGCGCGATGTCCCTTATCAATACCGAAATCAAGCCGTTCAAAGCCGAAGCCTTCCAGAACGGCAAGTTCATCACGGTCAGCGACGCTGACCTGAAGGGCAAGTGGTCCGTGGTGTTCTTCTACCCGGCCGACTTCACCTTCGTCTGCCCGACCGAGCTCGAGGACCTGGCTGACAACTACGCCGAGTTCAAGAAGCTGGGCGTCGAGATCTATTCGGTCTCCACCGACACCCACTTCGCCCACAAGGCCTGGCACGACACCTCGGAAGCGGTGAAGAAGATCGAATATGTGATGGTCGGCGATCCCACGACCACCATCTCGCGCAACTTCGACGTCCTGATCGAAGACGCCGGCCTGGCCGATCGCGGCACCTTCGTGATCGACCCCGAGGGCAAGATCCAGATCGTCGAGATCACCGCCGGCGGCATCGGCCGTGACGCCCTGGAGCTGCTGCGCAAGATCAAGGCTGCCCAGTACGTCGCCTCGCACCCGGGCGAAGTCTGCCCCGCCAAGTGGCAGGAAGGCGAGAAGACCCTGGCCCCCTCGCTCGACCTGGTCGGCAAGATCTAGAGAGTCTGCCCCGCGTCGCCGTCACCCGACCCGTCTCCCCCCAGACCGGGCGGCGGCGGCGCACCCCCATGCCTTCCGTTGTTTCCGCGCCCGCTTAGGAGTCCGCCATGTTGGACCAAGGCCTGAAGTCCCAGCTCAAGACCTATCTGGAAAACCTCCGCCATCCGGTGGAGCTGGTCGCCAGCCTCGACGCCCAGCCCAAGTCGGCTGAGATGCGTGAACTGCTGGAAGACATCGTCTCGGTGTCCGACAACGTCTCGCTCCGCCTGGACGGCGACGCCGCCCGCAAACCCTCTTTCGCGATCACCACGCCGGGCGTGGCCCCGCGCATCAGCTTCGCCGGCCTGCCCATGGGCCACGAATTCACCTCCCTAGTGCTCGCCCTGCTGCAGGTCGGCGGCCATCCGCCCCGCGTCGCGCCAGAAGTCATCGCGCAGATCAAGGCGCTGGAGGGCGACTTCAGCTTCGAGACCTATTTCTCCCTGACCTGCCAGAACTGCCCCGACGTGGTGCAGGCGCTGAACCTGATGAGCGTGCTCAACCCGAACATCCGCCACGTCGCGATCGACGGCGCCCTGTTCCAGGGCGAGGTCGAGGCCCGCAAGGTCATGGCCGTCCCCACAGTCCTGTTGAACGGCGAGACCTTCGACCAGGGCCGGATGAGCGTCGAGCAGATCCTGGCCAGGCTCGACACCGGCGCCGTCGCCCGCGAGGCCGAGAAGATCGCTGCCAAGCCGGTCTTCGACGTGCTGGTGGTGGGCGGCGGCCCGGCCGGCGCGGCGGCGGCGGTCTATGCGGCGCGCAAGGGCATCGCCACCGGCCTGGCGGCCGAGCGCTTCGGCGGCCAGGTGCTCGACACCATGGCCATCGAGAACTTCATCTCCGTGCCGCACACCGAAGGCCCCAAGCTGGTCTCCGGCCTGGAGGCCCATGTCCGCGACTACGACGTCGACGTCATGAACCTGCAAAAGGCCGTGGGCTTGAAGCAGGCGGGCGGCTTGACCGAGATCGCGCTGGAGAGCGGCGCGACCCTGAAGGCCAAGACCATCATCCTGGCCCCCGGCGCCCGCTGGCGGCAGATGGGCGCGCCTGGCGAGGACCAGTACCGCAACAAGGGCGTGGCCTATTGTCCGCACTGCGATGGCCCGCTCTACAAGGGTAAGCGCGTGGCGGTGATCGGCGGCGGCAATTCCGGCGTCGAGGCGGCCATCGACCTGGCGGGCATCGTCGCCCACGTGACCCTGATCGAGTTCGACAGCCAGCTGCGGGCCGACGCCGTGCTCCAGCGCAAGCTGGGCAGCCTGAAGAACGTCACGGTCATCACCTCGGCCCTGACCACCGAGGTGCTGGGCGACGGCGAGAAGGTGGTGGGCCTGACCTGGCAGGACCGTACCGACCAGAGCCTGCACGGCCTGGAGCTGGAGGGGATCTTCGTCCAGATCGGCCTGGTCCCCAATACCGAGTGGCTGAAGGGGGCTTTGGCCCTGACCCCGCGCGGGGAGATCGAGGTCGACGCCCATGGGGCGACGTCTCTGACCGGCGTGTTCGCCGCCGGCGACGCCACCACCACCCCGTTCAAGCAGATCATCATCGCCGCCGGTGACGGGGCCAAGGCCGCGCTCTCGGCCTTCGACCACCTGATCCGCCTGGCCCCGGAAGAAGCGGAAGCCCAGGCGGCCTGAGCCAGTGTGTTCCCTCTCTCGCTCTGCGGGAGAGGGCTTTTAAGCGTGGGGTTGGACCAATCTATCGCTCTTCACCCCGCCATAGATAATTCCTATATTCCGCCCATGCTCCCCACCATTCGCCAACTGCAATATCTCAAGCTCCTCGCCGAGCATGGCGCCTTCGGGCGCGCCGCCGAGGCCGCCCATGTCACCCAGCCGACCCTCTCGGCCGGCATCCAGGAGCTGGAGCGCACGCTCGGCGCGCCGGTCGTCGACCGGGCCCGATCCGGCGTGATCCTCACCGCCGTAGGCGAGGCGGCCCTGGCCCGGGCCAATGTCATCCTCAACGAGGCCGAAGAGCTGGTGCAATCGGCGCGCAACGCCGCCCAGCCCCTGACCGGCCGCTTCCGCCTGGGCGTCATCCCCACGGTCGCGCCCTTCCTGTTGCCCAAGGCCCTGCCGATCCTGCGCGCCCGCTTCCCCAAGCTGCGGCTGTTCCTGCGCGAGGACCTGACCCAGCGGCTGATCGCGGCGCTGAAGGCCGGCCAACTCGACGCCGCCCTGATCGCCTTGCCCTTCGACATGGCCGGCCTCGCCCACGCCCACGTCTCCGACGACGAACTGATGGCGGCCCTGCCCTCCAATCACCGGCTGCTGGCCGGCGGCGGCTCCCTGCCTGTTGAGCTGGAGGGCGAGGACCTGATCCTGCTGGAGGACGGCCACTGCCTGCGCGACCACGCTCTGGCCGCCTGTGGCCTCAAGCCGCCCAAGGCTACGGGCGACGAGGAGGCCTTCGCCGCGACCTCCCTGCCGACCCTGGTCCAGATGGTGGGCTCGGGCCTTGGCGTCACCTTCCTGCCGGCCATGGCCGTGCGCGCCGGCCTGACCGACGCAGCGCCCGTCTCCGTCCGGCCCCTGCGCGCCGATCACCCCAGCCGCGAGATCGTCGTCGCCTGGCGCGCCGGCTCCAGCCGTGGGGCCGAGGGCCGGCTTCTGGCCCAGACGCTCCAGGACGCCTGAAAAGATTATTCCAGATATATCTAAAAACATCTTGCGGTCCGATAGGGTCCGATATATCTAGCAATCAGACATATCGAAATAGGATCGAAACATGCACAGACACTTTTGGGATCGCCACGAACATCACAGCCGCCATGGTTGGGGCGGACATATCCGCGACCACATCCGTGGCCGCCACGGCCGGGGGCCTGAGGGCCGCATCGGCCGCCTCCTGGAGCACGGCGATCTTCGCTTCGTGGTCCTGGCGCTGGTCTCCGAAAAGCCCCGTCACGGCTATGACGTGATGAAGGAACTCGAGGAACGCACCGGCGGCGCCTATCGGCCCTCGCCCGGGGTCATCTACCCGACCTTCTCGCTGCTGGAAGACGAAGGTTTCGTCGCCCAGGTCGGGGTCGAGGGCGGCCGCAAGGCCTATGAGATCACGCCCGCCGGCCGCGAGGCCCTCGAGAAGAACCGCGCCGGCGTGGACGCCATCTTCGCCCGCCTGGACGAAGCCGGAACCCAATCCTCCGGCGCCCGGCCCAAGCTGCAAAGGGCGATGCAGAACCTCGGCACCGCGCTCGCCCTGCGCATGCAGCGCGGCGACGTCACCGAAGCCCAGGTCGAAGCCATAGCCGCCGCCATCGATGAGGCCGCAGCCAAGGTGGAGCGGACCTGAGGCCTTCCACCCTCTCCCGTCTGACGGGGGAGGGCGGCTCGACCTGGGGGTCGACATCGACTATATCTGACCAACAAGTTGGTCAGGAGGCCGTGATGGCGAGCGTCAACATCGCCGAAGCCAAGGCTCGACTCAGCGAATTGATCGCCCAGGCTCAGGCCGGCGACCCGGTCAGCATCACGCGGCGGGGCAAACCCGCCGCGCAGCTGATCGCCGCTGGCCGGCCGCGCAAGCCCTTGGATCTCGAAGCGCTCCAGGCCCTGACGGCGTCAATGCCCCAGCCGGATATCGCGGCGGAGAGCATCGTCCGGCAGATGCGAGATGAGGATCGCTATTGATCTATCTCGACACTTCGCTCGTGGTCGCGGCCCTGACGCCGGAGGTCGCGACCGGGCGGGTCCAGTCCTGGCTGGCGGCGGAGGAGGAATTGTTCGTCAGTGACTGGGTGGCGACAGAGGTCTCTTCCGCGCTGTCGATCAAGCTCAGAACCGGTCAGATCCATCTCACTCACCGGGCCGAGGCGCTTGCGATGTACCATCGGCTCACGGCGGACACCTTGACCACCTTGCCTGTACTGCCCCTGCATTTCCGCGCGGCGACGGCTTTCGTCGATCGTCACGAGCTTGGACTGCGGGCCGGGGACGCCCTGCATCTGGCCATTGCGTCGGACCACGGCCTGACCGTGGCGACCCTGGATCAGAAAGTGGCTGAGGCGGGCCTCGCCCTCGGCGTTGCGACCCGCCTGATTTAGACCACCCTCAATCCATCAGCTTCTGCGCCAGGTACACATAGTGCCGGGCCCAGCGGCGGGCGTTCAGCTCCGGGTCGGCGTCGTTGGCGTGGCCGCCGAAAGTCTGTTCGTAATAGAGGTAGGGAACCCCCATCGCCTCGAGCTTGGCCGCAAACTTGCGCGCGTGGCCGGGATGGACCCGGTCGTCGCGGGTGTTGGTGGTGATATAGGCCTCGGGATATTTCACCCCGGCCTTCAGGTTCTGATAGCCCGAATATTTGCCGATGAAGGCCGCGTCGGCGGGCACGTCGGGGTCGCCATATTCCCCGATCCACGAGGCGCCGGCCGACAGCTTGTGATAGCGCAGCATGTCGATCAGCGGGCTCTCCACCACGACCGCGTTCCACAGTTCCGGATGCTGGGTCAGGGACACCGTGGTCAGTACCCCGCCGTTCGAGCGGCCATAGATGCCGAGCCGCCGGGGCGAGGTCAGGCCGCGCGCGGTCATGTCCCTGGCCACCGCCGCGAAGTCGTCGAAGGACAGCTGGCGCTTCTCGCGCAGCACGGCGTCGTGCCAGGCCGGGCCGAACTCCCCGCCGCCCCGGATATTGGCGATCACATAGGCGCCGCCCCGCTCCAGCCAGATCTTGCCCATCTCCGGCAGATAGATCGGCGGCTTGGCGATCTCGAATCCGCCATAGCCGTACATGATGGTCGGCGTGGAGCCGTCGAGCTTGGCCGCCTTCGGCCAGACCACGAAGTAGGGGATCTTGGTCCCGTCGGAAGAGGTCGCCCAATATTGCCGCACCCCGTCCTTGGACGCATCGAACCTGGCCGGCAGGGCCTTGACCTGGGCCGCTGTCACGGCGCCGGCGTCGGCCAGCCACAGGCTGGTGGGATCAAGGAACCCCTCCGCCGCCACGAACAGCTGGTCGTCGGCCGAGGCCGTGGCGCGCAGGGTGAATGTGGCGTCCTTGGGCAGGGGCAGGCGCTTGGCGCCTGACCACTTGCCGCCCGTGAAGCCGTAGACATCGACCGCGCCCTTCACCTCGTCCAGCAGGTTCACCACCAGCCGGCTGTCGGTGGACTCCACCGACTGGATCGCCTGGCGCGGGCCGGGCTGGAAGATCAGTGTCGGCTTGGCGTGGGCCGCGTCGGCCTGCAGCGCCTTGAGGTCGTAGGAAATCAGCGCCCCGGCTCCGAACCCGCCCCAGGCCTCCTTCAGGGCGAACACCGCCTGGCCGTCGACATAGGCCTCGAGGTCCGCCTTCTTCGGCAACGGAACCCGGGTGGCGCCCGCCGCGCCGATCAGCTGGTATTCGCTTTCGAAGAAGCTCACGCCCCGCCGGACCAGCAGGGCGTCGGCCTTACCGCCCGCGCCGTGCAGCACCGCCGGCTGGGCGGAAACGTCGGCCTTGTCGCCCCGGAACACCTCGCGGGCGCTTCCGTCGCGGCCGACGATCTTGACCACATAGGCATAGCCCGAGGCGGTCACCTCGCCCGGCGTCCATTCCCGGGCCACGGCCAAGTGGTCGGCGTCGATCCAGTCGGTGCTCTGCTTGCCCTCGGCGAAGCGGAAGCCTTTGGCCACGAAGGCTTTGCTGACCGTATCATATTCGCGGATCTCGACCGCGTCGCCGCCGCCATTGGACAGCCGCACCAGGCAGAGGGTCTCGGCCGGCTTGCGGCAGTCCGCGCCTTTCCAGATCCAGTTCTTGCCCTCGGCCTTGGACAGCGCGTCGAGGTCGAGCGTCACGTCCCAGGCGGGCGCGGCCGTCCGATAGCTGGCCAGGCCGGCGTGGCGCCAGACTCCATGGATGTGCTCGGCGTCCTGCCAGAAGTTGTCGATGCCGCCGGCCCGGAACTCCGGCCACGGAATACGGTCCTTGGCGGTGAAGATCGCTCGCGCCTGCGCATGGAAGGTCGCGTAGCGGGGATCGGTCTCCAGCCGCCCGGCGGTCCTGGCGTTCTGACCCTCCACCCAGCTCATCGCCTTGGGCGCGTCGATGTCTTCCAACCATTGGAAGGGGTCGGCCGCGGTCTGGCCGGGCGCCTGGGCATGGGCCAGGGCGGGCAGGGCGAGGGCGGCGGCGAGGGCGGCGTGGATCGGCTTCATGGCGCGTGAGTTAAACGCCCCGGGCAGGACTTGTCTCGCCAAAGGTGATCCCGCGCGCGTTCTCCCCTATATAGCGCCGATCATGAGCCGTCCGTTCCTGAAGATGAACGGGCTCGGCAACGACTTCGTCGTGGTCGAGGCCCGCACCGCCCCCTTTGATCCTTCCCAGGACGAGGTGCGGAAGATCTGTGACCGGACCGCCGGGATCGGCTGCGACCAGCTGGTCTCGCTCGAGCGCTCTGCAAAGGGCGACGCCCGGGTGCGGTTCTGGAACGCCGATGGCGACGAGGTCGGCGCCTGCGGCAATGCCTCGCGCTGCGTAGGCTGGCTGTTGATGGAGGCTGGCGGAACGGACACCGCCGTGCTCGACACCCGGGGCGGCCTCCTGCGGGCCACCCGCGCCGGCGACCACCGGGTCAGTGTCGACATGGGCGAACCCCGCCTGGCCTGGACCGAAATCCCGCTCGCCGAGGACATGGACACCAAGGGCATAGAGCTGCAGGTCGGCCCCATCGACGCGCCGATCCTGCACACGCCGGGCTGCGTCTCCATGGGCAATCCCCATGTGGTGTTCTTCGTGCCCGACGCCGAATTGGCCCCAGTCCGCGAGGTCGGGCCGATGATCGAGCACCACCACCTGTTCCCCGAAGGCGTCAATGTCGGCTTCGCCCAGGTGAAGGCCCGCGACCGTATCCGGCTGAAGGTCTGGGAACGGGGCACCGGCCTGACCCGGGCCTGCGGCACCGGCGCCTGCGCCGCCCTGGTCGCCTGCGCCCGGCGGGGTCTCACCGACCGCAAGGCGACGCTCGAGCTCGACGGCGGCGAGCTCACCATCGAATGGCGCGAAAGCGACGGCCACGTGATCATGACCGGGCCGCTGGAGCTCGAATTCACCGGGAACCTGCCGTGAGCGGCGACCACGACCTCCTCGATTCCGGCTCGGTCGCCGACGCCCCGGTCCGCGAGGACGACCCCCATGCCGACGTCCGGGTGGTGACCTTCGGCTGTCGGCTGAACGCCTATGAGAGCGAGGTCATCCGCGCCCGCGCCGCCGAGGATGGGCTCAAGGACGCCATCGTCTTCAACACCTGCGCGGTCACCGGCGAGGCGGTGCGTCAGGCCCGCCAGGCAATCCGCAAGGCGCGGCGCGAACGCCCGGGCGCCAAGCTGATCGTCACTGGCTGCGCGGCCCAGATCGATCCCGCCGCCTTCGCCGGCATGGCCGAGGTCGACCTGGTGCTGGGCAATGCCGAGAAGTCCCAGGCCGGATCCTACGCCCCCCAGGCCGAGCCGGTGCGGGTTCGGGTCAATGACATCATGAGCGTGCGCGAGACCGCCGGTCACCTGATCGACGGGCTGAAGGACCGGGCGCGGGCCTATGTCGAGGTCCAGAACGGTTGCGACCACCGCTGCACCTTCTGTGTCATCCCCTATGGCCGCGGCAACTCCCGCTCGGCCCCCGCCGGCGAAGTGGTCGAACAGATCCGCCGCCTGACCGCCCAAGGCTACCAGGAGGTGGTGCTGACCGGGGTCGACGTCACCAGCTGGGGCTCCGACCTGCCGGGCGCCCCGACGCTCGGCCAGCTGGTCGCGCGAATCCTGAGGCTGGTTCCCGAGCTGCCGCGCCTGCGGCTCTCCTCCATCGACGCCGCCGAGATCGATCCGGACCTGATGCGCTGCCTGGCGCAGGAACCCCGGCTGATGCCCTATCTGCATCTGTCGCTGCAGGCCGGCGACGACATGATCCTCAAGCGCATGAAGCGCCGCCACAGCCGCGCCGATGCGCTGAAGCTGATCGCCGAGGTGCGCGCCGTGCGCCCGGATACAGCGTTCGGCGCCGACCTGATCGCCGGCTTCCCGACCGAGACCGACGAGATGTTTGCGAACACCGTCCGCCTGGTCGAGGAGACGGGCCTGGCCTTCCTGCACGTCTTCCCGTTCAGCCCGCGCCCCGGCACGCCCGCCGCCCGCATGCCGCAGCTGACCCGCCCAGTAATCAAGGCCCGGGCCGCCCAGCTGCGCACCGCCGGCGAGGTCGCGCTTGCCCGTCACCTGGCCCGTCAGATCGGCCGCGAGGTCCAGGGTCTGGTGGAGCGCGGCGGCCTCGCCCGCGCCGAGGATTTCACAGAGATCGCCTTCGCGGGCGAAGCGGTGGTGGGATCGATCGTCTCCCTGCGCGTCACCGGCGCCGAGGGCGGCAAGCTGCTGGCGGAATTGGCCTAGTCGCTGCGCCGCCCCGGGAACCCCGGCAAGCTCCAGTCCCACAGGATCGCGCCCGCCCGCACCCCGAAGGCCAGGGCCGCGCCGGCCAGTCCCGCCGGCAGGCCCGCAACCCCGAACGTCTGCAGGATCACAAACAGCCCGGCCCCCAGCATGGCGCAGGTCACATAGATCTCGCGCCGCAGCAGCACCGAGGGTTCGTGGGCCAGGACGTCGCGGATCACCCCGCCCAGACAGGCGGTCAGCACCCCCATGACCACGGCGGTCAGGGGCGGGGCGCCCAGGGCGGAGGCCTTGGCTGCGCCGACAATGCAATAGGCCGACAGCCCCACCGCATCGAGCCAGAGCAGCACCTTGGCCCGCCCGGGCCCCGGCCCGACGATCCACACCGCCAGGGCGGCGGCCAGGCAGGCGGCCAGATAGCCGGGCTTGGCGATCCAGAACACCGGGGCGCCGAGCAAGAGGTCGCGCAGGGTCCCGCCGCCTACCCCGGTCACGGCGGCGAAGAAGCCGAAGGTGACGATGTCGTGCTGGCGACGCGCGGCGGCCAGGGCCCCGGTCGCCCCGAACACGGCGACGGCGGCATAGTCGAGCCAGACAAGGGCCGTGGCGATCTGATCCATCAAGCCTGCTCTATCCCGGCTGCGTCCGAGCCGCTAGAAGGCGGCCCATGACCGAACCGAAGAAGGGTTGGCTCCAGCGCCTCGCCGGCGGGCTCACCCGCTCGTCCAAGGCGCTGACGGAGCAGGTGGCCGCTACCTTCACCAAGCAGCCGCTGGACCAGGCCAAGCTCGACGAACTCGAAGAGATGCTGATCGAGGCCGATCTTGGCCCGCATTCGGCCGCCCGCATCACCGCGCGCTTCGCCGAGGAAAAATTCGGCAAGAGCGTCGACGAGGACGAGATCAAGCAGGCCCTGGCCCAGGCCATCGGTGACGAGCTTTCGACCCGCCAGGGCGATTTTGATCCCCTGTCCGGCCCCCGGCCCTATGTGGTGCTGTTCATCGGGGTCAATGGCTCGGGCAAGACCACCACGCTGGGGAAGATCGCCGCCGACCTGAAGACCCGGGGCGCCAAGGTGCTGATCGTGGCCGGGGACACCTTCCGCGCCGCCGCCGTCGAACAGCTCAAGATCTGGGCCGACCGGGCCGGCGCCGACTTCGTGTCGCGACCCATCGGCTCGGACGCCGCGGGCCTCGCCTTCGAGGCCCTGGAGCGCGCCAGGGCCGAGAACTACGACGTTGTGCTGATCGACACCGCCGGCCGGCTGCAGAACAAGCAGGGCCTGATGGACGAGCTGCACAAGATCATCCGGGTGATCAAGAAGCTGGAGCCGGACGCCCCGCACGAGACCCTGCTGGTGCTCGACGCCACGGTCGGGCGCAACGCGCTGGCCCAGGAGAACATCTTCGGCAACCAGATCGGCGTGTCCGGCATTGTCATGACCAAGCTCGACGGCACCGCCCGCGGGGGGGTGCTGGTTCCGGTGGCCCAGGCCTCCGACAGTCCGATCAAGCTGATCGGGGTGGGCGAGGGCATCGAGGATCTGCAACCGTTCAACGCCCGGGCCTTCGCCCGCTCCCTCGTCGGCCTGGAGGACCAATGACCGCCTCGCCCGCTGCGCCCAAATGGGTGCGCTATGTCGTCGACTATGGCTCGCTGGTGGTCTGGCTGATCGCCTTCTTCGCCACCGGCCGCAACCTGATCCAGGCCACCTGGGCGCTGATGGCCGGCTCGGCGATCGCACTGCTGGTCGGCCTGATCTTCGAGCGCCGCATCGCCCCCATCCCGCTGATCGCCGGTGGCGCGGCCCTGGTGTTCGGGGGCCTCACCCTGGTCTTCCATGACGCCCGCTTCCTGAAGATGAAGCCCACGGTCATGAACCTGCTCTATGGCGGCGGCCTCCTGATCGGCCTGGCGATGCGCAAGAATCCGCTGCAGCTGGTGGTGGGCCAAGCCTTCCAGATGGATGACGCCGGCTGGCGCAAGCTGACCCTGCGCTACGGCCTGTTCTTCCTGGCGCTCGCCGCCCTGAACGAAGCCGTCTGGCGGACCCAGCCCGACACCATCTGGGTGCTGTTCCGCTTCCCCGGCCTGATGATCCTGACCGTCGCCTTCGCGCTGACCCAGGCGCCGGTGATGATGCGCCACGCCCTGGAGGCGGAGGCCGACTAGGGGCTTTGGACCGCCCACGGACCGTCTGTCGTCAAACAGACGTGAAGGGCCTATAGATTCCCGGCAGCTCCAAGCGGCGAGGTTGGGTCGATGTCTAAGGGCAAGTCGGGCGGCAAGGCGGACGGGCTTCCCGTCCTGGACCGGTCTCCCAGCCATCTGCTGCATCGGGCCCTGCAACTGGCCCTAGACATCTATGCCGACGAATTCGGTCCGGGCGGCGTCACCCAGCGTCAGTACGCGGTGCTGGCGGCGGTGGAGACCCAGGAAGGCCTCACCCAGACCGACCTGGTGCGGATCACCGGCATCGACCGCTCGACCCTCGCCGACATGGCCGCGCGCATGATCGCCAAGGGCCTGCTGGAACGCCAGCGCTCGGCCTCCGACGCCCGCGCCAACGCCGTCAGCCTGACCGAAGCCGGCCGCTTCGCCCTTGATGAGGCGCGTCCGAAGATGGCCGCCGCCGACTCGCGGCTGTTGAAGCTGTTGTCCGGCGGCAAGCGCGAGACCCTGACCGGCCTGCTGCGCGACCTGATCAAGGCCGGGGACGAGGCCCAGGCGCCGGGACCTGTCGCCGAAAAGCCGGCGAAGAAGCCCAAGGCGGACAAGCCCAAGAAGGCCAAGGCCGACAAACCGGCCAAGGCCGCGAAACCCGAAAAGAAGAAGGCCAAGAAGGCGGCGTGAGCTGAATCCTCGCCCCGCTTCATGGGGGCGGACGGCTCGCCTAAACCTTGATGTCGAGGATCGAGCCCGGCCGCAGGTAGCGGGTCGGCGCTTCGGTCGGCAGGGTCGTAGGGATTTTTTGCACATAGGCGGCCTGGGCCACGGCGGGCGAGGCCGTGCGCGGGGTCGCAGCCGACTGGGCGATCGTCTGGGTCTGGATGGCCTGGGGCGCGGCCTTGCCGAGCGCGGCCTCGAAGAAGGCGCGCTGCGCCGCAGAACGCGTCGCGTCGGGCCGCTGGACGTTGGGCGTCGTCGTGGCCTGGGGCTGGAAGTTCGGGCGGATCGGCGCGGCCATGGGACCCCGGAAACATGGTTAACCAGACCCTACCCTGGGCTGGACGCTCCGAAGATATGGTTAACGCGGGGCCTTGGCCAGCATCGCCTGGGCGTCGGCCTCGGTCAGCGGCCCGGAATGCTTGTCGAGGATCATGCCGTCGGCGCTGACCAGATAGGTCTCCGGCACCCCGGTGACGCCGAGCTCGATCCCGGCCCGGCCATCGCGGTCGACCAGGCGCGCGGCATAGGGATCGCCCAGCCGGGTCAGGAAGGCTTGCGTGTTCTCTGGCGCGTCCTTGTAGGCCACGCCCACCAGCTTGACGCCCCGGCGCTTGAGGGAGACCAGCACGGGCGCTTCCAGCTCGCAGGGGGCGCACCAGGAGGCGAAGACATTGACCAGCGCCGGGCCCCTGGCGGCTTCGCTGAGGGCCAAGGGCCGGCCGTCGTCGAGGCTGGGCAGGGAGAGCGCCGGCAGGGGGTGTCCGACCAGGGCGCGGGGCTCGACCTTGGGGTCATGGTGCAGGGCGTAGAGCCCGAACAGCAGGGCGAGCGCCGCCAGCACCGCCAAGGGCGCCAGCGCCAGCCAGCGGCTCACGCTTCGGTCTCCTGCCCGGTCCTCTGGGCGGCGTTCAGCGCCTCGGTGCGTTTCCGCCAGCGGCGGGAATAGGCCAGGCTGGTCCAGATCATGGCCGCCAGCGTCGCGGCGGTGATTGCATAGGCGGGGCCGATGAAGGCGGCGTATTTGCCGGTGAACAGGTCGGCCATGGGGTCAGGCTCTCGCGGCGCGCAGGGCGGCGGCCTCGGCGCGGCGTCGCCAGACCTCGCCGCGGATGCGGACCAGCCACAGGGCGCCGAAGCCGGCCATATAGGCCAGGCCCATCAGCAGCAGGGGGGTGAGGAAGACAGGCGCCAGGGTCGAGCCGCCCTTGCGGAACACCGAGGCGCCCTGATGCAGGGTGTTCCACCAGGTCACCGACCAGTGCACCACCGGCAGATTGACCAGGCCCACCAGGGCCAGGATCGCGCCGGCCCGGGCGGCCTTGGCCTCGTCATCGAGGCTGGCGCGCAGGGCCATATAGGCGAGGTAGAACAGGAACAGCACCAGGACCGAGGTCAGGCGAGCGTCCCACACCCACCAGGCGCCCCACATGGGCCGGCCCCAGAGCGAGCCGGTGACCAGGGCGAGCGCCGTAAAGGCGGCGCCCAGGGGGGCCGCAGCCTGGGCGGCGGCGTCGGCCAGGGCGTGGCGGAACACCAGGGCCAGGAAGCTGGCCACGCCCATGCAGACATAGACGAACATGCTCATCCAGGCCGCCGGCACATGGATGAACATGATCTTGACCGTAGCGCCCTGCTGATAGTCGTCCGGGGCGGTGAAGCCGAGCCACAGTCCGGCCAGGGCCAGGGCGATGGCGATCGCCGCGAACATCGGCGCGGCCCAGCGTGAAAACGCCATGAACCGCTCGGGATTGGCCAGGAACGCGGGCGCCGGAATCATGGCTCGCCGATTAGCCCCCAAGGCCTTCCGGGGCAATGGTCTAGATCAAGGCGGCGCGAGGACCGGCCGACCCAATGGCGAAGGCCGGCCGGTCCTCACGGACGTCAGCCCTCGTGGCCGCCGTCCATCCCGTGTCCGCCCATGTGATGGCCGCCCATGCGGCCTTCCATCCCGCCACGCGGACCGCCATGGCGCATCATCATCGGCGGCAGGGCGTCGAAGGCCTTCTGCTGGGTGGGGGAGAGCTGGGCGTAGAAGCGTTTCACCGCCGCGATGTGCTGGTCCATCATCGCCTCGTGCTCGGCCATGCGCGACTTCATCTGGTCGAGGCGCTGGGGGGTGGTCAGCTTGGCCATCTCCTCATGCTCCTCGCGCATCTTGTCCATCCTGCCCTCCGGCGGCTTCATGGCCGCGATGAAGGCCTGCAGGGCCGGCTCCTGGGCGGGGCTCAGCTGCAGGACGTCTCGCAGGTGCTGGATGTGGCGCTGCATCATGGCGGCGTGATCGGGATGGCCGTCCGGCCCGGCCATGTCGTGGACGCCGCCCATCATACCGGGCGGCGGCGGAGCGGTCTGAGCGACGGCCGCGCCGGCAGCCGCGAGGATCAGCAATGACGCGCCCAGGGCGGCCGGTCGGAAGGATTTCAGGTTCATGGGTGTCTCCGTTGCAGCGCCCCTACAGCCTCTAACGGATGGCCCGGCCGGTTCCGGCGGTCGGCGGACCTTAAGCTTTCGTCATGTTTGGGGGTCAGCTCAGGGCGTTGCGGCAGGCCGCGGCCATGGCCACCGGGCCCAGGGCCACGGCCGCGGCGGCATAGGCGCCCAGCAGGGTGAATCCGGAGCGCCAGGGCAGGCCCGAGGCGAAGGCGTCCAGCGCTCCGCCGCCGAAGATCACCGGCGGCACGAACAGCGGCAGGACGATCACGGCGGTCAGCAGGCCGCCGCGCCGGGCGCCGAGGCTGAGCGCCGCGCCGATCCCGCCGGTGAAGGCGAAGGCCAGGCCGCCGACCAGGGCGCTGGCGAAGATCAGCGGCGCCAAGGCGAGCGGCGCGCCAAGCGCGATGGCGGCGATCGGGGCGGCGAGCGCCAGGGGCGCGCCGGTGGCGATCCATTGGCCCAGGCACTTGATGGCGCAGGTCAGCTCGAGCGGCATGGGCGAGAGCGTGATCAGGTCGAGCGCCCCATCCTCATAGTCGCGCTCGAACAACCGATCGAGGCTGAGCAGGGCGGCGAGCGCCAGGCCGATCCAGGCCATGCCCGGCGCCACGGCGGCCAGCCGCGCCGGCTCGGGTCCCGTGGCCAGCGGCAAGAGGGTCGCGACCCCGGCATAGAAGCCGACCGAGACCATGGGCCCGCCGCCCCGGCCCCAGGCCAGGCGCACCTCGCGGGCGAACAGCTCCAGGGCCGGGCTCATGCTGCGGCTCCGTCGGCGCGGATGTCCACGGCCCGCGCGGGGATCGGCAGGGGATCGTGGATGGCGGCCAGGATCAGGCCGCCCCCGGCCAGGTGCTCGGCCATGATCTCCCCGAACCGGGCGCGCCAATCGCTGTCCAGCGGACTGAGCGGCTCGTCCAGCAGCCACAGGGCGCGCGGCGCCGACAGCAGCCGCGCCAGGGCCAGGCGCCGCCTCTGGCCAGCCGACAGCCGGCGGATCTCCAGGTCCAGCAGGGGGGTGATCTCCAGCCGGCGCGCGGCTTCCGTCGCCGCCTCGGCCGTCCCGCCGTTCCAGCGGGTCCAGAAGTCGAGCTCCTCGCGCGCCGTGCGGCCGGACTTCAGCCCGTCCAGGTGGCCCAGCAGGTGCAGGCCGCTGGCCCGGGCCTCGGCGGCGTCCAGGTCGCCAAAGCCGATTCGCCCGGCCTCCGGCGCGATCAGGCCGGCCACGGCGCGCAGCAGGCTGGTCTTGCCGGCCCCGTTGCGGCCGGTCAGGGCGCAGGCCTCGCCAGCGCTCAAGGTCAGGCTCAGCCGCGAAAACAGACGCCGCCCGCCACGGGCCAGGGCGAGGCCCTCGATCTCCAGGCGTGTGATCATCGGTCGCGCGCGCCCGTTGCATGGACGGGAAAGAATCTAAGGGTTATGACGCGCGCGGCCGGCGCCGCCTCGGGGGGCGTACGCGGCGCTGGGGCGAACGCTGTGTGTCCGCCTCGAAAAGCGCGCGATCCCCGATGCGGTCGTTGAGCGGCCGAGAACAGAGGAAGGATCCTTTAGCATGGCGTCTCACGACAGCCTGAAGACCCGCCGCGAACTGACGGTGGGCGACAAGACCTACGTTTACTACAGCCTTCCGGCGGCGGAGGAAGCCGGTCTCACCGGAGTTTCGCGTCTTCCCGCCTCCATGAAGGTGCTGCTGGAAAATCTGCTGCGTAACGAAGACGGCGACACCGTCGCTCCCGACGACCTCAAGGCGCTCGCCGCCTGGCTCGACAACAAGGGCTCGGTCGAGCACGAGATCAGCTTCCGCCCCGCCCGCGTCCTGATGCAGGACTTCACCGGCGTCCCCGCCGTGGTCGACTTGGCCGCCATGCGCGACGCCATGACCCACCTCGGCGCCGACCCGGAAAAGATCAATCCCCTGACCCCCGTCGACCTGGTCATCGACCATTCGGTGATGGTCGACTATTTCGGCACCGCCAAGGCCTTCGGCGAGAACGTCGATCGCGAATATCAACGCAATATCGAGCGTTATCGCTTCCTGCGCTGGGGCTCCTCGGCCTTCAACAACTTCCGCGTCGTGCCCCCCGGCACCGGCATCTGCCACCAGGTGAACCTGGAATATCTGGCCCAGACCGTCTGGACCGGTGAAGAGGGCGCCGACACCGTCGCCTATCCCGACACCGTGGTCGGCACCGACAGCCACACCACCATGATCAACGGCCTGTCGGTCCTGGGCTGGGGCGTGGGCGGCATCGAGGCGGAGGCCGCCATGCTCGGCCAGCCGATCCCCATGCTGATCCCGGAAGTCATCGGCTTCCGCATGACCGGCGCCATGCCGGAAGGCGCGACGGCCACCGACCTGGTGCTGACCGTCACCCAGATGCTGCGCAAGAAGGGCGTGGTCGGCAAGTTCGTCGAGTTCTTCGGCCCGGGCCTCGCCGGCCTGACCCTGGAAGACCAGGCGACCATGGCCAACATGGCCCCGGAATACGGCGCCACCTGCGGCTTCTTCCCGGTGACCAAGTCGACCATCGACTATCTGCGCGCCACCGGCCGCGAATCGGACCGCGCCGACCTGGTCGAGGCCTACGCCAAGGCCCAGGGCCTGTGGTTCGAGCCCGGCGATCCGGATCCGGTGTTCACCGACACCCTGGAGCTTGACCTGGGTTCGGTGCTGCCGTCCCTGGCCGGCCCCAAGCGTCCCCAGGACCGGGTGCTGCTCTCCGACGCCGCTGTCGAGTTCCGCTCGGCGCTCGGCAAGGACTTCGGCAAGGGCGACGACTATGCGGCCCGCACCCCGGTGGTTGGTGAGAACTTCGACGTCGGCAACGGCGACGTTGTCATTGCGGCCATCACCTCGTGCACCAACACCTCCAACCCCTCGGTGCTGATCGCCGCTGGCCTGGTCGCCAAGAAGGCGATCGAAAAGGGTCTGAAGGTGAAGCCCTGGGTGAAGACCTCGCTGGCCCCCGGCTCGCAGGTGGTCACCGACTATCTGAAGTCCGCCGGCCTGACCAAGAGCCTCGACGCCCTGGGCTTCAACCTGGTCGGCTATGGCTGCACCACCTGCATCGGCAATTCCGGCCCCTTGCCGGAAGCCATCTCCGAAGCCGTGCAGACCGGCGACCTGGTCGCCTGTTCGGTGCTGTCGGGCAACCGCAACTTCGAAGGCCGGGTGAACCCCGACGTCCGCGCCAACTACCTGGCCTCGCCGCCGCTGGTGGTCGCCTATGCGCTCGCCGGCTCCATGCTGATCGACCTGGCCACCGAGCCGCTCGGCGAAGGCAAGGACGGCCAGCCGGTCTACCTGAAGGACATCTGGCCGACCTCGGAAGAGGTCGCGACCCTGCAGCGCAAGCACGTCACCCAGAAGATGTTCGCCACCCGCTATTCCGACGTCTTCAAGGGCGACAAGAACTGGCAGGGCATCAAGGTGGCCGGGGGTCAGACCTACGCCTGGGACATGGGCTCGACCTATGTCCAGAACCCGCCCTACTTCCAGAACATGCAGATGGAGCCGGCGCCGGTCACCGACATCGTCGAGGCCCGCGTGCTGGGCGTGTTCGGCGATTCGATCACCACCGACCACATCTCTCCGGCCGGCTCGATCAAGCTGACCTCTCCGGCCGGCGTCTATCTGCGCGACCACCAGGTCCCGACGATCGACTTCAACCAGTACGGCGCCCGTCGCGGCAACCATGAGATCATGATGCGTGGCACCTTCGCCAACATCCGGATCCGCAACAAGATCACCCCGGAGATCGAAGGCGGGGTGACCAAGCACTTCCCGTCCGGCGATGTCATGGCGATCTATGACGCCGCCATGCGCTACCAGTCCGAAGGCCGCCCGCTGGTGGTCTTCGCCGGCAAGGAATACGGCACCGGCTCGTCCCGCGACTGGGCGGCCAAGGGCACCCGCCTGCTCGGCGTCCGCGCCGTGATCGCCGAAAGCTTCGAGCGGATCCACCGTTCGAACCTGGTCGGCATGGGCGTGCTGCCGCTGCAGTTCCTGCAGGAAGGCTGGCAGAAGCTGAACCTGACCGGCGAGGAGATCGTCACCATCCGCGGTCTCACCGAACTGTCGCCGCGCCGCCAGCTGACCGTCGAGATGTACCGTCCGTCGGACGGCCGCATCGCCCGCTTCCCGGTCCGCTGCCGCATCGATACGCCCACCGAGCTTGAGTATTTCAAGAACGGCGGCGTGCTGAACTACGTGCTGCGTAACCTCGCCAAGGCGGGTTAAGCCCAAAATCGTCCCGCGCCCGGTTGCATCCAGCCGGGCGCGGTGGCGTATTCGCGGACTGATGTCCGTTTTCGCGCGCCGCGCCATTTCACGCCATATTGAACGCCGCGCGCGCCTGACTCCGCTTAAGTGCGGGCCGATGCGTCGCGCCGCCGTTCTCAGCCTCCTGCTCGCCGCCCTGCCGGTCCTGGCCCTGGCCGCCAGGCCGCCCGTGGTCGTCGAGCTCTACACCGCCCAGGGCTGCGCCTCCTGCGGCGAGGCCAACGCCTATCTGGGCAAGCTGGCCGAGCGTCCCGACGTGCTGGCCCTGACCTTCCCGGTCGACTACTGGGACTATCTCGGCTGGGCCGACACCTTCGCCAAGCCGGAGTTCGCCCTGCGTCAGAAGGCCTATGTGGCCAAGCTGTCCCTGCGCGAGCCCTATACGCCCCAGGTGGTGGTCGATGGCCGCGCCCAGGTCGGGGGGCTGCAGACCGACAAGGTGGAAAAGCTGGTCGCCGCCGCCGCAGACGCGCGCCGTCGCGGTCCCGACATGGTGTTCCATGGCCTGCGCCGGATCGATGTCGGGACCGGCGTCGCGCCTAAGGGCGGGGCCGAGGTCTGGCTGGTCCGCTTCGATCCGCGCGAGCAGGACGTCGTGGTCAAGAAGGGCGACAACAAGGGCCAGACCGTCGCCCACACCAATGTGGTGCGCGAGATCGCCAAGCTGGGCCTGTGGCGCGGCAAGCCCGTGACCTTCAAGATTCCCGCCGCGACCGAGGACGGCCTGGCCATGGCGGTGCTGGTCCAGGCGCCCAAGGGCGGCAAGGTCCTGGGCGTGGCCCGCAAGGCCGAGCCGGCCGCCGCCGCGCGCTGAACGCAGACGCTGGCCCCAGATAAGCCAAAACCCGCGCGGTGGGGGGAAACCGCGCGGGCCAGACTTTGGGGAGAGAGTTGTCGGCTGACCAGGACCCACGATCCAGGGGGGCTGGGGGGGCTGTTCAGGATCCGGGACCCGCGTGTCTCTGTTCAACCGACGATGTATTTATCGGGGGCGGATCAGGCGGGGACGGGTCCGAAATAAGGTCATTTCACGGCGCGATATTGCGGCATGTCCCGAATTCGCGGCGGCTGTGTCCCCAAGGTGACGCTCGCCAGCCTGAGGGATTTGGGTCTAGGCTTTGAGTCGATGGCCTTTGACCCGTCCCCGCCCCCCGCGACCCAGGTCTTCTTCGACCGGCGTGAACTGACGCGCATCCTGCATCTCTATGGCCGCATGGTCGCCGCTGGCGAGTGGCGCGACTACGCCATCGGCGCGAATGACGAGGTCTGCGTGTTCTCGGTCTATCGCCGGGCCTCGGAGAACCCGCTCTACCGGATCGAAAAGCGCCCGGCCCTGGCCCGCCGCCAGGGCGCCTGGGCGGTGATCGGCGACGGCGGCATGATCCTCAAGCGCGGCCACGAGCTCGACCAGGTCCTGCGGGTCTTCGACAAGGGCAGGTTCAAGGTGGTGGACTGAGGCGCAAACAAAAACCCCGGCGGTCACCCGCCGGGGTTTCGTGTTTCGGCCGTTCGGAAAAAGCCTTAGCGGCGGCTGCCCAGGAAGCTGAGCAGGAACTGGAACAGGTTGATGAAGTCCAGATAGAGGCTGAGCGCGCCGTAGTTGGTGGCGACGCCCATCGCCTCCTGGTTACCGCCCAGCTGGTAGTAGGTCATCTTCAGGCGCTGGGTGTCATAGGCGGTCAGGCCCGCGAAGATCAGCACGCCGGCCACGTTCACCACGAAGGAGATGGCCGGCAGCTGCAGGAACATGTTCACCAGCATTGCGCCGACCAGACCCCACACGCCCATGATCAGGAAGCTGCCCATGCCGGTCAGGTCCTTCTTGGTGGTGTAGCCCACCAGGGAGAGCGCGCCGAACGAGGTGGCGGTGATCAGGAAGGTCGTGGCGATCGAGGCGCCGGTATAGGTCAGGACGACCAGGCCCAGCGAGGCGCCGATCAGGCTGACGACGGTCCAATAGGTGATCCCGGCCGACTTGGCGGTCACGTTCTTGGTGAAGCGGGAGAACAGGATCACGGCCAGGGGGGCGAAGGCCACGACCATGCCCAGAATGCTGAGACCGATCGCGCGGCCGTCGGGGCTGACCTTGAACATCAGGTCGCGCACGGGCGGATAGGCGCCGGTCAGATAGGCCAGGGCGGCGGACAGGACGAGGCCGAGCCCGACCTTGTTGAAGACGCCGAGCATGAAGCCGCGAAGTCCCGCGTCCACCGACATGTCGGCGCGATCGGCGGGGATCGTGCGCGTGTAGCCGCGGTTGGAGTCGCTCATCGGAGGCAAAGCCCTCTTTCACACGCCCCAAGCGGGCGCACACCGGAATATCGGAGCCCTTCGCGGCTTTAGCAAGGCGCCCCTTGATCTGGCTGGGGTCTTGCCTGGCGCGCGCGGGCCGCTAGCCTTGGGTGATGATCCGCCTGTTCGCCGCCCTGGCCGTCCCCGATGAGATCGCCGAGGGCCTGGCCCGCCGACAAAACGGCCTGCCCGGCGCCCGCTGGCGGCCGCGCGAGACCCTGCACATCACCCTGAAATTCGCCGGCGACCTGCGCGAGGACGTGGCCGCGGACCTTGACGCCGAGCTGTCGACGATCCGGGGCGAGCCCCTGACCCTGGAACTGGCCGGCGTCGGCTGTTTTGGCGAGGCCGACGACATCCACGCCGTCTGGGCCGGGGTCGACGAGACCCCCGCCCTCAAACATCTCGCCAAGGCCTGCGAGACCGCCGCCCGCCGCGCGGGCCTGCCGCCCGAGACCCGGGTCTATCGCCCGCACGTCACGCTGGCCTATCTGCGCCGCCCGGATCCCGACAAGGTGGCCTGGTGGATCCAGGCCAACAACCTGCTGCGCTCCCCGCCCTTCGAGGTGCGCAGCTTCGGCCTCTATTCCAGCGCGGTGACCGACGCAGGGTCGAGGTACCGGCTGGAACGGAGCTATTCGCTGACGCCGCCCTAAGCCCTCGCCCCGCCCCGCGGGGAGAGGGAACAGGCCGCGCGAGCCTAAGCCCTGTGGTGGACCGCCTCTTCCTCGGCCAGCGGCTGGTCGAGGCGGTGGACCATCTCCTTCGGGACCACCTGCCAGAACTTGCCCAGATAGCGGTCCCAGTCGCGCAGGATTCCGGCTGCGAAGGCCGAGCCGGTCTCCCGCGCATGCTCCTCGACCAGGCCCTTGAGCTCCGCCTCCCAGGCCCGCGTTCCGATCCTCTGGACCACCACGCTGTCGGGGTTGAGGTTGGTCAGGAACCTGTCGTGGGGGTCGAGCACGAAGGCCATGCCTCCGGTCATGCCGGCCGCGAAGTTGAAGCCCACGGGACCCAGGATCACCGCCCGGCCGCCGGTCATATATTCCAGGCCGTTGGCGCCGCAGCCCTCGACCACGGCGACCGCGCCTGAGTTCCTCACCCCGAACCGCTCCCCGGCCAGGCCGGCCGCGAACAGCCGTCCCGCCGTCGCCCCATAGAGCACGGTGTTGCCGAGGATGGCGTTGGTCTCCGCCGCCGCCAGGTGGGGCGAGGGGCGGATGATGATCGTCGCCCCCGACAGCCCCTTGCCGACATAGTCATTGGCCTCGCCGGTCAGCTCGATGCGCAGGCCCTGGACCGCGAAGGCCCCCAGGCTCTGGCCGGCCGACCCCTTCAGCTGCACGGTCAGGTGGCCGGGCGCCAGGCCGGTCATGCCGAACTTGCGCACGATGTGCGACGAGGTCCGCGCCCCGATGGCCCGCGCTGTGTTCCGGACCGTGTAGGTCAGTTGCATCTTCTCGCCGCGCTCCAGCATGGGCGCCGCGTCGCGCACGATCTGGGCGTCGAGGGTGTCAGCGACCTCGTTGCGGCCCTCCACCGTGCAATAGGGGGCGTGGAGGCCCGGATCGGCCTTCACCAACAGGGGGTTCAGGTCGAGGTCATCCAGGTGCTCGCCGCCGCGCGAGACCTGCTGCAGCAGGTCGGTCCTGCCGACGATGTCCAAGAGGGACTTGAAGCCCAACTGGCCCAGGATCTCGCGCACCTCCTCGGCGATGAAGGTGAAGAGGTTGATGACCTTTTCCGGCGTGCCGGTGAACTTGGCGCGCAGGGCGTCGTCCTGGGTGCAGACCCCCACCGGGCAGGTGTTGGAATGGCACTGGCGGACCATGATGCAGCCCATGGCGATCAGGCTGGCGGTGCCGATCCCGAACTCTTCCGCGCCCAGCATGGCCGCGATCACCACGTCGCGGCCGGTCCGCATGCCGCCGTCGGCCCGAAGCCGCACGGAATGGCGCAGATTGTTGAGGGTCAGCACCTGGTGGGCTTCGCTCAGCCCCATCTCCCAGGGCCCGCCGGCATATTTGATCGAGGTCTGGGGCGAGGCCCCTGTGCCGCCGACATTGCCACTGATCAGGATCACGTCGGCCTTGGCCTTGGCGACGCCGGCGGCGATGGCCCCGATGCCGGTCATGGCCACCAGCTTCACGCAGACCCGGGCGTCCGGGTTGATCTGCTTCAGGTCATAGATCAGCTGGGCCAGGTCCTCGATCGAATAGATGTCGTGGTGCGGCGGCGGGCTGATCAGCATCACCCCCGGCGTGGCGTGGCGCAGCCTCGCGATCATTTCGGTGACCTTGAAGCCGGGCAGCTGTCCGCCCTCGCCGGGCTTGGCGCCCTGGCTGACCTTGATCTCGATCTCGCGGCACTGGTTCAGATATTCGGCCGTCACCCCGAACCGCCCCGACGCGATCTGCTTCACGGCGGAGTTGGGATTGTCCCCATTGGGCAGGGGCTTGTAGCGGGCGGAGTCCTCGCCGCCCTCGCCGGAGACGCTCTTGGCGCCGATCCGGTTCATGGCGATGTTCAGCGCCCCGTGCGCCTCGGGGCTCAGGGCCCCCATGCTCATGCCGGGCGTCAGGAAGCGCTTGCGGATCTCGTTGACGCTCTCGACCTCGTCGAGCGCCACCGGGCGTTCGCTGGAGCGCCAGTCGAGCAGGTCGCGCAGCTGCACCATGGGCAGGCGGCGCATGCCGTCTGAGAACCGCTTGTAGGTCCCGTAGTCGCCGCTCTCGCAGGCGTTCTGCAGGGTGTGGACCATCCGCGCCTCGAAGGCGTGGGCCTCCCCCGCGCGCCGGGCCTTGTAGAACCCGCCGACCGGCAGGCTGATCGCGCCGGTGGTCCAGGCCTTGTGGTGCAGCTCGACCGCCTTGGCCTCGATGCCGGCCAGGCCGATGCCGGAGATGCGCGAGGGCATGCCGGGGAAGAACTCGGCGACCAGCGCGCGGGAGAGACCCAGCGCCTCGAAGTTGTAGCCGCCGCGATAGGAGGAGATCACCGCGATCCCCATCTTGGCGATGATCTTCAGCAGCCCGCCCTCGATGGCGGACTTGAAATTCAGACAGACCTGGCGAAGCGAAAGCTCTCCGACCAGGCCGCGCTCCAGCCGGTCCTGGAAGCTTTCCTGGGCCAGATAGGCGTTGACCGCCGTGGCCCCCACCCCGACCAGCACCGCGAAATAGTGGGTGTCCAGGCACTCGGCGGAGCGGACGATGATCGAGACGTAGGAGCGCAGTCCCTTGGCGACCAGCCAGCTATGCACCCCGCCGGTGGCGAGGATCATGGGCAGCGCGATCCGTCCCGGCCCGCAGGCCTCATCGGTGAGCATGATGGTGGCGCAGCCGCGCAGGGCCGCGTCCTCCGCCTCGGCGCGGATGCGGTCGAGATTGGCCCGCAGGGCGTCGCCGGGTCGGGCCTCGGGCGCCGGGATCGGCATGGTGGCGTCGATCACCGCCACGTTCTTCGGTCCGATGAATTCGACGATCCGCTGATACATGCCGGTGGTCAGCACCGGGCTCTCCAGCACGAAGACGTCGGTCTGGGCCTCGTCCTGGGCGAGCACATTGCCGAGGTTCTTGAACCGCGTCTTCAGGCTCATCACCGCCGACTCGCGCAACGAGTCGATCGGCGGGTTGGTCACCTGGCTGAAGTTCTGGCGGAAGAAGTGCGACAGCGGCCGGTACTGGTCGGACAGGACCGCCAGCGGGGTGTCGTCGCCCATGGAGCCCACGGCCTCCTTGGCGTCCTCGATCATCGGCGCCAGCAGCAGCTCCAGGTCCTCAAGCGTCAGGCCGGCGGCCACCTGGCGGCGCGTCAGCTCCTCGCGGCCATAGGCCCGGGGTTCGGGGCCCGGCGCGATCTCGGCCTCCAGGTCGACCATGTTGCCCAGCCACTGGTCATAGGGATGCTGGGCGGCGAGGCGGTCGATGATCTCGTCCTCCTCATAGAGCCGGCCCTCGACGAGATCGACGGCGATCATCCGGCCGGGCGCGATGTGCGCCTTCTTGACGATGCGGGTCTCCTCGACCCGGCACATGCCGGCCTCGGAGCCCATGATCAGCAGGCCGTCATCGGTATAGGTGACCCGCAGGGGGCGCAGGCCGTTACGGTCCTTGCCGGCCACCACCCAGCGGCCGTCGGTGGCGCAGACGGCGGCGGGCCCATCCCAGGGCTCCATCACCGCGTTGCAATAGGCGTAGAGCGCCTTGTGCTCGGGCTTGATCTGGGCGTCGGACTTGGCGGCCCAGGCTTCCGGGATCAGCAACGCCTTGGTCATGGGGGCGTCGCGCCCGGCCCGGACCAGCACCTCGAAGGTGTTGTCCAGGGCCGCAGAGTCAGACCCGCCCGGCTGGATCACCGGCTTCACGTCGTCGCCCATCTCGCCGAAAGCGTCGGCGGCCATGCGAATCTCATGGCTCTTCATCCAGTTGACGTTGCCCTTCAGCGTGTTGATCTCGCCGTTGTGGGCCAGCATCCGGAACGGCTGGGCCAGCCGCCACTCCGGAAAGGTGTTGGTCGAATAGCGCTGATGGAAGATCGCCACCGCCGCCGAGAACCGCTCGTCGGTCAGGTCCGGATAGAATTCGTCGATGTGCTGGGCCAGGAACATGCCCTTGTAGATCAAGGATCTGGCCGACAGGGAGCAGATGTAGAAGGCCTGGATATTGGCCGCAGCCACCCGCTTCTCGATCCGCTTGCGGCAGATGAACAGCGCCCGCTCCAGCGCCTCGCCGCCCAGCCCCTTGGGCGGGGACAGCATGATCTGTTCGATCTCTGGCCGGGTGGCGTTGGCCTTCTCGCCGATCACCCGGGTGTCGGTCGGCACCTGGCGCCAGCCATAGATGTAGAAGCCGAAGCGCAGGGCCTCGGCCTCGACGATGGTGCGACAGGCCTCCTGGGCGGTCAGGTCCGTGCGCGGCAGGAAGATCTGGCCCACGGCGATCGGGCCGGGCCGCAGGCTGTGGCCGATGCGCGCCACCTGGTCGGCGAAGAAGTCCTGGGGCACGGAGACCAGCACGCCGGCCCCGTCGCCGGTCTTGCCGTCGGCGTCGATGGCGCCTCGGTGCCAGACGCTCTTCAGGGCCCGGATGGCCAGTTCCACCACCTCCCGGCGCGGCTTGCCGTCCAGGGCGCAGACCAGGCCGACGCCACAGGCGTCCCGCTCCGAGCTGGGGTCATAGGCGTGACCGTCGATCAGCTTGCGGCGGTTGGCGAGATAGCGGGCGGTCTCTTCAGAAGGCGGATGGTCGCTCATGTTCGTCACTCCGCCGCGGCCAGGGCCGGTTGGGACAGATAGGCATGGATGGCGTCGGCGGCGTCGCGGCCATCACGGATCGCCCAGACCACCAGGGAGGCGCCCCGGACGATGTCGCCGGCCGCGAACACGCCAGGGATCGAGGTCATCAGGGTCCGGAAATCGGCCTTCACCGTGCCCCAGCGCGACACCACCAGCTCCGGCGCGCCAAAGGCTGCGGGCAGGTCCTCCGGGTCGAAGCCCAGGGCCTTGATCACCAGGTCGGCGGGCAGGTCGAATTCGCCGCCCTCGACCTCCTCCGGGGCCTGGCGGCCGCCCGCATCGGGCGGGCCCAGCCTCATACGCGCGGCCCGCACGCCAGTGGCGCGCTCAGCCTCGCCGGTCACGGCGCGGGGCGCGGCCAGCCATTCGAACACCACGCCCTCTTCCTCGGCATGGGCGACCTCGCGGGTCGAGCCCGGCATGTTGGCGCGGTCGCGACGATAGAGGCAGGTGACGGAGGCCGCCCCCTGGCGCACGGCGGTCCGCACACAGTCCATGGCGGTGTCGCCGCCGCCCACCACCACCACGGCCTTGCCCGCCGCGTTCAGCTGGCCGGATTGGTAGTCTGGGACCACGTCCCCAAGCCCCGTGCGGTTCGAGGCGATCAGATAGTCCAGCGCCCGGGTGACCCCGGTCGAGCCCGCGCCCGGGACGATCAGGTCGCGGGCGGCATAGACTCCGGTGGCGATCAGCACCGCGTCGTGGCGGGCGCGCAGCTCATCCAGGCTGGCGTCGCGGCCGACCTCGAAGCCCAGGCGGAATTCGATCCCGCCGTCGGCCAGGCGGGCGGTGCGCCGCGCCACCACCTCCTTCTCCAGCTTGAAGCCAGGGATGCCGTAGATCAGCAGGCCGCCGGCCCGGTCGTGGCGATCATAGAGGGTGACAGCGTAGCCGGCCTCGCGCAGGCGCTCGGCCGCCGCCAGGCCCGCCGGTCCCGCCCCGATCACGCCCACCGAGCGGCCCTGGTCGATCCCTGGGCGCAGGGGCGTGACCCAGCCTGCTTCCCAGGCCTTGTCGGTCAGATAGCGCTCCACCGCCCCGATCGTCACCGTCCCGTGGCCCGACTGTTCTATGGTGCAGCTGCCCTCGCAGAGCCGGTCCTGCGGGCAGATGCGGCCGCAGATCTCGGGCATGGAATTGGTCGCCTGGGAGAGCTGATAGGCCTCTTCCAGCCGGCCCTCTGCGGTCATCCGCAGCCAGTCGGGGATGTTGTTGTGCAGCGGACAATGGGTCTGACAGAACGGGACGCCGCATTGCGAACAGCGCGAAGCCTGCTCGGTCGCCTTGGCGTCGATGAAGTCCGCATAGATCTCGTGGAAATCGCCGGTGCGCGCCACCGCCGCCCGCTTGGCCGGCGTGGTCCGTTCCACGGTGGTGAACTTCAGCATCCGCTCGGCCATGGCCCTGCCTCCGGTGATCCAGATGGATCGGCCATAGCGCCAAATTCAGCCCGGCGAAAGTTGATGGGCAAATAAATGGACTATAAATGCTAGTCATTCGCCGGACTCACGAGGGCGCCCTCAGTTTTCTGCAATAATAGTCCCTAAATTGGATGAACGCCATTTTTACCCTAAATCCCGTCTTCCTCCCCCAGGACGCAAAGCAGAGGGGCTCCCATGTCTGACTGGATCAACGCCATCATCCTGGGCGTGGTGGAGGGCCTGACGGAGTTCATTCCGGTCTCGTCCACCGGCCACCTCCTGCTCACCAAGCTGCTGCTCGGCCTGCCGGACGGCTTCTGGGACACCTTCGCCGTGCTGATCCAGCTGGGCGCGATCCTGGCCATCGTGGCGCTCTATTTCGGCCGGCTGTGGCAGGTGGTGATCACCCTGCCGACCAAGGCGGAGTCGCGGCGCTTCGCGCTCTCGGTGCTGATCGCCTTCATCCCCGGCGCCATCGCCGGCCTGTTGCTGCACGACATCATCAAGACGGTGCTGTTCGAGAGCCCGCGGCTGATCTGCTGGTCCTTGATCATCGGCGGCTTCGTGTTCTTCGCGCTGGACCGCTGGGCGCCCAAGCCCACCGAGACCGACGCCATGACCCTGCCGCTGGTCACCTCCCTGGTGATCGGCCTCTTTCAGTGCCTGGCCCTGGTGCCCGGCGTCTCGCGCTCCGGCGCCACCATCCTCGGCTCCATGCTGATGAAGGTCGAGAAGCGCGCCGCCGCCGAGTTCTCGTTCTTCCTGGCCATCCCGATCATGGCCGGCGCCTTCGCGCTGGACGCCTGGAAGAACCGCCACGCCATCTCGATGGATCAGGTCGGGATCATCGCCGTCGGCTTCGGCGTGAGCTTCGTGGTCGGCTTCATCGTCGTGCGCACCCTGCTGGACTTCGTCGGCAAGCGCGGCTTCGCCCCCTTCGCCTGGTGGCGGATCGTGGTGGGGATCGGCGGGCTGGTGTTCCTGACGATGACGGGGCGCTAAGCCCCGTCAGACGGGCGGCGGTCTCAGACCGCCGCGAACCGCTCGGTCTCGTCGGCGTACTGGCCGCCCTTGCGGAAGCGATAAAGATAGGCCGGCACGATCGTCTCGACCGTGGTCGCCGCGATGCCCAGGTCCGAGAGACCCGGCAGGGCGCCGGACACCACATTGTCGGCCTTCAGCAGCTCGACCTGGTCGCTGGTCAGGGGCGGGGCGATGGGGGTCAGGGCCAGCAGCTCGCAGGCCTTGCCGATCAGGCCGGCGACGAACGAGGGCAGGGGCAGGAGCAGCCGCGCCCGGCCGGTCTGGACCATGATCAGCTCCAGGATCTCGCGGAAGCTGTAGACCGCCGGCCCGCCCAGTTCATAGGTCTGGCCGGCGCAGGCCGGATCGGTGGCCGCCTTGGCGATCGCCTTGGCCACGTCGCCCACATAGACCGGCTGGAAGCGGGTCTTACCGCCGCCGATCAGCGGCAGGATCGGGCTCATCACCGCCATCTCGCCGAACTTGTTGAAGAAGCCGTCGCCCGGACCAAACACGATCGAGGGCCGGATGAGGGTCGCGGTCGGGAAGGCGGCGCGCACGGCGTCCTCGCCCATGGCCTTGGTCCGCGCATATTTCGAGGCCGACTGGGCGTCGGCGCCCAGGGCCGAGACCTGCACCAGCCGGGTCACGCCGGCGGCCGCAGCGGCGGCGGCCACGGTCTTGGCGCCCATGGCGTGGACGGACTGGAATTTCTGGCGGCCGGTCTCATAGAGCACGCCGACCAGGTTCACGCAGGCCTGGGCCCCGTCCAGCGCCCGGCGCACCGAGGCTTCGTTGCGGATATTGGCCTGGACCACCTCGATCTGGCCGACATCGCCCAGCAGCCGCATGGTGTGGGCCAGGTGCGGCTGGCGCACGGCCACCCGCACGCGGGCGCCCTGCCTGGCCAACGCGCGCACCACCTGGCTTCCAACGAAGCCCGAGCCGCCAAAAACCGTGACCAGATCCTGCATGGTGTCCGTGTATCTAAAGAGGGTTCCGGAAGGGCTCGGATAGACGATGCGCGGGCGCGCCGCAATGCGACTTCACCGTCGCGTCCTCGACCGAGGGTCAAACATCTTGGAACTAGGCGTTGACCCGGCTGGGACGGCGCCCTATCAGACCGCCTCCCGATCCGAAGGGACGGGGCCCAGGTGGCGGAATTGGTAGACGCGCTGGCTTCAGGTGCCAGTGGCTTAACGGCCGTGAAGGTTCGAGTCCTTTCCTGGGCACCACCCTTTGGATCGCGGTGGGTGACTTAACCCCCGAAGTCCCCTCAAATGCTCGCGGGCGCGGATTGGCGCCGGACGAGTCCAGGTGATGCGACCCGCATCCGGCGGGACCGGGAGCAAGACCGACCTTGGCGAATTTCCTCCATGACGGCGACCTGCCCGACGGCGTGTTCGCAGGCGTCACCTCCGTGGCGGTCGATTCCGAGACCATGGGCCTGAGGCTCGGCCGAGATCCGCTCTGCGTGGTCCAGCTGTCGGCCGGCGACGGCGACGCCCATGTGGTGCAGCTGAAGCGCCCCGACTACGACTGCCCCAATCTCAGGCGGCTGCTCACCGATCCGGCGGTCACCAAGATCTTTCACTTCGGCCGCTTTGACATCGCCATGTTCCATCTCCACCTGGGGGTGGTGACCCAGCCCGTCTATTGCACCAAGATCGCCTCAAAGCTCGCCCGGACCTATACGGACCGGCACGGCCTGAAGGACGTGTCCAAGGAGCTGATCGGGGTGGACATGTCCAAGGCCCAGCAGAGTTCGGACTGGGGCGCCGCCAAGCTCTCCCCCGACCAGCTGGCCTATGCGGCCTCCGACGTCCTGCATCTGCACGCCCTGCGCGCCCGGCTCGACGACATGCTGGCCCGCGAGGGCCGCGACGCGCTCGCCCGCGCCTGTTTCGACTTCCTGCCCCATCGCGCCCTGCTGGATGTCAGGGGCTGGGAAGAGGTCGACATCTTCGCCCACGCGTGAGGCGGTCTTGAGCCTGGTCCACATTCCCTCCCAACCCTCGGCCGCGCCGCGCCGGCAGGAGGCGCGCTGGCTGGCCCATTCGCGCCTGATCCGGCGCATGCGGGTCGCCCTGCCCGTGGCGATCGGCGTGATCCTGCTGGCCATGGTCGGCTTCGTGATCCAGGGCTCGATCGTTGGCGCGCGGGCCAAGCCGTCTGACGCCGACGCCCCGATCCAGCTGGTCAAGCCGCGCTTCGTGGGCCGCGACAACAAGGGCCGCGCCTTCGTGCTCACCGCCAAGACCGCGACCCGCGACGAGAAGGACTATCAGCGCGTCCTGCTCGACACCCCGGAACTGATCCTCGACGAGGAGGGGACCAACCCCACCCATGTCACCGCCCGCTCCGGCGTCTATCGCGAGGACGCCAAGATGCTGAATCTCGATGGCGGCGTGAAATTGAACGGCGGGGACGTGAATTTCTCCACCGCCAGCTCCATCTTCAACACCGCCACCGGCGAGCTGGAGGGCAAGGGCGTGATCCAGGGCGCGGGCGCCCTGGGAGAAATCATTGCCAAGTCCTACGGGGTCTACGACAAGGGCGAGCGTATGGTCTTCAAGGGCGGCGTTCATACGCGCGTCGAGTCACACTAGTCTTCCCCTCGGAACGGCATGGGCATGATCGAGCTGGCGATGATGAAACGATGGGCTTTGGCGGCGTTCGCCTGTGGTTTGACCCTTGCCGGGCCGGCCGCGGCGCAGCTCGCCCAGAATTCCGACGCACCCGTCGACATCACCGCCGACCAGCTGGAAGTGGTCAACGCCCAGTGCCTGGCGGTCTATACCGGCGGCGCCGAGGCCCTGCAGGACACGGTGCGGCTGCGCGCCGACACCCTCAAGATCTATTACAAGCCCGGGACCGGCGGCTCGGCCCGGGGCTCCAGCCCGACGGGCGGCTCCTGCGGCAGTCTGCTCGACCGCATGGAGGCCACGGGCTCGGTCTATTACGTCACCCCGCAACAGCGCGTGCACGGCGACACCGCCCTCTATGAGGCCGGAAGCGACACCATCACCATCTCCGGCGACGTGGTCGCCGCCCGTGGCCAGGACGTGCTGAAGGGCTCCAAGCTGGTGATCAACGTCAAGACCGGCGACGCCCAGATGCAGAGCGGGGTCAAGGGTCGCAACAAGCCCGGCCGTGTCCGCACGGTGCTCTATCCCAAGCAGCAGTCGGCGGCCGCCACCCCGCCCGCCGCTGCGCGCTAGGCGCTCCCTTGAAGCCCGAACGCTTCGACGCCCTGCCGGGTCTCGCCGGCGAAGGGCTGGTGGTCGACAATATCGGCAAGGCCTTCCGCGGCCGCACGGTGGTCAAGGGCGTGTCCCTGCGCCTGCGCCGGGGCGAGGTCGCCGGCCTGCTCGGCCCCAACGGCGCGGGCAAGACCACCTGCTTCTACATGATCACCGGCCTGATCCCGGCCGACTATGGCGCGATCTATCTCGACGGCGCCAACATCACCGCCCAGCCCATGTACCAGCGCGCCCGCATGGGCGTCGGCTACCTGCCGCAGGAAACCTCGATCTTCCGGGGCATGACCGTGGAAGAGAACGTCATGGCCGTGGTCGAGCTGCGCGAGCGCGACATCGCCAAGGCCAAGGCCACCGTGGCCGAACTGCTGGACGAGATGCGCATCAGCCACCTGCGCCAGGCGCCGGCCGTGTCGCTGTCGGGCGGTGAGCGCCGCCGGGTGGAAATCGCCCGGGCGCTGGCCAGCGAGCCCTCCTTCATGCTGCTGGACGAGCCCTTCGCCGGCATCGACCCGCTCGCCATCGCCGACATCCGCGAGGTCATCGGCTTCCTGAAAGGCCGGGGGATCGGCATCCTGATCACCGACCACAATGTCCGCGAGACGCTGGACATCATCGACCGCGCCTCGATCATCGCCGCCGGCGAGGTGCTGTTCGAAGGCTCCCCCGCCGAGATCGTCGACGATCCCGAAGTCCGCCGCGTCTATCTGGGCGATCACTTCGGCTGAGACAGCGAACACGGCGGCCGTCACCCAACCGCCATTGCCTGCCCCTACGTCAGCGGTGATCCTCTCCCCGGCCGCGCGTCAGACGCGGCAAGCGGGGGGAGACACGCGTGGTCGCGACGCCGAAGAACGTGGTCGTGCTGTTGTTGGACAGCCTCAACCGCCACATGCTGGGCGCCTATGGCGGGACCGAGTTCGAGACCCCGGTGCTCGACGCCTTCGCCCAGACCGCCGTGCGGTTCGACAACCACCACACCGGCTCCTTGCCCTGCATGCCGGCCCGGCACGACATCCTCTGCGGGGCGCTGGATTTTCTCTGGCGGCCCTGGGGGTCGGTGGAGATCTGGGAAGACGCCATCACCTATGAACTGCGCAAGGCCGGCGTCGCCTCGCAGCTGATCAGCGACCACCCGCACCTGTTCGAGACCGGCGGCGAGAACTATCACGCCGACTTCACCGCCTGGGCCTATGAGCGCGGCCACGAGGGCGACGCCTGGAAGACGCGGCCCGACGCCAGCTGGGTCGGCGCGCCCTCCATGGGGCGCGGCCACATGCCCTATGACGACAGCCGGGGCTGGTTCCGGGGCGAGGCCGATTTCCCGGGTCCAAGAACCATGGCCGCCGCCGCCCAATGGATCGACGACAACGCCGGCTGTCACGACCGCTTCTTCCTGTTCGTCGACGAGTTCGACCCGCACGAGCCCTTCGACACCCCCGAACCCTGGGCCTCGAAATACGATTCCGACTGGGAGGGGCCGCACATGATCTGGCCGCCCTATATGCAGGGCGCCCTGGCCAAGGGCGTGCTCACCGAGGCCCAGGCCCGCCAGCTGCGCGCGTCTTATGGCGGCAAGCTGTCGATGATCGACCACTGGCTCGGCAAGGTGCTGGACGCCCTGGACCGCAACGGCCTGGTCGACGACACCGCCGTCATCCTCTGCACCGATCACGGCCATTATCTGGGGGAGAAGGACATCTGGGGCAAACCCGGCGTGCCGGTCTACAACACGCTCGGCCACATCCCGCTGATGATCCGCTGGCCGGGCGTGGCGGCCGGGGACTGTTCGGCCCTGACCACCAGCGTCGACATCTTCGCCACGCTCTGCGACGCCTTCGGGGTCACCGTGCGCCAGCGCACCCACGGCAAGTCGCTCCTGCCCCTGCTCGACGGCTCGGCCGACAAGGTCCGCGACTGGCTCCTGACCGGGGTCTGGGGCCGGGAGGTGCATCTGGTCACGGAGCGTTACAAATACGCCCGGGGGCCGGCCGGGGCCAATGCGCCCCTGTCGATGATGTCCAACCGCTGGTCGACCATGCCGACCCATGTGGTCGACCGGGCGCTGGCCATGCCGCTTCCCGACGACCGCGCCTTCCTGGACCGGATGCCGGGCTCCAAGGTTCCGGTGATCCACCAGCCCTTCGACGCCGGCGACCACCTGCCTTTCTGGGCCCTGGTCAAGCCGACCGGCAACCACCTGTTCGACCGCAGGGCCGACCCCGACGAACAGACCAACCTCGCCGGCACACCGCTCGAGGCGGAGCTCGCCGCCCAACTCACCGCCGCGCTGAAGGAGCTGGAGGCGCCCAACGCCCAGTTCCAGCGCCTCGGCCTGCCGCTCTGAAGGATACGCCCCATGAACAAGTCGCTTCGCGCCCTCGTCCTGGCCCTGGCCGCCCTGACCCTCGGCGCGTGCGCCAAGGACATCCCCTATGCGACCTTGAAGGCGAAATACACGACGCCCGCCTCGCGCTTCGTCGAACTGCCCGGCGGGGTCGATGTCCACTATCGCGATCAGGGAAATCCGGCCGGATCGCCGATCATCCTGGTCCACGGCTTCGCCGCCAATCTCGACACCTGGGAGCCCTGGGTGAAGCGGTTGGGGCCGAACCACCGGGTGGTGACTCTTGATCTCGCCGCCCACGGCCTGACCACCGTCCCGGCCGGCTACAAGCTCTCCAATGAGGGCCAGGTCGCCATCGTCGACGGGGTGGCCCAGACGCTGAAGCTCGACCACTTCGCCCTGGCCGGAAACTCCATGGGCGGCGGTGTGGCCTGGGCCTATACGCTGGCCCATCCGGACAAGGTCTCGGCCCTGATCCTGGTGGACTCGGCTGGCGCCCCGGTCGATCCGGCGGCGATGAAGAAGAAGGGCGGCCCGCCCATCGTCTTCGTGCTGCTGCGCAATCCGCTCGGTCGCGCCCTGCTGCGCCAGATCAATCCCCGCCCCCTGGCGGAGAAGGGCCTGAAACAGGCCTATATCGACCAGAGCCTGGTCACGCCCCAGCTGGTCGACCGCTATGTCGAGTTGGCCCTGGCCCCCGGCCATCGCGACCTGTTGCTCAACGCCCAGGGCGGCCCGCGCAAGCCGGCCACGGCGGAGACCTTCAAGGCCATCCACGCGCCGACCCTGGTCATGCACGGCGAGGCCGACACGGTGATCCCGGTCGCCGCCGGCAAGGCCCTGGCCGCCGCCATCCCGGGCGCCAAGCTGATCCTCTATCCCGGCGTCGGCCACGTCCCCATGGAGCAAATCCCCGACAAGTCGGCTGCGGACCTGGAGGCGTTTTTGGCGACCGTTCCGGCTGTGGCGAAGTAGGGGCCCCACCACCTCCTCCCGAAGCTGGACAAATCCGCCCTCCACCCCGACTAATGCGCGCCTTGGTTTCTCCGGTTTTGATCGGGTGGGGATTTTTCATGCGTTCAGTTCTTCTTGCATCGGTGTTTTCAGTCGTGCTGGCCGGTCCGGTCCTGGCCCAGGGCGCCGACGGCCCCCAGCCCAAGTTCACCGGCCGTGACATCTTCAGCCTGCAGCAGGCCTCCGACCCGCAGATGCGTCCCGACGGCGGGGCGGTCGCCTATGTGCGGATCACCAATGACATCATGACCGACCGCGCCCGGCGCTCGATCTGGCTGGTCGATCCCAGGAGCGGCGCCCAGTCGCCGCTGGTGGCCCTGGAGGGCTCCAGCTTCGCCCCGCGCTGGTCTCCGGATGGTCAGCGTATGGCCTATATGGCCGTGGTCGGCGGCGCCCCGCAGCTGATCGTGCGTTGGATGGCCACGGGTCGCGAGGCCAAGGTCGCCACCCTCGAGCAGTCCCCGGGCGACATCACCTGGTCGCCGGACGGCAAGACGCTGGCCTTCACCATGATGGTCGCCGACGAGGGCGCGAAGCTGGGCGGCCCGCCGTCCAAGCCCGAGGGCGCCCAGTGGGCGGAGCCCCTGCGGGTCGAGGACCGGGTCAATTGGCGCGCCGACGGCGAGGGCGAACTGAAGCCCGGCTTCTCTCAGATCTTCACCATCTCGGCCGACGGCGGCTCGCCCCGCCAGCGCACCTTTGGCCGCTTCGATTCGCAAGGCCCCCTGGCCTTCACCGGCGACGGCCAGGGCCTGCTGTTCGCCTCCGACCGCGCCAAGGACTGGGAACGTGACCCCGGCGAGGCGGAGATCTATCGCCTGTCCCTGGCCGACGGGACCCTGACGGCCCTGACCCATCGGGTCGGTCCCGACTACGCCCCGGCGGTGTCGCCCAGCGGCAAGCAGATCGCCTATCTCGGCTACGACAACGCCCGGCACCGGGGCTACGAGAACCAGCTTGTCTATCTGATGGACGCCGATGGCCAGAACGCCCGCGCGCTCACCGCCGGCCTCGACCGCTCGGTGGACAACGCCGCCTGGTCCGGCGACGGCAAGAGCCTGATCATCAGCTATGTCGACAAGGGCGTGACCAAGGTCGCCCGCCTGAGCCTGGACGGCAAGATCACCCCGGTGGCCGAGGGCCTGACCGGCGGCGGCCTCGACCGGCCCTATAGCGGCGGGGACTATTCGCTCGCCCGCGACGGGACCGTGGCCTTCACCAAGGGCGACCCGGCCCACCCGGCCGAGTTGGCGGTGACCAAGGGCGGGGCGGCGCGCGTGCTGACCGACCTCAACGCCGACCTGCTGGCGGCCAAGACGCTCGGCAAGGTCGAGGCCCTGGCGGTGACCTCGTCCTATGACAAGAAGCCGATCGGCGCCTGGATGGTCACCCCGCCCGGCTTCGACCCCGCCAAGAAATATCCGCTGATCCTGGAGATCCACGGTGGCCCGTTCTCGGCCTATGGCCCGTCCTTCTCCACCGACGACCAGCTCTATGCGGCCGCCGGCTATATCGTGGTCTATTCCAACCCGCGCGGCTCGACCTCCTATGGCGAGGCCTTCGCCAATGAGATCGACCGCAACTATCCGAGCCACGACTATGACGACCTGATGAGCGTGGTGGACGCCGCCATCGCCAAGGGCTCGGTCGACGACAAGCGGCTCTACGTCACCGGCGGCTCCGGCGGCGGGGCGCTGACCGCCTGGATCGTCGGCAAGACCGGCCGTTTCGCCGCCGCCGCGACCCAGAAGCCGGTGATCAACTGGGCCAGCGAGGTGCTGACCGTCGACGGCTATACCGGCATGGCCCGCGACTGGTTCGGCAAGATGCCCTGGGAGGACCCGCAAGCCTATTGGGCCCGTTCGCCCCTGTCCCTGGTCGGCAATGTGGTGACGCCCACCCTGGTGGTGGTCGGCGACCATGACCTGCGCACCCCGCCCAGCGAGGCCGAGCAATATTACCAGGCCCTGCAGCTGCGCGGCGTGCCCACGGCGCTGGTCAAGGTGCCCGGCGCCAGCCATGGCGGCATCGCGGCCAGGCCGTCCCAGGCCGCCGGCAAGGCCGCCGCCATCCTCGCCTGGTTCGAGCGCTACAAGGCCCCGCCCGCGGCCAAGTGAGCCGCGAACGCAAGAAAGGCGCCAAACCTTTCCGCCATTAACCATTCGGTGGGAATGCCGGCCCTAGCCTGTGACGCAAGAAACAGGCCAGGAGGCGGATTTGGCGCTCGGCGCGCGTTTGGAGATGCGGCAAGGCCAGGGGCTGGTGATCACCCCCCAGCTGCAGCAGGCCATCAAGCTGCTGCAGCTCTCCAACATGGAGTTGGAGGCCTATGTCGAGGGCGAACTGGAGCGCAACCCGCTGCTCCAGCGGGACGACCGTGACTCCGAACCCGAGGCCGAGGCCGCCCCCCGCGACACCGAGGAATACGCTTCCGACCAGATCCCCGACGGCGCCGCCAGCGTCGAGATGGACATCAATCACGACGCCGAGTCCTCGCCCGGCGAGCGCGCCACCGGCGACACCGCCGAGGCCCAGGAGGCCGGCGGAACGGTCGACTGGTCCAAGGCCGGCAAGGGCGGCTCCTTCGAGGACCTCGACGACTTCGAACAGCGCCTGACCCGCGACAAGACCCTGCCCGAACATCTGGAAGACCAGTTGATGGTCGCCGGCTTCTCCGGCCCGGAGCTGGCCGTGGCCCGGGTCCTGGCCGACGGGGTGGACGAGGGCGGCTATCTGCGCTGCGACCTGGCCGAGACCGCCGAGCGCCTGGGCTGTGACCTGACCTTCGTCGAGGACGTGCTGCGCATGCTGCAGCGCTTCGAGCCGGTGGGGGTCTTCGCCCGCGATGTGCGCGAATGCCTGATGATCCAGCTCAAGGACCGCGACCGCTGCGATCCGGCCATGATGGCGCTGCTGGACAATCTCGACCTGCTCGCCCGCCGCGACATGCCGGGTCTGCGCCGCGCCTGCGGCGTGGACGACGAGGACCTCAAGGAGATGATCTCCGAGCTGCGGGCCCTGACGCCCCGGCCCGGCGCAGCCTTCGGCGGCGATCCCGCCACCCCGGTCGCCCCCGATGTCTTCATCCGCGAGGGCCTGGGCGGCCTGTGGCATGTGGAGCTGAACAGCGACACCCTGCCGAGACTGCTGGTCGACCAGCGCTATCACGCCCGGGTCTCGGCCGCCGCCCGCACCGATCAGGAAAAGGTCTTCGTCGCCGACTGCATGGCGTCGGCCAACTGGCTGGTGAAGAGCCTCGACCAGCGGGCCAAGACCATCCTCAAGGTCGCCTCCGAGATCGTCCGCCAGCAGGACGGCTTCCTGGCCTTCGGGGTCGAGCACCTGCGCCCGCTGAACCTCAAGACCGTGGCCGAGGCGATCGGCATGCACGAGAGCACCGTCAGCCGGGTGACCTCCAACAAGTACATCGCCACCCCGCGCGGCATGTTCGAGATGAAGTTCTTCTTCACCTCGGCCATCCAGGCCACCGAGGGCGGCGAGGCCCACTCCGCCGAGAGCGTCCGCCACCGCATCCGCCAGCTGATCGAGGCCGAGCGCGCCGAGGCCGAGGTGCATTCCGACGACCGCATCGTCGAGATCCTCAAGGAGACCGGGGTCGATATCGCCAGGCGCACAGTCGCCAAGTACCGCGAGGCCATGCGCATCCCCTCCTCGGTGGAGCGCCGCAGGATGCTGAAGCAGACCGCCTAAACGAACGGCGCTTCCAGCCCCTCGGCCTTGAAGGTCGCAGCCACTGCGGGGCGGGCCAGGACCCGGGCCGCGTGAGCGCCCAGGTTCGGCAGGTCGCGGATCGGATTGGGCAGGGTGCGGCCCCAGCGGGTCATCATCAGCAGATAGAGGTCGGCGGCGCTGAACCGCTCGCCCAGCAGCCAGGGACCCGCCCCTAGCAGCCCCTCGATGCGGCCGAACACATCGGAGAGCCGAAGCCCCGTCGCGGTCTTCACCCCGGCCACGCCGTCCGGGTCTGTGGTGAATTCGTGCGGATAGAACCAGGCCCGGAACTCGGCCTGGGGGGTGTTGGAGAGGTGGACCATCCACCGGTAATAGTCGGCCCGCTGGGGCGTTCCGGGCGGCGGGCTGAGCCCCTTCTGCGGATAGGTGTCGGTCAGATAGAGCGCGATGGCGGCGGTCTCATAGATCACCACCTCGCCGTCGATCAGCACCGGGATCTTGCCGTTCGGATTGAGCTTCAGATAGGCGGGGCTGGTCTGGGCGCCGGCGTCCCGATCAACCAGCCGCAGCACGAAGGGAACCTCCAGCTCCCGCAACAGCATGTGTGGGAACAGGCTGGCGTTGCCGGGATAGTAGTGCAGCTCGATCACGGGGTGTCTCCGACCGTCAGTTCGTAGAGGTTCCAGCTGGTCTTGGCGGCCAGCTGATCATAGAGCGTCCGCGCCCGATAGTTGTCGTCGGCCGTGGTCCAGCGGATGGTGCGCCAGCCCCGGCCCCGGCCCACCTCCCGCACATGCTCGATCAGGGCCCGGCCGACCCCGCCCGAGCGGGCGTCGGGGCTGACGAACAGGTCGTCCAGATAGCCCATGTCCTCGCCGAAGCCGGTGCGTGGCTGGCGGCGGAAATGGGCCAGGCCCACTGGGGTCCCGTCCACCAGGGCCAGCCGACCCTCGACCTCGTGGAGGCGGTCCGTCAGCCAGGCCCAGACCGCGTCGGCGACCGGATCGGTGAGCTGGCGCTTGTAGAAGGTCGAATAGCCGTCGAACAGCGCCCGCCAGGCGGGCTTCAGGTCCGGGCGGGCGGCGATGTCGAGGATCTCGAGGGTCATGGTCAGGTCTCCGTGGCGATAGGTCATCGCCGCCCAGCGGCCTGGTCGGAAGCCCCAATTCCGGACGTCCGACCAGACCACTTGACCTCAGCGCGGCAGGGCCTCCGCGATCTGCACGGCGTTCAGCGCCGCGCCCTTCAAGAGTTGGTCGCCGGACAGGAACAGGCTGAGCGTCCGGCCGCTCGGGTCTGACAGGTCGGCGCGGATCCGGCCGACCAGCACGTCATCGCCACCTGAGGCCTCGTTGGGCATGGGATAGTGATTGCCGGCGTGGTCGTTCACCAGCCGCACCCCGGCGGCCCCGGCCAGCCAGGCCTCGGCCTGGGCAGGGGTCACCGGCCGCTCGAACTCGACGGTGAGCGCCATGGAGTGGGCGCGCAGCACGGGCACCCGCACGCAGGTGAAGGACAGCCGCATGTCTGGCGCCGACAGGATCTTGCGGATCTCGGCCATGGCCTTCAGCTCCTCGCCATTGTAGCCGCTGGCGGCGTCCACCTCGGCGTTGTGGCTGAACAGGTTGAAGGCGTAGGGGTGCGGCAGCACCTTGGGCGCGAACGGCTCGCCAGCCAGATAGGCGCCGGTGGAGGCCTCCAGCTCGGCCATGGCCGCCGCCCCGGCCCCGGAGGCCGACTGGTAGGTGGCCCCGATCACCCGGGTCACCGGATTGTGGGCGTGCAGCGGGGCCAGAGCCATCACCGCGATGGCGGCCACGCAATTGGGATTGGCCACCAACGCCGGCCGGTCGGCCAGGAGCGCGCCATTCACCTCCGGCACCACCAGGGGCGTGCCCTCATCCATGCGGAAGGCCGAGGAATTGTCGATCACCACGCAGCCGGCCGCAGCCGCGATCGGCGCGTACTGGCGGCTGATGGTCGCGCCGGCCGAGAACAGGGCGACATCCATGCCTTGGAAGCTGTCCGGGCCGAGCGCCTCGATCACGATCCCCTGGCCCTTGAAGGGCAGGGTGCGGCCGGCCGAGCGCGGTGAGGCCAGCAGCCTCAGGGTGGCGACGGGAAAGCCCCGCCGCTCCAGGCAGCCCATCAGTTCGACGCCCACGGCGCCAGTGGCGCCGACGATGGCGACGTTCAGGGGGCGGGCCTGGGCCTGATCGGGGAAGCTGGGATTGGGTTGTGTCATGGGCGTCTCTCCGGGGGTGAGCCGGGGGCCGGGAGCGCCGTGGTTTGAAACCCTGCGACCCCGTCCTGCCGGCGGGGTCTGCTGAGGGTTGTTATGCGACGTGCGCGCGCAAACCCCCAGGCCCCGAGAGCCCGGTCGTTTTAATCGCGCTTTTAATGGTCATGCACCGCATGCCCGGTGGGTAGCTCATCAACCCTGGTCCTGTCAAAGCCTGCGGCTTTTCGACCCTGCCGATCGGCGCGCATCGCACACCCGAAGGGTGCTTGACACCATCTTCGGACAGGCGCGTTCTTCTCATCATGCAAGTCCAAGTCGCTGGAAAGCATGTCGCCGTCGGAGAGGCCCTGCGTGAGCGGGTCACTGACGAAATCACCGGTTCCATCGGGAAGTACTTCGATCGCGGCGGCATCGCCGACGTCGTCGTCAGTCGCGAGGGCCATTCCTTCAGGGTCGACTGCGCGGTGAAGCTGGCCTCCGGCCAGTCCCTGCAAAGTCATGGGCTTGGCAGTGACGCGCACGGCGCGTTCGACGCCGCCCTGGCCAAGATCGAGAGCCGCATTCGCCGCTATAAGCAGCGCTTGAAAAGCCACTCGGTCGCCGCCACCGCCCGACAGGCGGAGACCGCCTCCTATTTCGTGCTGCGGTCGCCGGAGGACGACACCGACGAGGCCTGGGACGACGCCGACGACGCGCCGGCGGGTCCCTTCCCCTCGGCCATGGTGATCGCCGAAACCGAGAAGGCGCTCCGCACGATGACCGTTTCGATGGCGGTCATGGAGTTGGACTTGACGGAATCTCAAACAATCGTGTTTAGGAACGCGGCTCACGGCGGATTGTCCGTGGTATATCGCCGGCCCGACGGGAACATCGGCTGGATCGATCCCGAACGCACCAAATCGCCGAACGGGAACGGAGTGAACGGAACAGGTCCCTAGGGCTCGCGTTCCGCCCGCTCCGCACTCGGTCATGGTTGGGCGGGCACGGATTTTTTTGGGCGTCGCGAGACAATGTTGATTGGTGAGATTCTGGACCGCGCGGCCATCGCGCCGCGGGCGAGCGCGTCGAGCAAGCGTCAGGTCCTGGCGGCGATCTCTGAGATCGCGTCGCGCAATTTCGGCCTGGATTCGGCCCGGCTGCTAGAAGCCCTGACAGAGCGTGAACTGGCCGGCTCCACGGGCGTCGGTCACGGCGTCGCGGTGCCGCACGCCCGGATCGAGGGCCTGCAGCGGATGTGCGGCGTGTTCATGCGTCTGGAACAGCCGGTGGACTTCGCCGCCATCGACGATCAGCCCGTCGACCTGATCTTCGCCCTTCTGGCTCCGGCCAATGCCGGGTCAGAGCACCTGCGGGCGCTGGCCCGCGTCTCCCGCGTCCTGCGCCAGGGCGACCTGCGCGAACAACTGCGCCAGGCCCGCACCGCCGACGCCATCCATGTCCTATTGGCCCAGGAAGCCCGCTCGACGGCGGCTTAGGGGCAGGGCTACCGGTCGGATATCAAGAAGACGGGTCCACGAACCACACGAACCACACGACGAGCGTTCGTAGCTTCAATCGGCGAAGCCGGTTTGTCTATACGAAGGAGCCAGGGTTATCGGAAACGACCTGGACTGGCGTCGGTCTGTTCGTGCCGTTCGTGTGGTTCGTGGACAATAAAATCTAGTGCACCGACACCGGCGCCAATTCATGGGCCAGAGCGGCGGCCATGGCGGTGTCCTTGTCGGTCAGCACCGCCAGCCGTTCGCCATTGGCGCGGTGGACGGCGTAGAGCACCTGGTCGGGTTGCAGCTCGAAACCCTCGATCTGGCCATTGGGGGTCGAGGCCAGGATCTCGGCGGCCTTGATCGGCCGGACATAGACGAGATCGGGACCGCCCAGGGCGGCGAAGGCTTCCAGTGAAAGATCGGTCGCGAAATTGGGTGTCATGATGACCACCTCCTTGAACACTAACGCTTCTGACGCTCCCCAGGTTCGGCCGAGCGCCTAACTTGCGGCTCTAGCTGGCCGTCTGGATCGGAATGCGTTTCACCAGACGGTCCGGTTCGGGCCGGTCGAGATCGATATGCAGGAGGCCGTGCTCCAGCAGGGCGCGCTCGACCACCATGCCGTCGGCCAGGACGAAGGAGCGAACGAAGCCGCGCGCGGCGATGCCCCGGTGCAGATAGGCGTCCTCGGCCTTGCCGCCGGCCTCCTCGCGCTTGCCCGCCACCGTCAGGTGCCGGTCCTCGAGGGTCACATGCAGGGTCTCGGGCGTGAAGCCGGCCACGGCCAGGGTGATGCGCAGCGCACCCGCCCCGCGATCCTCCACATTATAGGGCGGATAGCTCTCGGCGGCGGCCTTGGCCGCGCGCTCGATGAGATTCCGCGTATGCTCGAAGCCCAGCAGGAAGGGGCTGTCGAAAACCACTGATCGATTCATTCCAGAGTCCTCGCATATCAAGCGACTCTCCGCGGGTCCGCCCAGATGCGGCGCGTCCCTCGGATCAAATCCATGTGGTGATCCCCGGGCCAAGGTTCAATGGAGCCTGGCTGTGGGTGTCTCGCCCCTTGCCTCGCGCGGCGGTCGCGGTCAGGAAGAGGCATGGTCAAACCGCTCAATTTCGCCATCACCTATACCGCCGACAGCTTCTCGACGGCGGGCAAGATCATGGGTCGCCAGAGCGCCGGCCAGGGCTTGCTGAAGGCCATTGTCGACACCTGGCCTAACGGAGACCTGCACGCGCTCGGCCTGTTCCCGGGCGAGGCGGACCAGATGCGGGACCAGCTGCTGGGCTGGAACTTCAAGGGTCACACCCAGTGGCATCGGGGCTATCTGCATGGCCGCGGCGCGGCGCTCGACGCCCTCTATTGGCCTGCCCCGGTCAATGACCGGATCGCCCATCTGCGGAATTCGCGCGGGCCCACCAGCCAGAGCCTGTTCGGCGTCACCCATACCCTGTCGTCCCGCGACGCCATGGACACCGTGTCGCGCCAGACCATGGCCCCGTTCCAGCCCTGGGACGCCCTGATCTGCACCTCCCAGGTCGCCTACGACGTGGTCACCCGCCTGCAGGCGGAATATCGCGACTGGGCCGCCGCCCACCTGGGCGCCACCCGCTTTGTCGATCTGAAGCTGCCGGTCATTCCCCTGGGCGCCGATCTGGAGGCCCTGCGGCGCACTCCGGCCTCCATCGCCCGGGCCCGGACCAGCCTGGGCCTGGCGGCCGACGAGACCGCCTTCCTGTTCGCCGGCCGGCTGGTGTTCCACGCCAAGGCCAATCCCGCCCCACTGTACCAAGCCCTGGAGGCGGTCGCCCGCCGCACGGGCCGCAAGCTGGTGATGATCGAGGCCGGGGTCTTCCCCGCCCAGGCGGTCAGCAACACCTATCGCGCCGCCCAGCAGGCCCTGGCCCCCTCCGTCCGCTTTCTGCACGTCGATGGCGCCGACCCGGCCGCCTATGCCGGCGCCTGGCAGGCGGCCGACGTCTTCACCTCGCTGTCAGACAATATCCAGGAGACCTTCGGCCTGACCCCGGTGGAGGCCATGGCCGCCGGCCTGCCAGTGCTGGTCAGCGACTGGAACGGCTACAAGGACACGGTGCGCGACGGGATCGACGGCTTCCGCATCACGACGATCTCAGCCCCGCCAGGGGCCGGCGGCGACCTGGCTTTCCGCTACGCGGCCGAGATCGATTCCTACGACCACTTCGTCGGCCGGGTCTCGATGTCCACGGTGGTGGATATCGACCAGTTGACCGATCGGGTCGCCCTGCTGGTCGAGGATCCCGCCCTGCGCCAGCGCCTGGGCGCGGCCGGCCGGGCCCGGGCCAAGGCCGAGTTCAGCTGGTCGCGGATCGTGTTGCGCTATGTCGACCTGGCCCGTGAGCTGGGCGAGCTCCGTCGCGCCGCCCCGCCCCAGGCCAATATCCCCTGGCCGACCCGCCCCGACCCCTTCGAGCTGTTCCAGTCCTATCCGACCCAGGTCCTGGACCTGAACGTCCCCGTCGCGGCTCGGGCGGCCGGCGACCTGGCTCTGGACGCCCTGCTGGACCTCGGCATGGCCAACGCCCTGCTCGACGCCTTCACCCCGCAAGACACCATCCGCGCCCTGCACCGCCAGGCCCAGACCGGCGAACAGACCGTTGCCGCCCTGCTGGACGCCTGCGGCGGCCCCACCCCCGGCGCCATCCGCAGCCTGATGTGGCTCGCCAAGTTCGGCCTGCTGCGGCTGGGCTGAGGCCGCTGGCCTACCGCTTCTGATCCAGGTCGCGCACCGCGCCGCGCGCCGCGCTGGTGGTGAAGGCCGCATAGGCCTTCAGGGCCGTGGAGACCTTGCGGTTGCGGGGCGTGGCGGGCCGCCAGGCGGCCTCGCCCCTGGCCTCCATCGCCGCACGGCGCCGGGCGATCACCGCCGGGGCGACCTGCAGGCTGATGGTTCGGCTGGGGATGTCGATGGCGATGATGTCGCCGTCCTCGACCAGGGCGATCAGTCCGCCCTCCGCCGCTTCAGGCGAGACATGGCCAATCGACAGGCCCGACGTGCCGCCGGAGAATCGGCCGTCGGTGATCAGGGCGCAGTCTTTCCCCAGGCCCTTCGATTTCAGATAGCTGGTCGGATAGAGCATCTCCTGCATGCCCGGCCCGCCGCGCGGCCCCTCATAGCGGATCACCACCACGTCGCCGGCCTTGACCTTGCCGGTCAGGATGGCGCTGACCGAGGCGTCCTGGCTCTCAAAGACCTTGGCGGGACCAGAGAACTTCAGGATGCTCTCATCGACCCCGGCGGTCTTGACGATACAGCCGTCCAGGGCGAGGTCGCCCTTCAGCACGGCCAGGCCCCCATCCTGGGAAAAGGCGTGGGCGGCGTCGCGGATCACGCCC
>NZ_CANCLE010000003.1 GCF_947378715.1 Phenylobacterium aquaticum
CAAAGACCTTGGCGGGACCAGAGAACTTCAGGATGCTCTCATCGACCCCGGCGGTCTTGACGATACAGCCGTCCAGGGCGAGGTCGCCCTTCAGCACGGCCAGGCCCCCATCCTGGGAAAAGGCGTGGGCGGCGTCGCGGATCACGCCCTCGGCCCGGTCCAGATCCAGCTCCTCCCAGCGGCGGCTCTGGCTGAAGGCGACTTGCGTCGCCACCCCGCCCGGGGCGGCGCGGAAGAAGGTGCGCACGTCCTCGCTGTTGGTGCGGGAGATGTCCCAGCGGTTCAGCGCCTCGGCCAGGGTCGCGGCATGCACCGTGGGCAGGTCGGTGGTGAGCAGGCCGGCGCGGTCCAGTTCGCCCAGGATCGCCATCACGCCCCCGGCGCGGTGGACGTCCTCCATGTGCACGTCGGCCTTGGCCGGCGCGACCTTGGACAGGCAGGGCACCCTGCGCGACAGCCGGTCGATATCGTCCATGGTGAAGTCGATCTCGGCCTCGTGGGCGGCGGCCAAGAGGTGCAGCACGGTGTTGGTCGAGCCGCCCATGGCGATGTCCAGGCACATGGCGTTCTCGAAGGCCGCGAAGCTGGCGACCTTGCGCGGCAGCACGCTCTCGTCGTCTTGCTCATAGTAGCGCCGCGTGATGTCGACGATGGTGCGGCCGGCCTCCAGGAAAAGCCGCTCGCGGTCGGAGTGGGTGGCCAGGACCGAGCCGTTGCCCGGTAGGGAGAGGCCCAGAGCCTCGGTCAGGCAGTTCATCGAATTGGCCGTGAACATGCCCGAGCAGGAGCCGCAGGTCGGGCAGGCGGCGCGCTCGATGGCGGCCAGGTCGCCGTCCGACACCGACTCGTCGGCCGCCGCGACCATGGCGTCGACCAGGTCCAGGGCGACCTGCTTGCCTTTCAGCACCACCTTGCCGGCTTCCATCGGCCCGCCGGAGACGAAGACCGTGGGGATGTTCAGCCGCAGCGACGCCATCAGCATGCCGGGCGTGATCTTGTCGCAGTTGGAGATGCAGACCAGGGCGTCCACGCAGTGGGCGTTGGCCATGTACTCGACGCTGTCGGCGATCAACTCGCGCGAGGGCAGGCTGTAGAGCATGCCGTCATGGCCCATGGCGATGCCGTCGTCGACCGCGATGGTGTTGAACTCCTTGGCCACCCCGCCGGCCTGCTCGATCTCGCGGGCGACCAGCTGGCCCAGGTCCTTCAGGTGCACATGGCCGGGCACGAACTGGGTGAAGCTGTTGACCACGGCGATGATCGGCTTGCCGAAATCGCCGTCCTTCATGCCGGTGGCGCGCCACAGGCCGCGGGCGCCGGCCATGTTGCGACCGTGGGTGGAGGTGCGGGAACGATAGGCGGGCATGGCGGGATCTCGCGAAAGCTGTCGCGTCCCGATAGACCATCGCCAATTGGTGGTGAAATATATTACTCAGGGCCAATTAGGTCGTGGAAAATATCACAAATGGACGTGCGCCAGCTCCGGCACTTCGCGGCCGTCGCCGAGACCCTGCATTTCGGCCGCGCGGCTCTCAAGCTCGGCATGACCCAGCCGCCGCTCAGCCAGTCGATCCTGGCCCTGGAGGCCGAGCTGGGCGCGGCCCTGTTCGCGCGCAGCAAGCGCAGCGTGGCGCTCACCCCCTTCGGTGAACAGTGGTTGATCCCGGTGCGCGCCGTGCTCAGCGATCTCGGCGACCTGCCGGGGATCGCCCGGCGGCTGCGCGATGGCGATGCGGGGCTCCTGGAGCTCTCCTTCGTCTCGACCGCCGACTATTCCATCCTGCCGGCCCTGGTTCGCCGCTTCGCCGGCCTCTATCCGGCCGTCGAGTTGGCGCTCACCGAGGCGACCAGCGATGTGCAGATCGAGGGCCTCGTCGAGGGCCGCGGCCATGCCGGCATCATCATCCCGCCGCCGGGCGGAACCCTGCCCGAGCCCTTGAGCTACCGCGCCCTCATGACCGAGCCCCTGGTCGCCGCCGTGCCGGACACCTGGATCGAGGAGGGCCGCCTGCCGGCCGCCGCCGCGCCCCTGTCGCCGGCCGCCGTGATCGGCGCCCCGTTGATCATCTTTCCGCGCCGTTCTGCCCCGGCCTTCTACGACCTGGTCACCGGCTATTTCAACGCTCACGGCGGCAAGGCCCAGATCCTCCAGGAAGCCGTCCAGATGCAGACCATCATCAGCCTGGTCTCGGCCGGCATGGGCATCGCCCTGGTGCCGGCCTCCCTGCGCCACCTCGCCCGCACCGGTGTCCGCTACCTGCCCCTGGCCGGCGAAGCCCCCACCCTGGAGACCGGCCTCGCCTGGCGCCGCAACGACGCGACCCCGACCCTGGAGCGGTTCCTCGATGTAGCGTGGGAGGTGGCTGAGGGGTGAGGCCGAGACCGGTCAGGCGCCGGGAATGGGCAGGCGTTCCATCACCTCGACCCGGTCGCCTGGGAAGATCGTGAAGTGCGGATGGCCTACGAACAGCGCCGCGGCTTCTTCATGGCTCTCGGCGGTCAGCACCACATAGCCGCCCACGTGATTGCGGATGTCCTCGACGCCCCGGTTCGAGACGCTCTTGGTCCCGCCGACCGGGCCGCCCGCCTCGACGAGGCGCGCCGCGTTCGCCCCCATCCAAGCGCCCCAGGCGGCCATGCCCCGTGCCAGGTCCGCCTCGCTCATGTCCGGAGGCCCACCGCCATCAGCCGAACCCATGAACAGCGCCAGAAAAGTCTTCATGTCCGCATCCTCCATCCGTCGGCCGCGTGGCCGACGCCCCAAGAACGCACAGGATACCGCCGATCCGACAAGCCAGAGCGAAATCGCTCACGGCCGACCCTGAGCCCGCCGCGTTTCTCAGTTCATCCGTGCGCAAGTCGGGGGCCGCGACGCCGTGCGCCCCAAATGGAAACGGCCGCTTCCGGTGAGGAAGCGGCCGCTATGGTGGAGCTAAGCGGAGTCGAACCGCTGACCTCTTGAATGCCATTCAAGCGCTCTACCAACTGAGCTATAGCCCCGAAGTCTCGGGCCTTCAGGCCGTGGGCGAAAACCCCGTCCCCGAAGAGGCGCGGAACCTAGTCCGACAGTTTGCCGCGATCAACCCCGCCCGGAGGAATTTTTCGGGCGGGATCGTCGCAGGCGTTTCAGAGCCGGAGCCTAGCGATCGTCGTCGTCGCCTTCGCCGGGCAGGCCGTCGATCTCGGTGTCGTCGAAATCGTCTTCCTCGTCTTCCAGGAAGGGCACATCGGCGTCGTCTTCTTCCAGGTCTTCCTCGTCTTCCTGGAAGCCGGCCAGCTCGTCTTCCGGCGCGACGACGGGTTCGCCGTCCTCGTCGTCGTCGACGGCGATGATCGGCTCATCGACGGCCTCGTCGATGGCGGGGGTGACGACCTCGTCCTCTTCCTCGTCCTCCGCCTCAGGCTTGGCCCGGACTTGATCTTCGCGCTCGTCGTCGAGCTCGTGGTCGGTCGGGGTCACACGGGCCCGCACGCGGCGGCTACGGACAGCCTCGTCGGGGTCGAATTCGTTGGCGCATTTCGGACAGACAGCAGGACGACGAGTGAGGTCGTAGAACTTCGCCTGGCAGTTGGGGCAGATTTGCTTTGCGCCCAGTTCAGGATTGGCCAAGTGGAGGGCCTCTAAGCAGGGGTTCAAATTGAAGCCGGCTCACTTGCCACGCGAAGTCGCCGCTGTCAAAAGCAAACCCCCTCGGCAAAACAACAGGCTTGGTATTCCCATGACGTCAGCTGGACTGACCGCGCACCGCGGCGGCCCGCTGCGGGGTCGCGTGCGCGCCCCTGGCGACAAATCCATTTCCCACCGGGCGTTGATTTTCGGGGCGCTGGCGAGCGGCGTGACCGAGGTTGAGGGGCTGCTGGAAGGCGAGGACGTCAAGCGCTCGGCCCAGGCCATGGCGGCCTTTGGCGCCGGCGTCGAGCGGCTGGGCGAGGGCCATTGGCGGGTTGTCGGCCAGGGCGGGTTCGCCGAGCCGGCCGACGTGATCGACTGCGGCAACGCCGGCACCGGGGTGCGGCTGATCATGGGGGCGGCGGCCGGCTTTGATCTCGCGGCCACCTTCACCGGCGACGCCTCCCTGCGCGGCCGGCCGATGAACCGGGTGATGAAACCCCTGGCGGAGATGGGCGCGGTGTTCCTCGGCCGCTCCGGCGGTCGCCTGCCGCTGACCCTGAAGGGCGGCGGCCTGAAACGCATTTCCTATCGCCTGCCTGAGCCCTCGGCCCAGGTGAAGTCGGCGGTGCTGCTGGCCGGCCTGCACGCCGACGGCGGGGCCCTGGTCCTCGAACCCGAAGCCACCCGTGACCATACGGAGCGCATGTTGCGAGGCTTCGGGGCGGTCGTCCATGTTGAGGTCAAGGACGGCGTCCGACACATCGACCTGCCGGGCGGCCAGTCCCTGACCGGAGCCCATGTGCGGGTCCCGGGCGATCCGTCCTCGGCGGCCTTCCCCCTGGTGGCGGCCCTGATCACCCCGGGCTCGGAGGTGACGGTGGAGGGGGTGCTGCTGAACCCGCTGCGGACCGGCCTGTTCACGACCCTGATCGAGATGGGCGCGGACCTGGTGATCTCCAACGTCCGGGTCGAGAGCGGCGAGGAGGTCGGGGATATCACCGCGCGCTATTCCGAATTGAGCGGCGTCGAGGTGCCGGCCGAGCGGGCGCCCTCGATGATCGACGAATATCCGATCCTGGCGGTGGCGGCGGCCTTCGCCCGGGGCGCGACCCACATGCGCGGCATCGGCGAGATGCGGGTCAAGGAAAGCGACCGGATCGCCCTGATGGCCACGGGCCTGGCCGCCTGCGGCATCGGGGTCGAGGAAGAGCCCGAGGGCCTGATCGTGGTCGGCGCAGCGCAAGCCAATCATCCGGCCCGGGGCGGGGCGCGGGTGGTGACCCGGGGCGACCACCGGATCGCCATGTCCCACCTGGTCATGGGCCTGGCCTCCGACCAGCCGGTCAGCGTCGATGAGCCGGGCATGATCGCCACCTCGTTCCCCGGCTTCGTCGAGATGATGCGCGGGCTGGGCGCCGAACTGGGGGAGAGCGCGTGAGCGGCTTCGTAATCTGCGTCGACGGCCCGGCCGCCTCCGGCAAGGGCACGATCGCCAACCGGCTCGGCGCGCTCTACGGCCTGCCCGTGCTGGATTCCGGCCTGCTCTATCGCGGGGTCGGGGTGATGATGCAAAGGGCCGGCGGGGATCTGGACGACGCCACCCAAGCCGGGGCCATGGCCCGGACCCTGACGGCTGGCATGCTGACCGATCCGGCGTTCCGCACCCGGGCGGCCGGCGAGGCCGCCAGCCGCGTCGCGGTTCACACCCCCGTGCGCATGGCCCTGCGCGACCTGCAGCTCGGCTTCGCACGCCAGCCGGGCGGGGCGGTGCTGGATGGCCGCGACATGGGCACGGTCATCTGCCCGGAAGCCCCGGCCAAGCTCTACGTCACGGCCGATCCCGAGGTCCGCGCCGAGCGTCGCTGGAAGCAGCTGGCCGGCCAGGGCGAGGCCGTCGACCTGGCCGATGTGCTGGATGATATCAGGAAGCGCGACGCCCGCGATTCCGGCCGGGCCGACTCGCCCATGGTGGCCGCCGCCGACGCCGTCTTGCTGGACACCAGCAAAATGACTATAGAGCACGCCACCGATGCGGCCCGCCGCATTGTCGAGGCGGCGCGCGCGCGCTGGGAGCAGTCCCGGTAAGCAAATCCACCCGCGCCTTTCCCTCGTCGCCGCGGGCAGAACTAACCGGCGCGGGCTTCCGCGCTATCGGTCGCAACCCTTAACCCGACATGGGGATTCCGTCTGGACGCCAAGCGGCGGCCGGGCCCCATGTCATTTGAAGACGAAAGACCATTATGGCTGACGATATGGGCCTCAACCCCTCGCGCGACGATTTCGCCGCGCTGCTCGACCAATCCATGGGCGGGCGCGATTTCATGGAAGGCTCGGTCGTTCAAGGCCAGGTCGTGGGAATCGAGAAAGACTTCGCGATCATCGACGTCGGTCTGAAGACCGAAGGCCGGATCTCGCTGAAGGAATTCGGCCTCGGCGACGACGGCAAGAGCCCGATCAAGATCGGCGACACCGTCGAAGTGTTCCTCGAGCGTGTCGAGAACGCCATGGGCGAAGCGGTCATCAGCCGCGACAAGGCCCGCCGCGAGGAAGCCTGGACCCGTCTCGAAGGCGTCTATGAGCGCAACGAACCGGTCATGGGTTCGATCGTGGGCCGCGTGAAGGGTGGCTTCACCGTCGACCTCGGCGGCGCCTCGGCCTTCCTGCCGGGCAGCCAGGTCGACATCCGCCCCGTGCGCGACGTCGGCCCGCTGATGGGCCGCGAGCAGCCGTTCGCGATCCTCAAGATGGACCGCCCGCGCGGCAATATCGTGGTCTCGCGCCGTGCGATCCTGGAAGAAGCCCGCGCCGAACAGCGCACCGAGCTGGTCTCCCAGCTGCAGGAAGGCGAAATCCGCGAAGGCGTCGTCAAGAACATCACCGACTACGGCGCGTTCGTGGACCTGGGCGGCATCGACGGCCTGCTGCACGTCACCGACATGAGCTGGAAGCGCGTCAACCACCCGAGCCAGGTGCTCGCGGTCGGCGACACGGTGAAGGTCCAGATCGTCAAGATCAACCCGGACACCCAACGCATCTCGCTTGGCATGAAGCAGCTGCAGTCCGACCCGTGGGACGGCGTGGAAGCCAAGTATCCGGTGGGCGCGAAGTTCACCGGCCGGATCACCAACATCACCGACTACGGCGCCTTCGTGGAGCTGGAAGCCGGTGTCGAAGGCCTGGTCCACGTCTCGGAAATGTCCTGGACCAAGAAGAACGTCCACCCCGGCAAGATCGTCTCGACCTCGCAGGAAGTCGACGTGGTCGTGCTGGACGTCGATCCGTCAAAGCGTCGCGTCTCGCTTGGCCTGAAGCAGGCCATGGACAACCCCTGGGACGCGTTCGTCGCCTCTCACCCGATCGGCTCGACCGTCGAGGGCGAAGTCAAGAACGCCACCGAATTCGGTCTGTTCATCGGTCTGGAGAACGACATCGACGGCATGGTCCACCTGTCCGATCTGGACTGGGCGGTCTCCGGCGAAGAAGCCATCGCCCGCTATCACAAGGGTGAGATGGTCAAGGCCCGCGTCCTCGACGTCGATATCGAAAAGGAACGCATCAGCCTCGGCATCAAGCAACTGGCCGGCGATCCGATGGCCGGCGACGGCTTCCGCAAGGGCCAGACCGTCACCGTCACGATCACCGAGGTCACCTCGGGCGGCGTGGAAGTGCGGTTCGGCGAGGACGATGCTCCGATGACCGCCTTCGTGCGCAAGTCGGACCTGTCGCGTGACCGCGCCGATCAACGCCCCGAGCGCTACGCCGTGGGTGACCGCGTCGACGCTCAGGTCACCAATGTCGACAAGGCCGCCCGTCGCGTCTCCGTCTCCATCAAGGCCCTGGAAATGGCCGAGGAGAAGGAAGCCATCGAGCAGTTCGGCTCCTCGGACTCCGGCGCTTCGCTGGGCGACATCCTGGGCGCGGCTCTGCGCGAGAAGGCCCAAAAGGAGTAGGCGTCAGCCTGCAATTGGAAGTTGGTGGAGCCCCGTCCGGCATGTCCGGGCGGGGCTTCGTCGTTTTCGGGCGCCGGGTTTGGCGGCGCCCAGCCCCAGCTTGGGATAGTGAATTGCCGAAGAACCCTTTTCCCGCCTTGAACATCCCAAAGGACTCGACCATGTTCCGACCGCCGCAAGACCGGAACAGGGTATGATCAAGTCGGAACTCATCGCCAAACTCGCCGAAGAGAATCCGCATCTCACCCAGCGCGACATAGAGCGCGTGGTGGGGGTGATCCTAGAGCGCATGATCCTGGCCCTCGAAGAGGGTGGTCGGGTTGAGCTGCGGGGCTTCGGAGCCCTGTCGGTCCGCTCAAGGGACGCCCGCGCCGGCCGCAATCCCCGCACCGGCGAGGCCGTCGATGTCCGCGCCAAGCACGTGCCGTTCTTCAAGAGCGGCAAGGAATTGCGCGAGCGCCTGAACGCCGACGAATAGTCGGCCTCGCCCAATCTGGACGGCCCAGGATTGACCACCGGCCCCGGATCGGGGGAATCGGGGGTCTGCACCTCAGGAGGCCGCCATGGGCATTTTCAGCGAATTTCGGGAATTCATCGCCCGCGGCAGCGTCATCGACCTGGCGGTCGGGGTTATTGTCGGTGCGGCTTTCAGCAACATCACCAAGAGCCTGGTCGAGCAGGTGATCATGCCGCCGGTCGGACTGATCACCGCCGGTGTCAATTTCGCCGATATGAAACTGGTGCTGCGGCCCGACAATCCCCTGACCAAGGTCGACGAGCTGGTCGCCATTCAGTACGGCGCCTTCATCAACACCGTGATCCAGGCCCTGATCGTCGCCTGGGTGGTGTTCCTGATGGTCAAGGCCGTCAACGCCATGCGCCGCAATGAGGACGCCAAGCCGGAGGTCGAGCAGCAGCCGAGCCATACCGAGGCTCTGCTGATGGAAATCCGCGATCTCCTGAAGGCCCCCGCCGCCAAATAGGCCAGACGGTTCAGTCGGCCTGGAAGGTCCAGATCGGTCCGGTCCAGTGCTCGCCGTCGCCCTCCAGCCGTTCCAGGCCCGAGACATTGGCCGCTCCGGCGATCGCGCGAGGCCAGAAGGCCTTGGCCGCCAAGTTGCGCTCGGCCACCGCCACCTCCCAGCGCCCAGGGTGGAGGGCCAGGATCTGACGCACGGCCTCGGCGCCCCGTCCGCCGCGCCGGTGTTTCCGGGCGATGAAGAACTCCCCCATGTTCCGCTCCACATGCCCGCCGCGATGAGACTGGGTGTTGAGGAGTGCGAAACCGATCGGCCGCTCATCGGCCAGGATCAACAGGGCGGCGCGGTCCGGGGCCGTGAAATAGTCTTCCAGATGCGGCAAGTCGCCGAGGCCGCCGTGCGGGTCGAACTCGAACCGGTCCGATTCCGCCGGCTCCAGTTCGGAAAAGTCGTAGATGTAGAAATTCGCCAGGCCCGCGATCAGCGGCCTCTCCGCCGCGCTGGCCGGGCGCACCCGCGTTTCAAGCTCCATCCGCCCGCGCTCCCCCGTGCTCGGGACGGCGATATCACGCCCAGGCTCTTGCGTCGCCGGGCCCAAGTCCCCTAATCCGCCGCATGACCGTCGCGGCCAAGATCTGTGGAATGAAGACCCCCGAGGCCGTGCGCGCGGCCGTCGACGGGAAGGCGAGCCATATCGGTTTCATCTTCTTTCCCAAGAGCCCGCGGAACATCGCCCCCGACGCTGCGGCGCGCCTGACGCCGCCCGCCCGGGCGAAGAACGTCAAGATCGTCGCGGTCACCGTCGATCCGGACGACGAACTCCTGGACCGGCTGGCCAGCATCCTGGCGCCCGACCTCATCCAGTTGCACGGCAGCGAGACCCCGGCTCGGGCCCGCGACGTAGGCCGGCGGACGGGCGCCGGCGTCATCAAGGTGCTGCCGATCACCACCGCCCACGATCTCTCGGCCGCCAAGGCCTATGAGGCGGCGACCGACCACCTGATGTTCGAAGCCAAGGCGCCGGCGGATTCGGAGCTGCCGGGCGGCAACGGCGCCCGCTTCGACTGGAGCCTGATGATGGGCCACCGCTTCCAGCGGCCCTGGTTGCTGGCCGGCGGTCTGGATCCCTGGAATGTCGTCGACGCCGTGCGGCTGTCCGGCGCGCCCATGGTGGACGTTTCCTCTGGCGTGGAGCGCGGTCCCGGCTTAAAGGACCCGGCCTTGATCACGGCGTTCCTTGAAGCCGTCCGCCGCGCCTGACCGTATTGCCTGAGCCCCGATCCAGAGCCGAGTGATAGTGCCGTGAACGCGCCCAGTCCCGCCCCCAACGACTATTCAGCCTATCCGGACGCCCAGGGCCGGTTTGGCGACTATGGCGGCCGCTATGTGCCCGAGACCCTGATGCCGCTGGTCCATGAGCTGGATGCGGCCTATCGGGCGGCCAAGGCCGATCCCGCCTTCCAGGCCGAGCTGTCGAGCTTCCTGACCCACTATGTCGGCCGCCCCAGCCCGCTCTATTTCGCCGAGCGCCTGACCCAGCACTATGGCGGCGCGAAGATCTATCTGAAGCGCGAGGAGCTGAATCACACCGGCTCCCACAAGATCAACAACTGCATGGGCCAGATCCTGCTGGCGCGGCGCATGGGCAAGACCCGGATCATCGCCGAGACCGGCGCCGGCCAGCATGGGGTGGCCTCGGCCACGGTCTGCGCCCGCTTCGGCCTGCCCTGCGTGGTCTATATGGGCGCCGTCGATGTCGAGCGGCAGAAGCCCAATGTGTTCCGCATGAACCTGCTGGGCGCCCAGGTCGAGGCGGTGACCTCCGGCTCGGCGACGCTCAAGGACGCCATGAACGAGGCCCTGCGCGACTGGGTCACCAACGTCCACGACACCTATTACATGATCGGCACCGCGGCCGGCATGCATCCGTATCCGGAGATGGTCCGCGACTTCCAGTCGGTGATCGGCCAGGAGGTGCGCGAGCAGATGATGGCCGCCGAGGGCCGCCTGCCCGACGCGGTGGTCGCCTGCGTGGGCGGCGGCTCCAACGCCATCGGCATTTTCCATCCGTTCCTGAATGACGAGGGCGTCCGCCTCTATGGCGTCGAGGCGGCCGGCGAGGGCATGGACAGCGGCCGTCACGCGGCCGCGATCAATGGCGGCCGCCCCGGTGTCCTGCATGGAAACATGACCTATCTACTGCAGGATCCCGAGGGCCAGATCACCGAGGCCCATTCGATCTCGGCCGGCCTCGACTATCCGGGCATCGGGCCCGAGCACTCCTGGCTGCACGATGTCGGCCGGGCGACCTATCTGACCGCCACCGACCAGGATTCCCTGGAGGCGTTCACGCTTCTGGCCCAGCTTGAGGGCATACTGCCGGCGATCGAGTCCGCCCACGCCCTGGCCCGCCTGCCGGAGGTGGTGAAGGACGTCGGCAAGGACGGTATCGTGGTGCTGAATCTCTCCGGCCGGGGCGACAAGGACGTCGCCACCGTGGCCGCCCATCTCGGACGGACGATTTGACCAAGACTCGTATCGACGCGCGGTTCGCGGCGCTCAAGGCTGAGGGCCGTGCGGCCTTCGTGGCCTATGTCATGGCCGGCGACCCGGACTATGCGACCGGTCTGGAGATTCTCAAGGGTCTGCCGGGCGCGGGCGCCGACCTGATCGAGGTGGGGTTCCCCTTCTCCGACCCCATGGCCGAGGGGCCGCCGATCCAGCGCGCCGCGCTTCGGGCCCTCAACAAGGGCATGACGCTCTCCAAGACCCTGCAGATGATCGCCGCGTTCCGGCAGGTGGATCAGACCACCCCGATCGTCCTGATGGGTTACGCCAATCCGTTGATCAACCGGGGCTTCGAGACCTTCGCCCGCGATGCAGCGGCGGCCGGCGCCGACGGGCTGATCGTGGTCGACATCCCGCCGGAGGAGGCCGATCCCCTGGCCGACGCGCTGGACGCCGAACAGCTGTCCCTGCTGCTGCTTTCGACGCCCACCAGTGACGACGCGCGGCTGAAGATCATCCTGAAGCGGACCTCGGGCTTCGCCTACTATGTCTCGGTGGCCGGGGTCACCGGGGTGAAGGAAGCCGACGCCGCGACCGTGGCGCCCCACGTCGAACGGGTCCGGGCGGCCGGCGGCCTGCCGGTCTGCGTCGGCTTCGGAATCAAGACGCCTGAGCGCGCCGCGGCGGTCGCCCGGGTCGCCGATGGCGTGGTGGTCGGCTCGGCCCTGGTGGATGAAGTCGCCGAAGCTCTGGCGGTCAACGAAAGCGTGACCGCCCGGGTGCTTTCCAAAGTCAATTCCTTGGCTAAGGCTGTGCGTTCCGCGCGAGTCGAAAGCCTCACGGTGTAAGACCCCATGGCGATGGCTGAACAGCGAAACGACAAGGCCGGCAAGTCTCCGGCGTCCACGGCCCCGCGTGAGCGGGGCGGGTGGCTGGCCAAGATCGCGCCCGGCGTGCGCAATCTGGTCTCCAAGCGTGAGACGCCCGAGAACCTGTGGGTCAAATGTCCCGACACCGGGGAGATGATCTACCGCTCGGACCTGGAGGCGGCCCTGTGGGTCACGCCGTCGGGCAGCCATATGCGGATCGGCGCGGCGCAACGCATGCGCTACACCTTCGATGACGGCCAGTACGAGAAGATCGCCTCGCCGGTGGTCGTCGAGGACCCGCTGAAGTTCCCGGATGACAAGCCCTATCCCGAGCGCCTCAAGGCCGCCCGCAAGGCGACCGGCGAGCAGGATTCCATGGCCATCGGCTTTGGCAAGATCCAGGGCCAGGACGCCGTGGTCGTGGTCCAGGACTTCTCCTTCATGGGCGGTTCGCTCGGCATGGGCGCCGGGGAGATCTTCATCAAGGCCGCCCAGGAAGCCGTAACCCGCGGCTGCCCCTTCGTGATCTTCACGGCCTCGGGCGGCGCGCGGATGCAGGAAGGGACTCTGTCCCTGATGCAGATGGCGCGGACGACTCTGGCCCTCAATGAGGTCAAGAGCGCCGGCCTGCCCTATGTGGTGGTGCTGACCGATCCGACCACGGGCGGGGTCTCGGCCTCCTACGCCATGCTGGGCGACGTGCACCTGGCCGAGCCCAACGCCATGATCGCCTTCTCCGGCCGTCGCGTGATCGAGCAGACCATCCGCGAGGTCCTGCCCCCCGGCTTCCAGCGCGCCGAATTCCTGGTGGAGCGCGGCATGGTCGACCAGGTGGTGGCTCGGGCCGATATCCCCCGCGTTCTGGCCTCGATCCTGAAGACCCTGATGATGGGTCGCGCGCGCTCAAGGGCCGCCTGACCTTCTCCACACAACCGGCAGACCGCGATGTATGACCCCATCCGCGCCTCCGACGCGGTAATGCAGCGTCTGCGCGCCAACCATCCGTCGCTGATCGACCTGACCACCGGCCGGGTCGAGCGTCTGCTGGCGGCCCTCGGCCATCCCGAGCGGCGGCTGCCGCCGGTGATTCATGTGGCGGGCACCAACGGCAAGGGCTCGACGGTCGCCTATCTGCGGGCCATCGCCGAAGCTGCGGGGCTGAAGGTCCATGCCATCACCTCGCCGCATCTGGTGCGGTTCGCCGAGCGTATCCGGGTGGCCGGGACCCTGATCACCGATGCGCGGCTGGAGGAGCTCACCGACCGGCTGGAGACCGCCAACGCCGGCCAGCCGATCAGCTTCTTCGAGATCACCACCGTGCTGGCCTTCGAGGCCTTCGCCGACACGCCCGCCGATCTCTGCATCGTCGAGGTCGGTCTGGGCGGCCGCTTCGACGCCACCAATGTGTTCGACGCCCCGGCGGTCAGCGTCATCACCCCGGTCGACTACGACCATCTGGAGATGCTGGGTCCGGAACTGGGCAAGATCGCCTGGGAGAAGGCCGGGATCATCAAGCCGGGGCGGCCGGTGGTCTCCGCCCGCCAACTGATGGAGGCCGAGGACGTCATCCTCGCCGAGGCGGTGGCCCAGGGCGCGCCGATCACCCTGATGGGCCGCGACGCCGACGCCTGGGCCGAGCGCGGCCGGTTGATGGTGCAGGTCGGCGAACGCCATCTCGACCTGCCGGCGCCGTCGTTGTTTGGGGTGCATCAGTTCGACAACGCCGGCCTGGCGGTCGCGGCCATACTGGCGCTGAATGATCCGCGCATCGACGAGGCGGCTATCGCCCAGGGCGTCGCCTCCGCCGTCTGGCCGGCCCGTTTCCAGCGGCTGACCACCGGGCCGCTCGGGACCATGGCCCAGGCGCGGGGCGCGGACCTGTGGCTGGACGGCGGGCACAATCCCCACGCGGGGCGAGCCCTGGCGGAATCGACACGCCGGCTGCTGGCCCGCGATCCCCGGCCCCTGGTGCTGGTCGCCGCCATGTTCGCGCGCAAGGATTCGATGGGCTTCTTCGCGCCCTTCGCCGATCTCGACCCTCAGGTCTTCGCCACCAGCTTCGACTCGCCCAACGCCGCGACCGCCGAGGACATCGCCCAGGCGGCGGGTCAGGCCGGATTGCGGGTTGAGGTGGTGACCGACGTCACCGAGGGCGTGCGCCGGGCGTTGGCCCAGCCAGGTCCGCCGCCCCATGTGCTGGTCTGCGGCGGCCTGCACTTCGCCGGCGAGGTCCTGGCGCTCAGCCCCGAGACCTGGCCGACCTGACGCGCCGCCCGGCTCCAAATCAAAAACCAGAGCCGGGACGGGGTCAGGGCAGGATCAGATCCCGGCTTCGTTCAGCCATTCGACGATCTTCTGCTTGGGCATGGCGCCCACCTTCATGGAGGCCATCTGGCCGTCCTTGAACAGCATCATGGTCGGGATGCCGCGCACGCCGTAGCGCGAGGGGGTGGTCGGCGATTCTTCGATGTTCAGCTTGACCACGGTGACCTGGGCGCCCAGCTCGGCGGCGATCTGTTCCAGGGCCGGGGCGATCTGCTTGCAGGGGCCGCACCATTCGGCCCAGAAGTCGACCAGCACGGGCTTGGAGGACTGCAGGACGTCCTTGTCGAAGGATTCGTCGGTAACCGCTACGGTGCTCATCAAGAAGCTCCCTTTGACGCCGATCCGCGACGCGCGGCGGGCGTGTTTCGAACCGCCATATGGGCGGCTTCCCGTCCGGTATCAACCGTTACGACCAAGCTCCGCAAGGGTTTCGGCGATGAGTAATTCTGGGATGGGCATCAGCTTGGGCCCGTCGGTCCAGACCAGGGCCGCCTCGATGCGGCGCCCCGGGAACACATCGGCCAGCACCCCGGCATAGAGCGCCATCTGCCGCAGATAGGCGGGATCGGCCGCCTCGATGCGGTCGGGGGAGGGACGGTTGGTCTTGAAATCCGCCACCAGCACCCGGTCGGGCAGCACCACCAACCGGTCGAGCCGGCCGGAAATCGCCAGGCCAGGGGGCAGGGCCTTGGCCGTGCCGGCCACGGCGACCTCGGCGCGGGAGCCCGGCCCGAACACCTCGGCGAAGCGGTCGTCGTTCAGCACGCCCATCGCCGCGGCGACCATCTCGTCGGCCTGGTCGGGGGCGAGGTCGGGTTCGCGGCCCAGCATGCGGCGAGCGGAAGTCTCGCGCACGGCGGACTCGAGATCGGGCAGCACCTGCAGCAGGCGGTGGATCAGTTCGCCACGTCGGAATCGGCCCAGGCCGCGCGACCGGGCGAGCGGCGAGGCGGCCGGCGCGACCGCGTCCTCCCCCAGATCTGAGGGCGAGGCGTAGCGGGCATAGGCTTCCTGGGCGGCGGGCTCCGACGTCCAGGCCGGGGCCGGAGCGGTCGCGGCGTCTGCCCCGGCGGCGGGACCCAGGGCCGTGGGGTCGGGCCCGAACCGCTGGAACTCCAGGTCACCGGAGCGGACGGCGCGCACCTGAGGGCCGACGTCGGGGTGGGCCAGGGCGTCGTTCAGGGCGCGCCACCAGCCCTGCAGCGTCTCTTCCTTGGTCCGTGACGAGACCCGGCCGCAGAGCACCAGCCGGTCGCGTGCGCGGGTCAGGGCGACATAGAGCAGGCGGAAGGCCTCCTCCTCGTCCTTCCTCACGCGCCGCGCGCGGGCGGCGGCCGCAGCGGGGCCATCGGCCTTGCCGGACGCCGACCACAGGAAACCGCCGGCCTCGGTCTCCAACAGGGGCGAACCCCGGGCGGTGCGGCTGAGCGTGGTCTCCGGCAGGAAGACGATCGGCGCCTCCAGCCCCTTGGCGCCGTGGGCGGTCATCACCCGCACCTCGTCGCGACCGGCCTCCAGCTCGCGCTTCACGGTGATGTCCAGGCTGACCAGGGCGGCGGCCAGGCTCTCCAGATCCTCGATCCCCCGCTGCTCGGCCGCCAGCACCTGGGCCAGGAATTCGTCCAGGGCGTCCTGGGCCTCGGCCCCCAGCCGGCGCAGCATCCGGGCGCGCTGGGTGCGGCCGGCCGCGTCGCGGGCGCCCAGCAGATGGGAATAGAACTCGAAGGGCCGCCGCCGCGCCGCTTCTGCCCGAGCCAGGGTCAGGAAGGCCAGGGCCGAGGCCCATTCGGGCCGCTCGGCGGCGCGCTCGGCCAGCCTGGTCCAAAGTCGGGTGTCCCCGCGCCGGAAGGCCAGGGCGTAGAGGCTGTCATCGTCCAGGTCGCAGAACGGGCTTTTCAGCAGGGCGGCCAGGGTCAGGTCGTCGTCGGGGAACTGGACGAAGCGGGCGAGCGCCAGCAGGTCGTCGAACAGGATGTGCTCGCTGAGCGCCAGGCGGTCGGCCCCGGCCACCGGAATCTCCCGGCGCTTCAGCGCCCGCAGGATCTCCTCGAACAGGGCCCGGCGGCGGCGCACCAGGATCAGCACGTCGCCGGCCTTGGCGGGGCGCCAGACCTTGTCGTCCTTGTCGAACACCGCGTCGCCCCGGGCGATCAGGGCGGCGATCTCGCCGGCGATGCGTTCGGCGAGGCGGCGGTTGGCGGAGGTCTCGGCCACCTGGTCCAGGGGCGCGTCCCAGGCGTCGCGGTCCTCGCCGGCCACTTCGCGCTCGAGCGGCCAGAGATCGACGCAGCCGGCGTCGGCCTTGCGCATGGCCTCGTGCAGGATCGGCTCCGGGTCTCCGCCGGCGCCCAGGCGAGGCAGGATGGCGGCGGCTCGCTCGGGCGCCGCAAAGGCCGCATCGACGAACTTCAGCACCTGCGGCGTCGAGCGCCATGAGGCCAGCAGGTCCACCCGCTCGAAGCGCTGGCCGGCCCCGGCCGCGCGGTCGCGATGGTGCTCGAATTCCTGGATCAGGATCTCCGGCGCGGCGCCCTGGAAGGAATAGATCGACTGCTTCTCGTCGCCGACCACGAACATGTTGCGGGTCAGGCCGTCCCGGGTCGGCAGGCCGTCGCCGGAGAAGAACTCGCCGGCCAGCGCTCGGACGATGGCCCACTGGTCGGGCGCGGTGTCCTGGGCCTCGTCGACCAGCATGTGGGCGATGCCGCCGTCGAGCTTGTAGAGCACCCAGGCCGCTTGCGGCCGAAGCGCCGTCAGGTCGCGGGTTTTCTCGATCAGGTCGGCGAAATCGAGACCCCCGATCGCCGCCTTCTCGAGGCGGTAGGCGGCCAGATAGGCGTCGGCGAGCGCCAGCGCATAGGCCGTGTCCCAGGCGATGCTGGCGCTGGCGGCCAGTTCGCGGGCGGCGGCCAGCCGGTCCTGCTCGGCCAGCAGGGCGTCCCGCAGGTCCTCCCGCGACTTCAGCCCCGAGGTCTTGGCGACCCAGGTGGCGGGGGTCCCGGCCAGGGTGAACAGGGCGGAGGTCGCCGCGTCGAACCCGGCGTGGGGGTCGGCGGCCACGGCCGCGAGCTTGCCGGCGTTGGTCTGGTCCTGCTTGCCGCCCTCCGACAGCAGCTGGGCGGCCGCTCGCCACAGGGAACGATCCAGTTCGGCCATGGCCTGGGCGAGGACAGCGTCGGGGTCGCAGGGCTGGTCGAAGCCGCAAACCCGCCAGACATCGGCCACCGCGCCCGCGAAACCGCCCTGTGCCGCCAGATAGGCCGCGAGCCGTCCGCGCTGGGCCTCGAAGGCCGCGAACATCGACTGGAAGCTTTGATAATCCAGCGCCACCGAGAACCGGGCATAGGCCTGCGCCACCGGGCCCTCGCCCTTCAGGGCGTGCCGGGCCACGGCCTTGCGGGCGGCGGCGGCCACGGCGGCCGAGGCGGCGTCATCCATCACCCGGAAGCCCGGCGACACGCCCGCCTCCAGCGGGAAGCGCCGCAGCAGCTTCTCGCAGAAGGCGTGGATAGTCTGGATCTTCAGCCCGCCCGGGGTCTCCAGGGCGCGGGCGAACAGGGCGCGGGCGGCGGACAGCCGCTCGCGGTCATAGCTTTCGACCTCGCGACCCTCCAGCTCGGCCAGCCGGCTGCTCAGCCGGGCGTCGTCATAGACCGACCAGTCGCCGAGCAGGCCGAACAGCCGGCGCTGCATCTCGGCGGCGGCCGCCTTGGTGTAGGTCACGCACAGAATGGTCTCGGGCTCGGCCCCCGCCAGCAGCAGGCGGGCCACCCGGTCGATCAGGGTCTTGGTCTTGCCCGAGCCGGCGTTGGCGGTGACGAACACCGACAGGCCCGGATCGGCGGCGATGCGCTGCGGATCGCTCATTCGCTCTCCCCGTCCTCGCCGCTGGCCGACCATTCGAACACACGGGCCAGGTGGTCATAGTCGCTGGCATAGGTCTTCACGAACTGCGGGGCGGTGCGCGAGGCATAGGGCTGGTCCGGGTCGTCGAAGCGATTGATCAGGGTTGCAAGGCCTTCGAGGGCCTTGATCGCCGCCTCCTCGCTCTCCATGCCGGCCTGGGCGCGGGTCTCCACCCGTCCCGCCGGCTTGCGGCCGGTGACTTCCAGATAGGTCAGGTCGCCGGGGCTGGGGAAGCCCAGGCCCTCGAACCCCCCATGGGTGAGGATCGCCGCGGTCAGGGTCAGCTGCGGCGAGAAGCCGGTCTCGACCTGCTTCTTCGAGGGCGCAGCGCCGGTCTTGTAGTCGAGGATGTGACCAAAGCCCTTGGGGTCGATCTCGATGCGGTCGGCGGTGGCCTGGACGGTGAAGGCGCCGCCGGGCAGGGCCAGGGTGTGGCTGCCCTTGAGCTCGACATGGATGGTCCGGCCGTCGGCCCGGCGCTCACGCTCCAGGGCGGCCACCCACTCGGCGGCCTCGCCGGCCAGGGCCTGTTCGCGGGCCATGGCCTCCTCCGGCATGCCCTCGGCGCGCAGGGCTTCCAGATAGTAGTCGGCGAACCGAGCGGCGGCGTCCGGCGGCACGGCGCCGGGATGGTTCAGGGCGAAGCGTTCGAAGGCCTTGTGGATGGCCGTGCCGCGGGCCCGGGCGTCGATCGCCTCGTCCGGTCGCGGGGTCGGATAGAAGCGCAGGATGTCGCGGGCCCAGACGGCGTAGGGGTCCCGCGTCAGGGCCTCGATCCGGGTCACGGCCATCTTGCGGGGGCGGTCGGCGAGCGGCGGGGTCGGGGCAGGGCGCCTGGCGGGAGCGTAGCCGTCAGGGGCGTCCAGGGATCGGGCCCATTCGAGCATCTCGGGCCGGCCGGCGATCTTCACATCGGCGCCGCGCGCCAGGGTCTCCAGCCGCCACAGCCAGCGGGATTTCACGGCCGGCGCGCCTTCGCGGCGTTCGGTGTGCAGCAGCACCACTTCGGCGGCGCAGGCGGCCTGGGCGAAGTCGTGGGCGGCCAGGCCGACGCGGCGCTCCGGCGGCGGCAGGCCCAGCCGGGTGCGCATGGGGCGTGACAGGAAGGGATCGATCGGCGCCCCCTGGGGCCAGACGCCTTCCTCCAGCCCGGCGACGATCAGCCGGTCGGCGCGGGTCAGGCGGGCCTCGATGGCGCCCAGGATGCGCAGGCGCGGATGGGTGGCGCCGCCGGTGCGGACGGTCTCGCCGGCCATGAGCCGCTGGACGAGTTCGGCGAAGGCCCGGGCGGTAGTGGCGGGCAGGCCGCCGGACTCCTCGATCAGCCCAGCCAGCAGGCGGGCCAGGGCCTCGCCCTCATGGCCGGACCACAGGGCGCCGGTCGATCCGGCGGGGTCGGTCGCCAGGGCCTCCAGGGTCACGGCCAGGGCGCGGGCGGCCACGGCGGGCGGGCCTTCACCGATCCCAAGCACGGGGGTCAGGGCGGCCTTCAGGCGGTCGAGCAGGTCGCGGGAATCGGCGGGGCAGCGATCCTCCAGCTCGGTCCAGACGGTGCGCCGGGGGCCGCGCAGGACCTTGAGCTCCAGCTGGGCGCAGGCTTCTTCCATGGCCTCGGGGGCCAGGCCCAGTCGCACCAGCGGATGCTTCAGGATGGCCAGCAGGGTCACGGGGTCGAGCGGATCGACCAGCACCCGGCCGACCAGCCCCGCCAGCACTCCGCAGGGGGCGCCGGACAGGGCTTGGCCGGCGGAGCTATCCGCGCCGACCCCCCAGCGGGCCAGCTTGGCGGCGACCCGGCGGGCGAGGTTCTGGTCAGGCGCGACCAGGGCGGCGGTGCGGCCGGGAACCTCCAGGGCCTCGCGCAGCAACAGGGCGGCGAGGGTGGCGGCCTCGTCCTCGGTGCGGGCGGTGAGGATGGACAGACCCGTCAGCCCCTCGGCGATGGGGTCGACGCCGTCGGCCTTGCCCTCCTCGCGCAGGGCGGCGATGGCGGTCAGCCAGTCGGCGGTGGCCTCGGCGGGACGCAGGGCCTCATTGATCACCCGCCGGCGCCAGCGGCCCTGGCTCTTGAAGCTCTCAGAGGTCGGCCAGGTGCGGACATCGGCGCGGGTCAGGCCGGCCCGGGTCAGGAGCCGCTTCATGGCCCCCTGAGGGTGCTGCTCTCCCACCTTGATCCAGGCGGTGTCGGCCAGAGCGTCGTCCAGCCCTGGCAACACCACGGCCCCCTGGGGCGCCTGGGCGATCACGGCCAGCAGGTCGGCGGTGGCGGGCGCCGTGCCGGTGGAGCCGGCGGCGATCAGCACGCCCCGGGGCGGATCGATTCTCCACTTGGCGGCCAGGGACCGCAGCAGGGCCACGCGGCGTGCGCTGACATCCACCAGGCCAAGTGCCGCGAGCCGGCGGGGCCATTCGTCTAAGGCCATTTCCAGGAACTCGCGGGAGATCTTCCAGTGCTCGGCCAGGTCGGCCTCGACCAGGTCGGCCAGGCCCTTGTCGGCCGAGACCTCCTCGATCTGCAGGCTGTCGAGGAAGGACCCGAGCGCGTCGGCCAGCTCCAGGGCGGCGGGGGCGTCGAGGTCGCGGCCGAGCGCGCCCTCGTGGGCCTTCACGAGCGCGATCAGCTCGAAGCGGCGGCGCAGGGGGGCGATCGCGGCCGGCAGGTCGACGGCCAGGTCGCCGGGCTCGAAGGGCGGCTCGCCCTCGTCGAGGTCGCCGAGCGGCCGGATCTGCGGCGGCAGGACGGCGCGCCCGCCGCCGGCCGCCACGAAGGCGTCGGCCAGGGACCGGGCGCCCCGCCGGGTCGGGGTGAGCACCACGGCCTGGGACAGGGCTTCGGGGCCCAGTGGGGCCAAGGCGTCATAGAGGCCTTGGGCCAGGTCCTGCACGAAGGGCCGGTGGGCCGGGATGCTGAACCAGCGCGGGGCCGGTCCGGTCAGCAGCGGGCGCGGGCTCACGTCAGCCGCGCTTCCGCGGCCTCCCGCGCCTTGGGATCGCCGACGTGCAGCCAGAAGGCGTCCATGACCACGCCGAAGATGCGGCCCTCGTCCTGCAGCCGCCACCAGAGCGGCAGGATCGAGAAGGCCCCATCCGGCTGGTCGTCCAGCAGCTGCGGCTTCATGATCTGGAAGCCGATATTGGCCAGGGGGGCGGGATTGTCGTCATCGGCCATGTGGGTGATGCGGCCCTCGGCGTCCATGCGGAAGCCGCGCGGTCCCTCCAGCCCGATGCCCTGGTTGCGGGGCACCAGCAGCAGCAGCATGTCCATGCGCTCGGGATCCCAGGCCTGCTTCAGGGCCTCCAGCGGCGGGGTCTCGCCCCCGACCCACAGGGAATCGATATTGGCGATCAGGATCGGGTCGTCGCCGATCAGGTGGCGGGCGGCCTTGATGCCGCCGCCGGAGTCCAGCAGACCGGCGCGTTCGTCGGAGATCACCACCCTGGGCGCGGCGGTCCGCCGGGCGAGATGGGCCTCCATCTGGTCGGCGAAGTGGTGGACATTGACGATGGCGGTCTCGATCCCGGCCTGGGCCAGGCGGTCCAGAACGTGGTCGATCAGCGGCTTGCCGGCCACCTCGACCAGGGCCTTGGGCCGGTCGTCGGTCAGGGGCCGCATGCGCGAGCCGATGCCGGCCGCCAGCACCATGGCGATCTTGGGGCCCGTGTTCATTGGCGAGACGCCGCCGGAACATGGGCGTCGAACCAGGCCTTGAGTTCGACGAGCGACGGATCGGCCAGGCAGAGGTCGAGATAGCCCCAGAGTCTCGGCATGAAGGCGGCGTAGCGGGGCTTGCCGTCGCGGAACACCAGCCGGGCGAAGATGCCGAGGATGCGGCTGATATTGAGCGCGCCGAGCGCATGATAGTCGGCGAGGAAGGCGTCCCGGTCGAGGTCAGGCCGAAGGGCGAAATAGCGGTCGAGCGCGGTGGCCGCCCGGGCGGGCGTCACGTCGCGCCGCGCGTCGTGCAGCAGCATCGACATGTCCCAGGCCGGGTGGGCGCGGACGGCGTCCTGGAAATCCAGCAGGCCGACGCGGGCGGGCCCGGCGCGGTCCGGCAACCAGATCAGGTTCTCGGCGTGATAGTCCCGGTGGCAGAACACGCTGGCCCCGGCCGCGCCGCGGGCGATGATCGGCGCCCAGATCGCGTCCCATCGCGCCACCGCCTCATCCGTAAAGGCGAGCTCGGGCTTCAGCTTCGGCAGCCACTGCGGCAGCAGGTCGCCAGCGGTCTTCAGGGCCACGGCGTCATAGTCGAGCAGCGGCCAGGCCAGGCCGTCATGCTCCAGCACCGGCGGCGGGCTGGCTGCATGCAGGCGGACCAGGGCCTGGATGGCGGCGTCATAGAGCGGGCCCTCGTCCTGGCCGTCCTGGATCAGGTTGGCGAACAGGCCGTCGCCCAGGTCCTCCAGCACCGCCAGGCCGTTGGCGGCGTCCTGGGCGATGATGGCCGGCGCCGACAGCCCCTGCGCCTTCAGCCAGGCGGCGACGGTGACGAAGGCGTCGACCCGACCGGCGGCGAGGCGGGCCAACGCATTATAGCCGGCGGCCTGGCGTTGGGCCGGGGTCATGCCCGGCGTGCAGGGAGAGGTCTCGGCGCTGGGCGGCTGGTCCATGAAGATCAGGCTGGGGCCGGCGGCGGGGTGCAGGCGTTCATAGGCCCGGGTCGAGGCGTCGCCGGCCAGGGGCTGGCGGCGCGCCTCGGCCAGGCCGTGGGCGGCCAGGAACTCGGCCTTCAGGGTCTCACGATCCGAACTCAAGGTCCCTCCAGGCGCCATGGGGCACGAGCCGCGCCCGGCGCGCCTCCCCGTCGAGCGCTATGTCTATATCAAGTCGGTCAGCCGGCAGCTGGCCTTCCAGCCTCTGTGGCCATTCGATCAGGGCCGCGCCGTCCTCCAGCGCCTCATCCAGGCCGATCTCATAGGCCTCGTCCGGCGAGGTCAAACGGTAGAGGTCGAAATGGGCGACCGGGAAGTCGGGCCCCTCATAGAACTGCACCAGGGTGAAGGTCGGGCTGGGCACGTCCTCGTCCGGGGTGGTCAAGGCCCGGATCAGGGCCCGGGCCAGGGTCGACTTGCCGGCCCCCAGCGGGCCCGACAGGCAGATGGCCGAGCCGGGCCGCAGCGCCTGCGCCAGGGCCACGCCCAGGGCCTGGGTCGCGGCCTCGTCGGCGAGGCGCAACTCGAGGGGGGCGGCGGCGGTCATGGGCTGAACATGCCCTCGGCGCCGGGGGCGGGGCAAGGGGCGCCGCCAAGCCCGCGATTGAGAAATGCCGCCGTCCGGGTTAGGCGGAGCCATGGCCTCCCCGCTCAACGCCGCCTACCAGGCCCGACTGGCCGCCGGCGCGCTCCGTCCCGATCCCGCCCAGGCCGAGGGCCTGAAGGCGCTGGCGCGTCTGGAGGACGACCTGGGCCAGGCCGAGCCGTCGGGCTTTTCCGCCTTCTTCCGCAAGCCCGAGGGCCAGAGGGGGGTCTATCTCTGGGGGCCGGTCGGGCGCGGCAAGTCCATGCTGATGGACCTGTTCTTCGAGACGGCGCCCGTGGCCAAGAAGCGCCGCGTCCACTTCCACGTGTTCATGGGCGAGGTGCACCGGCTGATCGACGCCTGGCGCAAGGGCGACGCGGCCGAGCGCAAGGCCCGGTTCGGCCAGCACAAGGGCGACGATCCCATCGTCCCGGTGGCCGATGTGGTGATCGCCCAGGCCCGGCTCATCTGCTTCGACGAGTTCCAGGTCACCGACATCGCCGACGCCATGATCCTGGGGCGGCTGTTCGAGGCCCTGTTCGCCCGGGGCCTGACCCTGGTGGCGACCTCCAACCGGGTTCCGGACGAGCTCTATAAGAACGGCATCAACCGCCAGCTGTTCACGCCGTTCATCGACCTGCTGAAAGCCCGGATGGAAGTGGTGAGCGTGGCCGGCGGCCATGACTATCGCCTCGACCGGCTGCGGGCGGCGGGCACATGGTTCTCGCCCTCCGACCCGGACAACCAGCGCAGCTTCCTGGGGCTGTGGCGCGACCTGCTGGACGGGGCCGAGGAGATCGGCGAGACGGTCGAGGTGCTGGGCCGCAAGATCCACCTGCCCCACGCGGCCGGCGGCCTGGTGCGAGCGAGCTTCATGAGCCTCTGCGCCGTGGCGCTCGGCCCCAACGACTATGTGGCGATCGCCGGCCGGTTCCACACCCTCTTCCTGGAGGACCTGCCGAGGCTGACCGCCAATCGGCGGGAGGAGGCCAGGCGCTTGGTGATCCTGATCGACGCCCTCTACGAGGCGAGGACCAAGCTGATCGTCCTGGCCGAGGCCGAGCCCGACAAGCTCTATCCGGAAGGCGACGGCGCTTTCGAGTTCGAGCGCACCGCCTCGCGCCTGCAGGAAATGCGTTCGGCGGACTGGCTGGCGGAGACGGAGTAGGGGTCAGGCGACCGCCAGCTTCTCCCGCGCATAATAGCCGCGCAGCAGCATCAGGGTGGTCACCGCGCCGGCGAGGCAGAGCAGCAGGGCGGCCTGCAGCGGTACGCCCAGGGCCAGCAGGCCGGCGGCGGCCAGGCAGCCTGAGCCGCAGCCCATGTCGAAGGCGCCCTCGGTGGCCATGTGGAACCGGAGCGAACAGGGCGAGGCCTTGGCCAGGTTGTAGACGGCGGTCATCATGGTCGGGGTCGACAGGCAGGTGACCAGGGCCCCCAGGGCGTTGGCGGTGAGCGCCAGGGCCGGGGTTGTCGCCCCCGCCCGCGCCAATATGGTGACGGCCAGCACGGCGAAGGCCAGCCAGACCGCGCGGCCGCCATGGCCGGCGTCGATGTGGCGGCCCAGCAGCAGGCCTGCGACAGCGCCGACCAGGGCCGCCAACGCCATCGCCCCGCCAAAGGCCGCAAAGCTTTCCCGCAGGGTGACGAACAGGGCGATCTGCCAGAGGAAGAAGGTTCCGGACGCCGTCCAGCCGTCGGCGGCGAACAGGGCCGCACCCAGCCGCGAGGCCCGCAGGGCGCCCGGAGCCTCGGCCAGAACCGGCACATCCGGGGCCTTGAGGAGCGGAAAGGCCGAGGCCAGTTGCACGGCGCCGGCCGCGCCGAAGGCGGCGACGGGCCCCAGCGTGACCAGGGCCCAGCCGCCCAGCACAGGGCCGACAATGCCGACGGCCTGGGCCAGGGCTTCGCGGGCGCTGATCTGGTGGCCGCGATGTTCGGCGTCGCCGAGGGCGGCGAAATAGGCGTGGTAGCTGGTCCAGTAGAGGGTCTCGCCGATCGAAGAGACCGTGCACATGGCGACCAGCATCAGGTCCAGTCCGTGGACCTGGGCGAGCAGCGGATATTGCGCGGCGGTGATCGCGGCTCCGGCGATGACCACGCGCCTCAGCCCGAACCGCTTGGCGATCGGCAGGATCAGCGGGCGGATCAGGAAGCGCCCGGCCAGGATCGCGGCCATGGAGGCCAGGGCCTCGGCCGGGGACAGGCCGGCCTTGAGCAGGAACACGGTCAGGAACACGCCGCCGCCGCTCATGGCCAGGGCGTGCAGGCCATAGTGCAGGTTCAGGCGGTTGACGGTGCGATTGCCCAGATAGGCCAAGGCGGATCTCCAGCGTCGCCGAAGGTCGCCGCGCGGCCCTGCATAGACCGCGTGGCGGGGGCGCTCAACCGGCCCTCAGGCTCTCCACCAGGTCGCGGGCGAAGGGTCGCAGGGCCTCGAGATTGCGGACGCAGATCGTCAGCTCGCGCACCGCCCAATCGTCGTTCAGCTCGACGACGCTCAAGCCCACCGTAGCGGCGACGCGCGCGGCGGTGGTGTGGGGCACGATGCCGATGCCGACGCCCGCCTCCACCAGCCGGCAGACGGCGTCGAAGCTGCGCAGCTGCACGCGCAGGATCAGGCCGCGCCCCAGCCGCGCCGCCTTGCCGGCCAGGAAGCGCTGCAGAGCGCTGGACCGGTCCAGCCCCACGAAATCGAAGCCCAGCACCTGGGCGAAGTCGACCCGCGCCTGGTCGGCCAGGGGGTGGCCCTTGGGCGTCACCACCACGAAGCGGTCTGAGCGGAAGGGATAGGTCTCCAGCGGGCCCACATCCACCGTGCCGGCGACGATGCCGATATCGGCGACGCCCTCGGCGATCAGCCCGACGATCTCGTCGGACAGGCGCTCTTCCAGATCGATGCGGACATTGGGATGCTTGGCCAGGAAGCCGGACAGGGCCTCGGGCAGGAATTCGGTGGAGGCGTTGGTGTTGGCCAGGATCCGCACCTCGCCGGAGACCCCCTTGGTGTAGGCGTCGAGATCCTCGCGCAGGCGCGCGGCCTGCTCCAGCATGGTGCGGGCGTGCTTGACGAGGGTGAGTCCGGCGGCGGTGGGCTTGACCCCTGTGCGGCTGCGGACCAGGAGCTCGACGCCTATGGCCTGCTCCATTCCCCGGATGCGGGTGGAGGCGGCCGCCAGGGCCAGGGCCGCGCGCTGGGCGCCGGCGGTGATCGAGCCGGCGTCCACCACGTCGCAGAATAGCTTCATATCGATCAGGTCGAACTTCATCCTTCGCCTTTCGCGAAGGAAAACTATCGCAATCGCGCATTGCGTCTAGCCAAACTCGCGGACAGGTTTCGCCAATAGCGAATGCTGGTCATTTGGAGGCCGCGATGCCAACCTTTGTCGTGGAGCGGACGATCCCTGCGCTGATGCGGGTTGCGGATCGCGACAACGTCGCCCTGCACTGCCGCTGGGCAAGGGACGCCTATCATCAGGTCGGCGCGTCCTGGTTGGGCGGCGTGATCACCGAGGATCGCATGTTCAGTCTGGTGGTCGCCGAGCAGGCTGAGGACTTGCGGGCCTTTGCGCGCGGCCTGCGAATCGCCGACCAGGACATCACCCTGCGTCAGGTGGTCCAGCCGCTCGGTCCTTTTCTCGCCTTGCCCCTCGACGATCCGCAGTATCGCCCACCCCTTCGTTGACACCCCCGGGACGCGGCTTAAAAGCGGAGCCGCTTCGTCCCTATCGGAACGCCATCATGACCGACGCCTCCGGCGCGCCCCGCGAACGTCCCAAGTCCCCACATCTGATGACTGGGGGCTTCGGCTCTCCGCTGCTGTGGCGCTGGCACATCACCATGTTCACCTCGATCGCCCACCGGGCCACCGGGGTTGCGCTCTATCTCGGCGCCCTGATGCTGGCGGGCTGGGCCGTGGCCCTGGCGACCTCGCTGGGCGAGACCGACCACAAGACCTATGTCGACTACATGGCGCTCCTGGGCTCGCCGCTGGGCAAGCTGGTGCTGTTCGGCCTGACCCTGTCGGTCTTCTATCACCTGGCCAACGGCGTCCGGCACCTGATGTGGGATTCAGGCCAGGGCCTCGACATCAAGTCCGCCAATTTCACCGCCGTCGCGGCGATCGCCTTCTCCATCGCCGCCACCCTGGCGGTCTGGGGCATCGCCGCCATGACCGGAGCGCTCTGATCATGAGCACTGAATTCCGCACCCCGCTCTCCCGCGCCCGCGGCCTGGGCTCGGCCAAGCATGGCGCCGCTCACTGGATCGCCGAGCGCGTCAGCGCCCTGGCCCTGATCCCCCTGGTGCTGTGGGCCGTGTTCGGCGTGATCCGCCTGGCCCGCGCCGATTTCGACACCGCCGTGGCCTGGCTGGCCAGCCCGGTCAACGCGGTCCTGATGGTCCTGCTGGTGCTGGTGGCCTTCTGGCACATGCAGACCGGCGTCCGGGTGATCATCGAGGACTATATCCACAAGCTGCTGACCAAGTCGGTGCTGCTGCTCGCCAACCTGTTCATCGTGTCGCTGGCCGGGGCCCTGGCCATCTTCTCCATCCTCAAGGTCGCGCTGGGAGGCGCACTCTGATCCCATGGCGACCTATCAATTCATCGACCACAAGTTCGACGTCGTCGTGGTGGGCGCGGGCGGTTCGGGCCTGCGCGCTGCGCTCGGCTGCGCCCAGGCCGGCCTGAAGACCGCCTGCATCTCCAAGGTCTTCCCGACCCGCTCGCACACCGTGGCGGCCCAGGGCGGCATCTCCGCCAGCCTTGGCAATATGAGCCAGGATGACTGGCGCTGGCACATGTACGACACCGTCAAGGGGTCGGACTGGCTGGGCGACCAGGACGCCATCGAATATCTCTGCCGCAACGCGCCGGCCGCCGTGTACGAGCTGGAGCACTGGGGCGTGCCCTTCAGCCGCACGCCGGAAGGCAAGATCTATCAGCGCGCCTTCGGCGGCATGACCAAGAACTATGGCGAGGCCCCGATCCAGCGCACCTGCGCGGCGGCGGACCGCACCGGCCACGCCATGCTGCACACCATGTACGGCCAGGCCCTGGCCCAGGACACCGAGTTCTTCATCGAGTATTTCGCCCTCGACCTGATCATGGACGAAGGCGTCTGCCGGGGCGTCACCGCCTGGAAGCTGGATGACGGCACCCTGCACCGGTTCCAGGCCCAGATGGTGATCCTGGCCACCGGCGGCTATGGCCGCGCCTATTTCTCGGCGACCAGCGCCCACACCTGCACCGGCGACGGCGGCGGCATGACGCTGCGCGCCGGCCTGCCCCTGCAGGACATGGAGTTCGTGCAGTTCCACCCGACCGGCATCTATGGCGCCGGCTGCCTGATCACCGAGGGCGCCCGGGGCGAGGGCGGCTATCTGACCAATTCCGAGGGCGAACGCTTCATGGAGCGCTATGCGCCGACTGTGAAGGACCTGGCCCCGCGCGACATGGTCAGCCGGGCCATGACCATCGAGATCCGTGAAGGCCGCGGCGTGGGTCCGAAGAAGGACCACATCTTCCTGCACCTGGACCACCTTGACCCGAAGATCCTCGCCCAGCGCCTGCCTGGCATTTCGGAAAGCGCCAAGATCTTCGCCGGCGTCGACGTCACCAAGCAGCCGATCCCGGTCCTGCCGACCGTGCACTACAACATGGGCGGCATCCCCACGAACTTCTATTCGGAAGTGGTCACCCGCCTGGGCGACGATCCCGACAAGGTGGTGCCCGGCCTGATGGCGGTGGGCGAAGCCGCCTGCGTGTCGGTCCACGGCGCCAACCGCCTGGGCTCCAACTCGCTGATCGACCTGGTGGTGTTCGGCCGCTCGGCCGCCCTGCGCGCCGCCTCGGTGCTGAAGGCCGGCGCGACCCAGCCGGAACTCAAGCCGGCCATGACCGACGGTCACATCGCCCGCTTCGACAAGCTGCGCAACGCCAACGGCGCGACCAGCACCGCCTCGCTGCGGTTGGAGATGCAGCAGGTCATGCAGGAGGACGCTGCGGTGTTCCGCACCTCCGAAAGCCTCGCCTCGGGCGTCAAGCGCCTCGACGCTGTCATGGCCAAGCGCGGCGACCTCAAGGTCTCCGATCGCGGCCTGATCTGGAACACCGACCTGATGGAGACCCTGGAGTTCGAGAACCTGGTGGTTCAGGCCCAGGTGACCGTGGTCGGCGCCGCCAACCGCACCGAGAGCCGGGGCGCCCACGCCCATGAGGACTTCCCGGACCGCAACGACAAAGAGTGGATGAAGCACACGCTCACCTGGCTCGACGACGCGACCGGGGCGGTCAAGATCGACTACCGTCCGGTGCACGACTTCACCATGACCAACGAGGTCGCGCCCTTCCCGCCCAAGGCGCGGGTCTATTAGGACCCGAGAGCCGAGCGTGATGGGAAAAGATTCCAAGGAAAGCGTCTGATGGTCGAACTCGCCCTGCCGAAGAACTCCCGCGTCCAGAAGGGCCGTCATCACCCGGCCCCGGCCGGCGCCAAGAAGGTCAAGACCTTCAAGGTCTATCGCTATGATCCGGAACAGCCGGGCAATCCGCGCTGGGACACCTATGACGTCGATATCGAGGCCTGCGGCCCGATGGTCCTGGATGTGCTGATCCACATCAAGAACGAGATCGACCCGACACTGGCCTTCCGCCGTTCCTGCCGCGAGGGGGTCTGCGGCTCCTGCGCCATGAACATCGGCGGCCGCAATACGCTGGCCTGCACCCACGGCCACGCGGAAATCCCGGGCAAGGAGTGCCAGATCGCACCCCTGCCCTCGATGCCGGTGGTCAAGGACCTGGTCCCCGACCTGACCATGTTCTACGCCCAGTACGCCTCGATCGAGCCCTGGCTGCACACCAAGACCCCGGAGCCGCAGCAGGAGTGGCGCCAGTCGCCCGAGGACCGCGAGAAGCTCGACGGCCTCTATGAGTGCATTCTTTGCGCCTGCTGCACGACCTCGTGCCCCAGCTACTGGTGGAACGGCGAGAAGTACCTCGGCCCGGCCACGCTGCTGCACGCCTATCGCTGGCTGATCGACAGTCGCGACGAGGCCACCGGCGAGCGGCTGGACGCCTTGGAGGACCCCTTCAAGCTCTATCGCTGCCACACCATCATGAACTGCGCCCAGGTCTGTCCGAAGGGTCTGAACCCCGCCAAGGCCATCGCCGAGGTGAAGAAGATGCTGGTGGACCGCGTCATCTGATCGCGGTTCCTTCGGTTCGCGGCGATCCGAACGACGTTTGACAAGTTGACGCCGCCGTCACTTTTCTGCATGGGGCTGTCATGAGCTCGTCCGACGCGCACGTTGTGATCATCGGGGCGGGGCACGCCGGCGGAACCGCCGCGGCCCTGCTGCGGCAGTATGGCTTCGCCGGACCCATCACCCTGGTGGGCGAAGAGCCGATTCCGCCCTATCAGCGGCCGCCGCTCTCCAAGGCCTGGCTGAAGGGCGAGGCCGACGCCGACTCCCTCGCGCTCAAGCCGTTGGAGTTCTACGCCGAGAACAACATCGACTTCCGGCCGAACCTCAAGGCCGTGAAGCTGGCGCGTTCGGACAAGATCGTGACGCTGTCCGACGGCGCGACCCTGACCTATGACTTTCTGATCCTCGCCACCGGCGCCCGGGCCATCAAGCTGCCGGTCGAGGGGGCGGACCTGAAGGGTTTGCTGGAGCTGCGCACGGCGGCCGACGCCGAGGCCCTGAAGGCGACGCTCGGCCCCGGCAAGCGGCTGGCCATTGTCGGCGGCGGCTATATCGGCCTGGAGGCGGCGGCCTCGGCCCGGTCGCTGGGCGCGGAGGCCGTGGTGCTGGAGCGCGAAACCCGCCTCCTGGCCCGGGTCGCCTGCGAGACCCTGTCGACCTTCTTCCAGGGCCGGCACGAGGCCCATGGGGTCAGGTTCGAGCTGGGCGCCTCGGTGGTCGGCTTCGAAGGCCGAGACGGCCACGTCACCGGGGTCAAGCTGGCCGACGGCCGGACCATCGCCTGCGACGCCGCCCTGATCGGCGTCGGCGCGGCGCCTAATGACGAGATCGCCAAGGACGCCGGTCTCGACTGCGCGCGCGGCATCGTCGTCGACCTGGAGGCCCGCACCTCCGACCCCTCGATCTTCGCGATCGGCGACGTGGCCCACCGGCCGATGCCGATCTATGACCGCATGTTCCGCATGGAAAGCGTGCCCAACGCCCTGGAACAGGCCAAGCAGGCGGCCAGCGCCATCACCGGCCGCCCGGCGCCGGCCGGCGAGACGCCCTGGCAGTGGTCCGACCAATATGATCTCAAGCTGCAGATCGCCGGCTACGCCTTCGACGCGGACGAGATCCTGCTGCGCGGCGATCCCGCGACCGGCAAGTTCGCCATCTTCCATTTGAAGGGCGATCTGGTTCAATCGGTGGAGGCGATCAATTCGCCGCCGGAATTCATGATGGGCCGCCAGCTCATCGGGGCCCGCAGGCCCGTCAACAAGGCGAAGCTTGCGGATACGACAGTTTCTATGAAAGAGGTCGCCGCGTAAAAGCTGGCGGGAAGGGGAGACATGGCCAAGATCACCTATATTGAGCATGACGGAACCGAGCACGTTCTCGACGTGAAGGCGGGCCTGACGGTCATGGAAGGGGCGGTGAAGAACAACGTCCCGGGCATCGACGCCGACTGCGGCGGAGCCTGCGCCTGCGCCACCTGCCACGTCTATGTGGACGCCGCCTGGCAGGACAAGACGGGCGAGAAGTCGGCGATGGAAGAGTCCATGCTGGACTTCGCCGAGAACGTCGAGCCGAACAGCCGGCTGTCGTGCCAGATCAAGGTCTCCGACGCCCTGGACGGCCTGGTGGTCCGCCTGCCGGAAAGCCAGCACTAGGATAGAGCGCCCTCCCTCCCCTTCCCCCGGGGCGCGTCGCTAAGCGACCCGCCCAAGGGCAGGCATGGGGAGGGTGGATCGCGCATCAGCGCGAGACGGGTGGGGGGCTGCGAGGTCATCGCGCCCCACCCTCTCCGCTACGCGGCCTGTCCCTCCCCATGAAAGGGAGGGAGACCGTTCAGAACCCCAGCTCGGGATGGCCCGCCGCGCCCTGCGCGGCTTCGGGCAGGTGGCAGGTGAAGGTCGCGCCGGAGCCCGGCTCGCTCTCCAGGGCCACCCAGCCGCCATGCAGCTCGACCAGGGCCTTGACCAGGGCCAGGCCCAGGCCGGGCCCGCCGCGCTCGCGGCCGATGAAGCGGTCGAAGATGTGGGCCTGGACGTGGAAGGGAATACCCCGGCCGGTGTCCGACACCTGCAGCTGGATCTCGCCCAGGGCGCGCCGCGCTGACAGGGTGACCACGCCCTCTGGCGGAGTCTGGCGGATGGCGTTCTCGGTCAGGTGATCCAGGGTCTGGGCCAGGCGCTTCACGTCGCCGCGGATCAGGCCGACATCGTCACTGTGCTCGATCTTCAATGTCACCTTGGCCTGCTCGGCCTCCCGCGCCCAGCGCTCCGACGCGTCGCTCAGCAGTTCGGCGACATGGACGTCTTCCAGGTCCAGCGCCATCTCGTCGGCGTCGATCTGGGCCATGTCCAGCACGTCGTCGATGGACCGCGCCAGCTGGGTCGCCGCCGTGCGCACCGCCGCCGCATGGCCGCGCCCGCGTTCCGACAGGCCCTCGCCCGACCGCTCCAACAGTTCCGAATAGCCGATGATGGTGGTGAGCGGCGTGCGCAGCTCATAGGAGACATTGCCGACGAAATCGCGCTTCAGCCGCTCGGCGTCGGCCAGGGCGGCTGAACGATCGGCCAGGGCGCTTTCCAGCTTCCGCGCATCGGTGACGTCGGCGAAGGCGATCAAGGTCGCCCCATCCGGCAGGGGGCGCGACTGATAGACGATGATGCGTGAGTCCGAGGTCTTCACCTCGCCCTGCATGGGCGCGCGGGCCTGGGGATCGGTGTCGGCCACCCGGCCCTTGAGCTCACGCCAGAACACCATGTCGTGCAGGCGCGGGATGCACAGTTCGACCACGCCTTCGAAATCGTGGGCGACCTCGATCTGCTGCGGGGTGATGTTCCAGAACCGCTCGAAGGCCTCGTTGTGCAGGCGCAGGCGCCCGTCGGAGCCGAACACCGCCACGGCGTCATTGAGCTTGTCCAGTGTGGCCTGCTGCACCTGGATCAGGGCGTTGTACTGGGCCTTGAGCTTCAGCTCGCCGGTGATGTCGGAGAACAGGAGCACCACGCCCCCCAGGGGATGAGGCTGGCGAACCACGCGCAGGGTGCGGCCGTCGGGGATCGACCACAGGTCGTCGGGCGTCGATTCCAGGGTCTCGTAGCGCTCAAGCTCGCTGGCCTTCCACTTGCCGTAGTCGGCGGTCTCCGGCAGGCGGCGGCGCTGGCGCAGGCGATCGAGCACCTCGCCATGGGTCGGCCGCTCGGCCAGCCAGGCGGGCTCCAGGCCCCACAGCTCCGCGAAGGCGGTGTTGTGGAAGATCATCCGCTTGGTCTGGGAGAAGATCGCCACGGCGTCGGCGATGTGGTTCAGGGTCTCGTCGTGGGCCTCGATGTTGCGCTTGAGCGCCTCGCGCAGCTCCTCGGCCTCGGTGACGTCCTCGGTCCAGACCCCGACTCCGCCGCCGTCCAGGGGCTGGGCGGTGATCTGCAGCGAGCGGCGGCGGCCCTCGAAGGTGGTCCAGCGCTTGGACTCGCGCTTCTGGCCTAGATTGGCGGCTTCGCTGGCGAGCGCGTCGGCCGCCTTGTCGAAGCTGGCGCCACGGCTGGCGGCCTCGTCCAGGCTGGCGCAGCCCACGGCTGACAGCCAGGCGGCGTTGACCCAGACCGGGCTGCCGTCGGCCGCCGAGATCCAGGCGGGATAGGCGCGCGCGTCCAGGAAGGCGGCGAAGCGCGGGGCGGTGGGCAGGCCGGCGTCCTCGCCGACCACCGAGGACAGCCGCAACCAGGCCAAAGCGCCGGCGGCCCGGCCCTCGACAGCGACGACGCCCGCGGGACCGCGGACCTCGAAGGCGCAGGCCTCGCCGCGCTCGAACAGGGCGCGCAGCCGGCGGGCATGGTCCGGATCGGCCCGCATCAGGGCGGCGACCACGGCCTGGGGCTCGGATTCGGCCAGGCCCAGCACCGAGGCGCAGACCGTCAGGCTCTCCTCGCCGGACGCCACCAGGGCGTGACCGTCCTCGACGGCGAGCAGGGCGGAATCGAAGGCCTCGGCCGAGGCCTGGGCGGTTTCGGCGCCGGCCTTGAGGGCGTTGATCTGGCGGCGCAGGGCGGCCATGCTCAGTTCCGCCTGGCCCCGTTGGGCCAGCGCCCACAGGACAGCACAAATGGCCAGCAGCACCGCGCCCGCGGCAGCCGCCAGAATGAGCTGCATCTCGCTCATCGCGCCATCCTCGACGCCCGTCCCCGTCGACAGCGAATCATCTTTTGGAACATAGGCCGCTTAAGCGAATTCGGCGATGATCGGCGCATGACCGCGATCCTCTATCCCCTGGCGACGACGCCCGACGCAGCGCTTTCCGCGCCCCTGGGCCGCGCGGCGCGGGAAAGGGAGGCGCAGGCCCTGGCCGGCGAGCCCGTCGCCTTCGTCAGTGGCCCGGCCGGTCCGGCCTATGCCAGCCGCGAGGCGGCGCTGGACGCCCTGGCCGGACGGATCGAGGACGACCGCCCCGGGCGACTGGTCCAGGTGGCCGTGGAGGACCGGTTCTGTCGGCTGGTGGAGGTGGCGACCACCCGCCGCGCCCCGCCGCCGGTCGCGACCATCAACCGCGACGGCCGCCGCTGGCCCACCCCGCCGGTCGCCCCGCCCACGGTCTGGCGCCTGTCGGTCTCCTATTGGCGTCCGGTCTCGGCGGCGCCCGCCGCCGGCGCGCCGGATGTCGATCATCCCCAGGCCCGCCGCGCGCGGCGGCTGAAGCAGACCGAGGCGGAGCCTGAGACCCTGAAGGCCATGAGCCGCCAGCCCCTGCGCGCCTTCAAGCCGCAGCAGCCGCTGGACATCGGGCTGTTCGAGGTCCGGCTGCCGGAGAACCCCGACCTGGTGATGCCCGATGAGTGAAGCCGATCGCGGCCATATCCATGTCCACGCGCATAGGCCGGCGCCCTCGCTGGACGACTTCGGAGCCCTGGCCCAGGCGGCCTTCGAGGCCCTGCCCGACGATTTCCGCGCCATGACCGGGGCCGTGATCTTCCGGGTCGAGGACTTCCCGCCCCAGGAGGTGCTGGACGAAATGGGGATCGAGGACCCTTTCGAACTGACCGGCCTCTATCACGGGGTCGATCTGGCCCACCGCTCGATCCTGGACCCCAGTCCCGAACCCTCCATGGTGTTCCTCTATCGCCGTCCGATCCTCGATGAATGGGCCGAGCGCGGCGACGTGACGCTGAGCGAACTGATCACCCACGTCCTGGTCCACGAGATCGGCCACCACTTCGGGCTGTCCGACGACGACATTGATGAGATCGAGGGGGAGTAGCGCGCGCAACCGCGTCTGGGAAAGTGACGCCGCCGTCACGTTTCTTGACTTATCGGCGGTCATATGGATTTTTGACGCAGGTCAAAACCGGCGACGCTGACGATCGCCGATGTCTGGCTTCAGGAGGACGACCGATGGCCGCCGACGGCAACATCACCAAGGACATCATCTACGACGCCGTCGCGCCGGACGACTTCGAGTCCATGCTGGAACTCGACCGCTACAACGCGCGGTCGACCGCCTTTGACAAGATCATCTCGGCCACCCACGACCACTTCTGGGATCCGCTCGACAAGAAGTACATCGACTTCGACGAGCCCTTCGACATGGAAAACCAGATGCTGCTGCCGGAGGAGATGATCATCTCGCTCGGCACCGAATATGTGTCGAACCACCTGAAGGACCCCAAGACCCGCATCCGCTTCGCCAACCAGCAGGCCCTGCGCTCGTTCTCCTCGATCCTGCACGGCGAACAAGGCGCGCTGAACCTGTCGGCCAGCCTCTGCCACGTGCTGAAGGACCAGGGCGCCCAGGAATACGCCGCCAACCAGACCCGCGAGGAAGCCCGCCACGTCACGGCCTTCGCCAAATATATCAAGGCCCGCTGGGGTCGCCCGGTGGAAGCCGGCCCGACGCTGAAGGCGCTCTTGATCGACATCATCGGCAGCCCCGAGGTCTATAAGAAGATCATCGGCATGCAGATGCTGGTGGAAGGCCTGGCCATGGGCGCCTTCGCCACCTTCTTCAACAATATCAATGACCCGCTCGGCAAGAAGCTGATGCAGCTGGTCATGACCGACGAGGCTTTCCACCATAAGTTCGGGAAGATCTGGGCCGACCGCACCATCCCCAAACTTTCCCCGGAAGAGCACGCGATCATCGAGGACTGGGCGGCGCACTGCTTCCAGACCCTGCTGTTCAACCTCGTGGCCCCCTCGCAGCAGCGCGACCTCTATGAAGAGTTCGGCATGGACCCTGACGTGGTGATGGCCGAGATGGCCGCCATGGTCACCGACGAGAGCCGTCGGGAGAACATGAAGGAGCAGTCCAACATCTTCCGCGTGCTGGTGAAGACCCTGCTCAATGCCGGCATCATCACCGACCGCACCCGCGCCTTCTACGCCATCTATGTCGACATGGAGGAGCTGAAGGGCGAGGGCGATCGTATGGTCGGCGACGACATCGCCGAGGAGGGGATCAAGTATCTCCAGGAGATCAATTTCAAGGACCGCGTCGCCGCAGCCGTGAAGATCGCCGCCGAATAGGCCCTCCGCGCCAAACCTTCGCGAAGCGCCCGCCGGCCCCGCGTCGGCGGGCGTTTTCGCGAGCGGGACCCGGAGTGGGCGGGACCGGCCTTGACCATTGGTCTTGGCCCCGCCTCAATCCCAGGGTTTGTCGCTATTGGCGGCTCGCCCCCGGGGCGTTTCCGGTTCCACAGACCTGGGCTAACTTCTAGCGATGTCGTCCATGCGTATCCTGCCGTTCGCGCTCTGCGCCGTCCTCGCCCTGGCCCTTCCGGCCGGGATGAGCGCCGCCGCGCCTGCGCCGCCGCCGGCCCCGACCGATCGCATCGAACTGACCAAGATGACCGGCCGCTGGTACGAGGTGGCCCGCCTGCCCAACCACACCCAGAAGGACTGCCAGGCGGGCGTCTCCGACTGGGCCCGGGACGCCGACGGCTATGATGTGCTGCAGGTCTGCCACCGGGGCTCGGTGTCCGCCCCGCCCACCGAGTGGAAGGCCAAGGCCAAGGTCCTCGACCCCAAGACCAACGCCAAATTCAAGATGAGCTTCTTCGGCGGGCTGGTGAGCCAGGAATATTGGGTGCTCGACCACAAGACCGACCAGGGGTGGCTGATCCTCGGCACGCCCAATGGCAAGTACCTCTGGCTGATGTCCCAGCATCCTCTGCTGGGCGCCGGCGCCAAGGCCCAGGCCGTGGCCCGCATCAAGCAGCTGGGCTACGACGTCAGCGCGCTCGAATATCCGCAGCCGGCCCGCAACTGATTTCGCCCCTTGCGTCCGGAACGAAGCCGGAACAAGATTTCGGCATGGGAGCGCCCCAAGCCGTCAGCCGTCCGGAGATCACCGCCGCCGTCACCCGTGGCGCGGCGCGGCTGTTGGTCGACCTGGGCTATGTGCCCCTGACCGAGGTCACCCTGCCCAATGGCCGGCGCGCCGACCTGATGGCCCTGTCGGCCCGGGGCGAGTTCATCATCATCGAGGTGAAGTCGGGGATCGAGGACTTCCGGGTCGATCGCAAGTGGCATGAATACGCCCCCTATTGCGACCGCTTCGCCTTCGCCGTGGCCCCGGAGTTTCCCCAGCACGTCCTGCCGCAGGACCCGGGCCTGATCGTCGCCGACGGGTTTGGCGGCGCGGTGTTGCGCGAGCCGCCGGCCGTGGTCCTGGCCGGCGCCCGACGTAAGGCGCTGACCATCGCCTTCGGCCGCATGGCGGCCATGCGGGCGGCGGGCTTTGCGGTGGTGAACCTGGAAGTCTGAGGGGGTCAGCGCGGCGCGCGCTTGGCCAGGATCCGCTGCAGGGTGCGGCGGTGCATGTTCAGCCGGCGCGCCGTCTCCGAGACATTGTGGCCGCAGAGCTCATAGACCCGCTGGATGTGCTCCCAGCGCACCCGGTCGGCGCTCATGGGGTTTTCCGGCGGCGGCGGGCTCTCGTCGCCAACCGCCAGCAGGGCGCGGGCCACGTCGTCGGCGTCGGCGGGCTTGGAGAGATAGTCGATGGCGCCCGACTTCACGGCGGCCACGGCGGTGGCGATATTGCCATAGCCGGTCAGCATGATGACCCGGGCCTCGGGGCGGGCGTCGCGGACCGCCTCCACGACCTTCAGGCCGGTGCCGTCCTCAAGCCGCATGTCCAGCACGGCGAAGGCGGGAGGAGAGGCGCGCACGGCGGCCAGGGCCTCGCTGACGCTGCCCACCAGGGTGGTCTCGAATCCGCGCTGCTCAAGCGCTCGACCCAGTCGCGTGCGGAGGGGGGCGTCATCGTCCAGGACCAGCAGGCTTCTGTCCGGCAGGGCGGCGATATCGGCGGAGAGATCGGCCATAATCAACTCCAGATGGCGGCGCTCGCGTCGTGCGCTCTTGAAGGTATCATGTCGCCTGTTCGAACGGCTGCGCAAGGGGTTGTTCGGTTTGCCACCCCGCCTGACCCACCTCGATCTGGCTGCGGGCCCAGCGGGCGGAGACCACGGCGCCGCGCGGGCGACCGTTCTGGAAGGCGACCTTGGCGCCCGTGCGCTCCAGCAGGGTCTTGGCGATGAAGAAGCCCAGCCCCATGCCGACATGGCCGGTGCGCGATCCCTCGGCCCCCGGACGGGTGGTGACATAGGGCTCGCCCAGCTTGGCGAGCACCTCCGGCGCGAAGCCCGGCCCGTCGTCGCGCACCTCCATGGAGATCGAGCCGGCGTCGAAGCGGGCGGTGATCAGCACCTCGGAGGTCGCGAAGTCGACGGCGTTCTCGACGAAGGAGGTCAGGGCGTGCAGCACCTCGGGCATGCGCCAAATGTCCGGGGCGGCGACGCCGGAGGCGCCGGAGACGATCGCCTCGACGCGAACCCCCTTCACCCCGGCGTGCGGCTCGATCACCTCATGGACCAGCTGCAACAGGCTCATCCGCTCATGCACCTCGTCGGTGGCGTCCGGCGTCTCGGTCAGGCGGCGCAGGATCTCGCGGCAGCGCAGGGCCTGGGCCATCAGGAGATCGGCGTCCTCCTTGATGGCGGCGGTCGGCGCCTCACGCGACATTTCCTTGGCGACGATGGAGATGGTGGCGAGCGGCGTGCCCAGCTCATGGGCGGCGGCGGCGGCGAGCGCCCCCAGGGCCGAGAGCCGCTGCTCCCGCGACAGCACCGCCTGGGTGACATCGAGGGCGAGCGCCATCCGCGCCGATTCCTCGGCCGACTGGCGGACATAGCCGGCGATCAACAGGATGCCGGCGATATTGGCGGCCGCAGCGCCGACCAGATAGCTGCCGGGCAGGCTGAACGCCATGCCGGGGGCCGCCGGCAGGGGCATGTGCAGGAAGGCCAGGCCGATCGAGGCCAGTATGCCCATCACCCCCAGTATGGCCACAGGCGCCAGCGGCAGGGTCGCCGCCGCCAGGGTCACCGGGGCGATCAGCATCAGGGCGAAGGGATTGGCGATGCCGCCGGTCAGGAACAGCAGGCCGGTGGTCTGGGCGATGTCGAAGGCCAGCTGGGCGGCGGCCTCCCATTCCCCGGTCAGTCTCTGGCCTGGCGAGGCCACGGCGGTCAGCAGATTGATCCAGGCCGAGGCCCCGATCAGGCTGAAGCACCAGGCATAGGGGGCCTTGAAGCCCAGGAACACGCCCATTGTCGCCAGGAGGGCGACCTCCCCGGCCAGCACGATCCAGCGCAGGGTGATCAGGTTGCGCATCCGCAGCCGGCCGCGCGACGACCCGCTCTGCGCCCAGGCGAGTTCACCTTGCGCCATGGCGGGGCTTTGCCTATCGAGACCGGGCGAGGCCTTGGATCTCGACGGCGCCGGCTGGTTTTCGGACGCCATCAGACCGCGAGCATCGCCGAGATCGTGACGCCTGACGAGGCCCATCTGCATGACCCGCCGAAATCTGTCCCTGATCGCCGTCTGCCTCGTGGGCCTGGCCGTGCTGGCCGGTCTCGCCTGGCGGGCCGGTGTGTTCGCAGCCCAGCCCTCGGCCCTGGTCGGCGGACCCTTCCAGCTGGTCGACCAGACCGGCAAGCCGGTCACGGAAAAGATGCTGAAGGGCAAGTGGAGCGCAGTGTTCTTCGGCTTCACCTACTGCCCGGACGTCTGTCCGACGACGATGCAGGTGCTGGCCCAGGCCCAGGACCAGCTGGGGCCGAAGGCCAAGGATCTGCAGGTGGTGTTCGTGACGGTCGATCCGGAACGCGACACGCCGGCCCAGCTCGCCAACTATCTGAACAACAGCGCCTTTCCCAAGGGCGTGGTCGGTCTGACCGGAACCCCGGCCCAGGTGGCGGTCGCCGCCAAGGCCTATCGGGTGTTCTATGAGAAGAGCGGAACCGGGTCCGACTATCTGATCAACCACTCCACCCCCACCTATCTGATGGACCCCAAGGGCCGCTTCAACCGGGTGCTGCCGTTCGGGATCGGGCCCGAGGAGGTCGCGCGGCAGATCTCCGACGCCATGCGCCGCTGATCGCCACGGGCATTGGCCCCTGCGACAACTTGGGGCGGAAGGGGCTGGACTCTCTTAACGGTCAGGGTGTTATGCTGCGGCGCACAATAGGACCGTACTCGGATGCTCTACTCCCTCTATGAGGCCGGCTACTACGCCTCCACGCCGTTGCGGATGCTGGCGCGGGTGACCCGCGAGTTCTGGGGCGCGGACGTCAATCCGGCCAAGGACAGCGACCTGGGCCGGCGAATCTTCGCCAATGCCGACCTGTTCGCCAATCTGACCCGCCGCTATGGCCGCCCGGCCTGGAACCTCGACACGGTGGAGATCGACGGCTACCCGGTCCGGGTCCGCGCCACCGAGGTCTGGTCCAGCCCCTGGGTCAAGCTCACCCACTTCACCCGCGATGTCGCCGACATGCGCCGGGCCGGCCGCCGCGAGCTCGAGCCGCCGGTGTTGATCGTCGCCCCGCTGTCGGGCCACTACGCCACCCTGCTGCGCGGCACGGTCGAGGGCTTCCTGCAGGATCACGAGGTGTTCATCACCGAATGGACCAACGCCCGCGAAGTGCCCCTGCTCGAGGGCAAGTTCGATTTCCACGACTATGTCGACCACATTCGCGAGATGCTGCGCCTGCTGGGCCCGCGCCCGCACGTGGTCGCCGTCTGCCAGCCCGGCCCCGCCGTCCTGGCCGCCGCCGCCCTGATGGCCGAGGACGGCGAGGAATGCCGCCCCGGCACCATGACCTTCATGGGCTCGCCGATCGACGCGCGCCTGTCGCCGACCGTGACCAACAAGCTGGCCGAGGAACGGCCTTTCGCCTGGTTCAAGTCGAACATGATCTTCAACGTCCCCGCCCCCTATCCGGGCATGGGCCGGCGGGTCTATCCGGGCTTCGTGCAGCTCTACAGCTTCATGTCGATGAACATCGAGCGCCATAAGGAAGCCCACCAGAAGTACCTGCAGGACCTGATGGATGGCGACGGCGACTCCGCCGAGAAGCACCTGGAATTCTATGACGAGTACCTGTCGGTGCTGGACCTGACCGAGGAGTTCTATCTCCAGACGGTCGACTATGTGTTCCAGCAATACCTGCTGCCCAAGGGCGAACTGTGGCATCGCGGCCGCCACGTTGATCCTTCCAAGATCACCGATATCGGCCTGCTGACCGTCGAAGGCGAGAACGACGACATCTCCGGCATCGGCCAGACCCAGGCGGCGCACACCCTGTGCTCCTCCCTGCCGAGCGCCCTGAAGGAGGACTATGTGCAGCCGCATGTGGGCCACTACGGGGTGTTCAACGGCCGCCGGTTCCGCGAGGAAATCTATCCCCGGGTGCGGGCGTTCATCCGCCGCGTCGAAGCGGGTGTCGAAAAGGCCGCCAACGCAGCTTAAGATTGGGACCATGTCCCTGTTCGGAAGACCCCTGGCGGATGGCGATCGGCTCGAAGTGGCCGGGGCGACCGTCCGCCTGAAAGTCCACAGCCGCGCCCGCCGCGTCTCCCTGCGGCTGGACCGCACCCGCCGCGAGGTGGTGGCCACCGCGCCCTCGCCGCGCCGCCTGGCCGAGGCCGTGGCCTTCGCCCGCGACCGGGCCGAGTGGATCGCCGCCCGCCTGGCGGAACTGCCCCAGAGCCAGGACATCGCCCCCGGTGTCACCATCTCGCTGTTCGGCCAGCCCTGTCGCCTGGAGTCCGCCAGCCATCCGGCCCGGTTCATGGCCGCCGGCGACGACCAGCCGGCCCGCATCGCCGCCCGGGGGGAGGGGGAGGTCTTCGCCCGCGCCGTGACCCGGACCATCCGCCGCCAGGCCCTGGAGGTGTTCGCCGCGCGCACGGCGTTCCACTGCGCGCGACTGGGGGCCAAGCTGCCCAGTGTGACGATCATGGACGCCAAGGGGCGTTGGGGTTCCTGCCGCTCGGCCCTGCCGGGCAAGCCCGCCGCGATCCGCTATAGCTGGCGCCTGGCCCTGGCCCCCTTCGAGGTGGCCGACTATGTGGTCGCCCACGAATGCGCCCACCTGCTGGAGCTCAATCACGGCCCCAAGTTCTGGGCCCATGTGAAGGCCCTGGTCGGCGACGAGCGCCCACACCGCGCCTGGCTGCGGGCCGAAGGCGCCCGGCTGCACGCCTTCGGGGGTTAGGCGTCAGAACGGAATATCTTCGGTCTTCGGCTTCTCGGCCGGCGTCTCGGGGGTCGGCGCGGGATTGCCGGACAACAGATCGCCGATCGGATCGGCGGGGGCGGCGACCGGAGGCGGCTCCACCGTGCCGCCCGGAATGGCCTGGGTCCTCAGGCGCGGCAGGGCCGCAGTCATGAACTCGTGCCAGATTCCAGCCGGGGGACCGCCGCCGGTGACCTTCTTCATCGGGGTGTTGTCGTCGCGGCCCACCCAGACGGCGGTGACGAAGCCGCCGGTGTAGCCGACGAACCAGGCGTCGCGGTAATCGCTGGTGGTGCCGGTCTTGCCGGCGATGTCGAAGCCCGCGACCTTGGCCTTGCCGCCGGTGCCGGAGACGATCACCTGGCGCATCATCTGGTTCATGTACTGCAGGGCGGGTGAGCCGATCACCGCCTGGCGATTGGCCTTCTCCACCCCATGGTCATAGAGCACCTTGCCGCTGGCGGTGCGGATCCGCTCGATGCCGTAGCCATGGGCCGAGAAGCCGCCATTGGAGAAGGGCGCATAGGCCTGGGCCATTTCCAGGGGCGAGACCTCGACGGCGCCCAGCGCCATGGAAGGGTCCAGCTGGATGTGGCTGGTGATCCCCAGGCGGCGCGCCGTGGCCGCGACATTGCCGGTCCCGACCTCGTTGGCCAGGCGGGCGGCCACCGTGTTGATCGACTGGGCGAGCGCGGTCTGCAGGGTGATCGGGCCGAGATATTTGTTGGTGTAGTTCTTCGGCTCCCAGGTCCCGATCTTCAGCGGCTCGTCGACCACCGGGGTCGAGGGCGTGCGGCCCTGCTCCATGGCGGTCAGATAGACGAAGGGCTTGAACGAGGATCCGGCCTGGCGCTGGGCCATGGTGGCGCGGTCGAACTGGCTGTCGGCGTAGCGGGCCCCGCCGACATAGGCGCGGATGCGGCCTTCGCCGTCGATGGCGACCAGGGCGCCCTGCTGCACCCCCTGGCTCTGGGCGGCGGCGACGCCACGGGCCAGAGCCTGCTCGGCGGCGGCCTGGATCGGCAGGTCGAGGGTGGTCTCGACCACCAGATCCTCGGTGGGTTCGCCGACCAGGGTGCGGACCTGATCATCGACCCAGTCGGTGAAATACTGGGCCCGCTGGTTGGCCAGCACCGGATTGACCCGCACCGGCGTGCGGAAGGCCTCGGCCCGCTGTTCGGCGGTGATGGCGTGGGTGCGGACCATCTCGTCCAGCACCACGGTGGCGCGCCGCGCCGCGCGATCGGTGGAGGAGACCGGAGAATAACGCGACGGCCCCTTCATCATGCCGGCCAGCAGGGCGCTTTCGCCGATGGTCAGCTGGCTGGCGGGCTTGCCGAAATAGCGCTGGGCGGCGGCCTCGATGCCATAGGCGCCGGCGCCGAAATAGACCCGGTTCAGATAGAGGGAGAGGATCTCCTTCTTGGAGAACTTGGCCTCCAGCCAGACCGCCAGGATCAACTCCTGGGCCTTGCGGCGATAGTTCTGGTTGGGCGTCAGGAAGAGGTTGCGGGCCAGCTGCTGGGTGATGGTCGAGCCGCCGCGCAGCGGGCCGCCATGGTGGGTGATATTGTAGAGCTGGCTGCGGATGATGCCCCAGGGATTGAAGCCCAGGTGCCAGTAGAACCAGCGATCCTCGATGGCCACGAAGGCGGCGGGCACATAGGCCGGCAGCTTGTCCAGGTCGACCGGCGGGGCGTACTGGCTGCCGCGCACCGCCACCAGGGCGCCGGAGCGGTCCAGATAGTTGATCGAGGGCTGGCGCTTGACGTCATAGAGCTTGGAGGTGTCGGGCAGATCGACCGCGAACACCGCGAAGAAGGCCACGATGAAGATCAGGCCCCAGACCCCGACCACGGCGCCCCAATAGAACACCGCCTGGGCCGGTGTGCGGGCCGGCTTGCCGCCCTTGCCGCCACCTTGGGGGCCTGAACCGCCAGACTGCGGGCCGCGGGGACCCTGAGCATTGGCCATGCGACCTGAAACCTTGTCTGAGGTGAACGCCTTAGGCGCGCAGAGATAGCTGAGCGCGAGGGAACACGCGACAAGATTGACGGGGGATGAATGGGGCGCGGGTGAGGCGGTGGCGCGCGATCATCCGGCGGACCTAGTCGAGGGCCCGCAGCTCCGCCAGGACCTCGTCGATGACCCGCGTCCAGTCGCCCACCTGTCGCTGTCGAAAGGTTCGGGTCCCGGGGTACCAGTCGAGGTCCGCGGCGCCGGGTCGCGGCCAGCGCCAGTCGGTCCCCATCACCGGCAACAACACCCAGCAAGGTCCGCCAAGCGCCCCGGCCAGGTGAGCGACCGAGGTGTCGACGCTGATGACCAGGTCAAGCCCGCCGATCAGGGCCGCGGTGTCACTGAAGTCCCGCGCGCCTGTCTCCTCTGGATGCAGGCTGACGGCGCCGGCCGCGAACAGCCGCTCAGCCTGATCCCACGGCAGGGACCTTTGCCGATCGACGGGGTTGTTGGGATTGCCGCGCCAGATCAGACCGATCCTGGCCTTGCCGGCGGCGCCTGGGTCCCATTCCGGTCGTCGCTCCGGGATGGGAAGATAGGGGGGATAGGGCAGGTCCGCAGGCGTGGCGCAGATGTGAAGCGGCGCCGAACCCATGCGAATCCAGACGTCATGCGGCGGAAGGGGCATCTGGCTCTGGAGGGGCAGGACCAGATCCGCGCCGCTCAGCCCCCGGAAGAGGGTCGCCAGGCGCGGATGGCACACCACGGTCACCTGCCGGGCGCCCAGGGCCTTCAGCCTGCTGATGAACCGCGCGAACAGGATCTGATCGCCGATCCCCTGCTCGGCCCAGACCAGGATCGCGCGGCCCGTCAGGGGTTCGCCAGCCCACTCCGGGCGGCAAACGTTCGGCGGCGGGCGACAGGTCTCCGGCGCCACCTCCATTCGCGCCTCATAGAGCGGCCAGCCCTCGGCGAAACGGCCCTGGTGCAGGCACAGCGTAGAAAGGATGAATCGCGCCCAGGCATCGTGCGGATCAATCTCCAGGGCGGCCATCAGCACCTGCTCAGCCCTGTCGTCCCGTCCGGTCAGGATATGGAGGCTGGCAAGCCGGCTCCTCAACACCAGGTCTGCGGGCCGGTTCACAACCGCGACGTCCAGCAGCGCGGCGGCCGAGGCGAAGGCGCCCAACTCCCGCCGCGCCTGGGCGAGATTGACGAGCAGGTTCACCGTTTGGCGAAATCGGGAGGCGGCGACGAAGGCCTCTTCCGCCTCGCGCCAGCGGCCGGCCGTCGCATGGTCGAGGCCCGCCTTGAATAAGCTGTCGAACCCGCCGTCCATGTCCGGCCTCTGTCACGCCTTTGGCGTGGCCATAATGTGACTTGGGTGGAGAGTCGAAAACTGTTTCCTTGGTGAAGATGAAACCGGGCAGCGACAGGTCGTCGGATGGCGCGATCTGGCGGGCGCCCGTTTTCAGCGCCGCGCGCCGATGCTATGGCGCGGGCATGTCGCTGGCCGATAGCCCTGAAGCCCTGTTTCGTCGTGCCGTCGACCTGCAGATCGCCGGGAGTGCGGCCGAGGCCGAAAGCCTGTATCTCGCGGCCGTAGGGGCAGGGCTCGGGCCGGATCTTCTGCCCGACGCCCACGGCAATCTCGGCGTGCTCTATCGCGCAACCCACAGATTGGCGGAGGCCGAGGTCGCGCTTAAGACCGCGATCCGGCTAAGATCCGACTGGGCGGCGCCACACTACAATCTCGGCAATCTGTACAGCTATCAGCGGCGGCTACTGGACGCTGAAGCCGCCTATCTTGAGGCGCTTCGCATCAAGCCGGACCACCCCAAGGCGCCGTTCAATCTTGGCCAGATCTATCTCAGCCAGGGCCGCTTCGCCGAAGGCTGGCCAATGTACGAGGCGCGACCCGACCGAACGGAATCCCCCCTGATGCGGGTCCGGGTTCCTGAATGGACCGGCCAGCCGCTTGAGGGAAAATCGATCCTGGTGTGGCGGGAGCAGGGCTATGGCGATGAAATCCTGATGGCCCGCTATGTCCCCCTGCTGAAGGCTCAGGGCGCGCGACAGGTGAAGATCGCCCCTACCTTGGCCATGCTCCGGCTGTTCGAATCCCTCGGCGGGGTCGACGAGGTCGTCACTCTGGTGGGCGATGTCCAAATGCCGGACGTCGACTACTGGGTGTTGCCCTGCTCCCTGCCAGCCAGCCTCGGGACTGATGACACGCTGAAGTCCCAAGGCGCCTATCTCTCCGTCCCCGAGGCGGCGCGCGCGCGCTGGTCAGGCTTCGGCGGGCCGGGATTCAAGGTCGGCTTCACCTGGCAGGGAAATCCCAAGCAGCCCAACAACTTCAATCGTTCCATGAAGGGCCCGGAGCTGTTCAATGGCCTCGCTGACCTGGGTGTCGAGATGATCGATCTCCAGGAGCCGCGCGGCGATTTTGCTGATACGGCCGCGATCCTCGAGCAGCTGGATCTGGTGATCACCGTTGACACCGCCATGGCGCATCTGGCGGGCGCGCTAGACAAGCCCTGCTGGGTGGTGCTGGCCGCGCTTGGCACCTGCTGGCGCTACCCGCCGCCACAGCAGTCCGTCTCTCCCTGGTACAGGTCGACCACGATCTACCGCCAGACGACGCCCGGCGACTGGGCGGAGGTCTTCGCACGCGTGCGCCGAGACCTCGCCGCGCGGATCGCCCCCGATGTTTGAGGCCCGCCCAGGTCCATGCCGGCCCCAGCAAGGCCGTCGGCTCCGGAGGTGCTGGCGCGCCGTCATCATGGCCCTCGGGCTGGTCCTGGCGACGTCCCCCGTGAATGCGGCCCCCATAGACCGATCGCCCCTCGATCCGGCGACCGCCGCCAACCCCGACCTGGCCCGACACCGGGGCGACCCGGTCTGGGCGCGGCTTTCGGTGGCGACCCTGAGGTTCGCCGAGGGCGACTATAGCTGGACCCTGATCGTGATCACCGACCCGGCGCGGCCGGCCGGGCCCTTCTGGTTCGTGCCGCATGACGACGAGGACGCCGCCTTCGACGCCGGCTTCCAAGGGTTGACCACCTATGGCGGGCGGCTGGTGGCGGTGGCCAATGGCGGCCGCCGCGCCCTGTCGGCGGCCCATGGCGGCGGGGCCGGATGCGTCCACCCCTGCGATCCCAACCGCGATTTTGGGCCACGGGGCCCACTCTATAGTGCGACGGTGCTGGGGCTGATGGCGCCGGGCCAGCCTGCGGTGGGGCTGCACACCAACGCGCCGGGGTCGGTCGGCCACGGAGGACGGGGTTCGATCTTCGCCGATCCAGCCGATGTCGCCCGCATCTTCGCCAGCCCCACGGCGGCCGGCGCCTTCGCCAATGGCGACACCATGGCGATCGTGGCGGGCCGCGCGCCCAAGGCCCTGGCCCATCCCCCCTGTGTGGACACGCTCAACGCCGGCGGCGTGCATGTGGCCTATGAACAGGTGTCCGGTCCGCCGGACGCCTCCGGCGACGGCTCGCTCTCCAACCACCTGGCCCTGGAAGACCGCGATCCGCCCCGGACCTATGTCGGGCTGGAGGCGCGCCATGGCGACGCCGCCAGCGAGATCGCCATGATCGACCTGCTGATGACCTGCCCGGCCTTCGCCGCTTCGCGCTAGGCGGCCCGGCGCTGGGGGATCACCGCCTGGTGCAGAGCCTGGCCCTCATAGTCGCGGAAGGTGACGGTCAGGGTCCGGGCGGTGAGCTCATAGGCGGTGAAGCCCGAGCGCGAGAGGCAGAATTTCGTGCCCGCGATCGCCTTGACCGGCCGCGTCTCCGAGCCTGCCCCGGTGCAGATATAGCTCACCCCATCGACCTCGATGTGCTGCAGGTCGTGGTCGTGGCCGTTCAGATAGGCCTGGACCCCGTGGCGCTCGAGCAGGGGCTTGAGGTCGTCGACCAGCCGGCCAGTATTGCCGTGATCGCCGCCGGAAAAGGTCGTGTGGTGGCCGAACACAAGCTTCCAGGGCGCGGTCGACCGCGCGAGCTCGGCGTCCAGCCAGGCCAGCTGGGCGTCACCGGTCGCGCGCGCGGCCAGGGGCGAGACGATTGGGGTGGTGTCGAGCCCAAACAGGTCGAGGTCGGGAAAGCCCAGCTCTGCCCCGGAAACCTTGAAATAGGCCGAGGGCATGCGCCAGCGGGGGCTGGTCGCCGAATAGTCGATCTGCGCCTGGGGCGAGCCCCGATGGTCGTGGTTGCCGAGCGTGACGTACCAGGGGCGCTGGAGCGCGGCGGCGACATAGACCTCCTCGAAGGAGGTCTTCCACTGGGGGTCCTGGGTGGAGGCCACGCCGTTCTCATAGAAATTGTCGCCGACCGAGAGGATGAACCGGGCGTCGATCGCCTGGGCGGTCCTGCCCATCTGGGCGGCCACGTCGCGCTGGTGCGAGGCGCCGTCACGGCCCCAGTCGCCGACCGCCAGGAAGCGCAGCGCCGAAGGTTGAGCCTCGGCCGCCGGCGCGAGGCCGGCGATCGCCCCGACCGCGAGGCCGCCGATCACCTGACGGCGATCGGGATACAGGCGATAGTCGGTCATCCGGCGGTGTCCTTTGAGGGTGGGGGGATCATTCCGCGATCAGGGCGCGGGCGCAACGTCCCCGGCGCCCAGCACCGGGGCATGATTTCGCCGTTCAGGCCCGATTTCGGGGCAGGTCTGCAATTCCGCATATCGGTGTTGCGAAAAAAGCGGTTGCCCTTGATCTTAACACCGTTATCTTAGCGTTGCTTAGTTCACGTCGCGGCCCGGGTGGGGATACCTGGGTCGGCTCCACGACGAGAACCGGGCCGGGCCCTTCCGGGTTCGTTTCCTCCCCAACCCGTGGAAGACCCAAGATGAAGCTTCAAACTCTCGCGGCCGCCTGCGCCGCCCTCGTCGCCCTGTCCGCCGCCGGTCAGGCCTTCGCCAATGACGCCGTCGTGGTCAAGCTGTCGGCTCCTATCGCCGGCAACGCCAAGTTCATCGCTGGCGGCGCCGTGTTCATCTGCACCGGCGACACCTGCGTCGCCGCCGCCCCGACCTCCCAGACCTATGCGGTTTCCGCCTGCAAGGTGGTGAAGAAGAACGCCGGTCCGGTGGCGTCCTACTCCGTGGCCTCCAAGTCCCTCGAAGCCGACAAGCTCGCCGTCTGCAACGCGAGCTGATTGGTCGCCCACTCCTCTCTCCGCAGGACACGAGCGCTAGGGCGCGCGCCTCCCAGCCAAACCTTAGTCGAGCCTGCCACTCTGGGCGTCGCGGTCCGCCGCGACGCCCTTTTTCTTGGCTGCGGCCACGATCGCTTCTATGAGGCCCGCGTCATGTCGGATGTCTCCCCTTCTCCCCAAGTCCTCACCCGGTCCCTGGCCGTTCCGCAGGGCGCGGCCGCAGCCGCGTTGCTGATCCAGCCGGTCCTGGCCCAGGTTGCGGGCGACGACGCCCATCCGGTGTCGCTCAGCCTGGACTATGGCCCCGCCCTGGTCCCGGGCCAGACCGTGCGGGTGGAGGCCTGGGTCGACCGGGCGACCCGCACCATCGTCTTCGCTCAGGCCCGCGTTCTGGCGCCGGATGGAGCGCTCGCGGTCCAGGCCTCGGCCGTGTTCCGTAGGGTCGTTCCCACGAACCCTGCTAAAGAGGACGGAACTTGAAGGCCCTAAAGGGCGCCGGCTTGGTTGCGGCGCCGAAAATCGCGTGCTAACAGGCGCGCGGCTTTGGGCCGGGGGGCCTCCCAGGTCCCAAGTGCCAGTGTTCTTTTCCGAGCGCTTTCAAGCCTTTAGGTCGCGGTGAAGAGTTCTTCCCCGGGGCCGTACATTCGCACCGGGCGGACAATATAAGTGGCGGACGATTCCAGGACTTCCAATGTGGGCGGCAGATACGCCCAGGCCCTCTTCGATCTGGCGACCGATGAGAAGATCGTCGCTGTCGTGGAGGCCGACCTTCAGGCGCTGAAACGCATGAGCGCCGACTCCAAGGACTTCCGCACGCTGCTCGCGTCTCCGGCTTTCAGCGCCGAGCAGAAGGCCAAGGCGCTTTCGGCCCTGGCCGCCAAGGCCAAGCTGCACGCCACCACCCAGAAGTTCCTGGGCCTGCTGGCTCACAACGGCCGGGTTTCGGTTCTGATGTCGGTGGTCACCGGCTTCGAGGAACTGGCCGCCAAGGCGCGCGGCGCGATCGCCGCCCAGGTGGTCACCGCCATCCCGCTCACCGCCGCCCAGACCAAGGGCGTGGCTCAGGCCCTGCGCACCGCGCTGGGCGCTGATCCGGAAATTTCGACCCGCGTCGATCCGTCCATCCTGGGCGGCATCAAGGTGCAGGTCGGCTCCCGCCTATTCGATGCTTCGCTTCGTTCGAAGCTCGATTCCCTCAAGTTCGCCCTGAAGAGAGCGTAAGCCATGGATATCCGCGCCGCCGAGATTTCGGCCATCCTGAAATCCCAGATCGCCAACTTCGGCCAGGAAGCTGACGTCTCCGACGTCGGCCAGGTGCTGTCGGTCGGCGACGGGATCGCCCGCGTGTTCGGCCTCGACAATGTCCAGGCCGGCGAAATGGTCGAATTCCCGAAAGCCGGTGTGAAGGGCATGGCCCTGAACCTGGAACGCGACAATGTCGGCGTCGTGATCTTCGGCGAGGACCGCGCCATCTCGGAAGGCGACGAAGTCCGCCGCCTGTCGGAAATCGTCGACGTGCCGGTCGGCAAGGGGCTGCTCGGACGGGTCGTGAACCCGCTGGGCGAACCGATCGACGGCAAGGGCCCGCTCACCAACGTGGCCGAGCGCCGCCGGGTGGACGTCAAGGCTCCGGGCATCATCCCGCGCAAGTCGGTGCATGAACCGGTGCAGACCGGCCTGAAGGCCATCGACACCCTGATCCCCGTCGGCCGCGGCCAGCGCGAACTGATCATTGGCGACCGCCAGACCGGCAAGACCGCCGTGGCGATCGACACGATTCTGAATCAAAAGTCGGTCAATGTCGGCGACGACGAGAGCGCCAAGCTCTATTGCATCTACGTCGCCATCGGCCAGAAGCGCTCGACCGTCGCCCAGATCGTCAAGACGCTCGAGGAGCGCGGCGCGCTCGAATACACCATCATCGTCTCGGCCACCGCCTCCGAGCCGGCCCCGCTGCAGTTCCTGGCCCCGTTCTCGGGCTGCGCCATGGGCGAGTGGTTCCGCGACAACGGCATGCACGCCGTCATCATCTATGACGACCTTTCCAAGCAGGCCGTCGCCTATCGCCAGATGTCCCTGCTGCTGCGCCGCCCGCCGGGCCGCGAAGCCTATCCGGGCGACGTCTTCTATCTGCATAGCCGCCTGCTGGAACGCGCCGCCAAGCTGAACGAAGACAATGGCTCGGGCTCCCTGACCGCCCTGCCGATCATCGAGACCCAGGCCAATGACGTGTCGGCCTATATTCCGACCAACGTGATCTCGATCACCGACGGCCAGATCTTCCTGGAAACCGACCTGTTCTTCCAGGGCATCCGCCCGGCCGTGAACGTCGGTATCTCGGTGTCGCGCGTGGGCTCCTCGGCCCAGATCAAGGCGATGAAGACCGCCGCCGGTCCGATCAAGGGCGAACTCGCCCAGTATCGCGAAATGGCCGCCTTCGCGAAGTTTGGCTCCGACCTCGACGTCACCACCCAGCGCCAGCTGGCGCGCGGCGAACGCCTGACCGAACTCCTGAAGCAGCCGCAATACGCGCCGCTGACCGTCGAGGAGCAGGTGGCGGTGATCTATGCCGGCACCCGCGGCTATCTCGACGGCATCGCCACCAACCAGGTCGGCCGCTACGAGGCCGAACTGCTGGCCCACCTGCACGGCAAGCATCAGGCGCTGCTGGACGCCATCCGCACCACCAAGGATCTGAAGGGTGATGTGGAAGTCCAGCTGAAGGCCGCCCTGGAAGCTTTCACCAAGACCTTCGCTTAAGCGTCGGTTGGAGAGCTAGGGTATGGCCAGCCTCAAGGAGATGCGCAATCGGATCGGAAGCGTGAAATCCACGCAGAAGATCACGAAGGCGCTGCAGATGGTCGCGGCGGCGAAGCTTCGCCGCTCGACCGAAGCGGCTCAGAACGCCCGGCCCTATGCGGAACGCATGGCTGCGGTGATCGCCAATCTGGCGGCGGGTGTGTCCGGCGACGGCGCGCCCAAGCTGCTGGTCGGCACCGGCAAGGACACCAAGCAGCTGGTGGTCGTCGCGACCTCCGACCGCGGCCTGGCCGGCGGCTTCAACACCTCGATCGTGCGCCTGGCGCGCGAGCGGATTTCGAAGCTGATCGCCGAGGGCAAGGACGTCCGCATCATCACCCTGGGTCGCAAGGCCCGCGACCAGCTGAAGCGCGCCTATGGCGACCGCTTCGTGGCCAGCTTCGAGGTGGGTGGCAATCCGGGCCTGGCCGTGGCCCAGCAGGTCTCGGCCAAGATCGGCGAACTGTTCGAGGCCGGCGAGGCCGATGTGGTCACGCTCGCCTTCTCGCGCTTCAAGTCCGTGGTCCTGCAGACCCCGACGCTCGCCCAGCTGATCCCGGCTCAGGTGACGGGCTCCAAGCCCATCGACCTGAAGGGCGCGGCCTATGAATACGAGCCGGACGGGGAGACTATCCTCGAGACCCTGCTGCCGCGCAATCTGACGGTCCAGGTGCTGTCGGCGATGCTGGAGAACCAGGCCGGGTTCTTCGCCGCGCAGATGACGGCGATGGACAATGCGACCCGCAACGCCGGCGACATGATCGCCGCCCTCACCCTGAAATATAACCGTTCACGCCAGGCGCAGATCACCAAGGAGCTGATCGAGATCATCTCCGGCGCCGAAGCGATCTAACCGAAAGAGTCCGAACCCATGGCTACGACCCCGAAGGCTCCCGCCAAGAAGGCCGCCGCTCCGAAGGCCGCCGCCGCCAAGGCTCCCGCCGCCGCCAAGAAGGCTCCGGCCGCCAAGGCCGCGACCCCGACCCTGGCTCCCAAGTCGTCCGTGGTCGCCACGGGCAAGATCGTCCAGGTCATCGGCGCCGTCGTCGACGTCGAGTTCGTGGGCCATCTGCCGGCGATCATGAACGCGCTGGAGACCACCAACGTCGACCAGCGGACCGGCCAGCCCTTCCGCCTGGTGCTGGAAGTCGCCCAGCACCTGGGTGAAAACACCGTCCGCACCATCGCCATGGACACCACCGAGGGTCTGACCCGCGGCCAGCCGGTCAGCGACAGCGGCGCCGGCATCACGGTCCCCGTGGGCCCCGCTACGCTCGGCCGCATCATGAACGTCATCGGCGACCCGATCGACGAAGCCGGCCCGATCGCCACCACCCACATGGCCCCGATTCACCGCGAGGCCCCGTCCTTCGCCGATCAGTCGACCTCGGCCGAAGTGTTGGTCACGGGGATCAAAGTCATCGACCTGCTCTGCCCCTACACCAAGGGCGGCAAGACCGGCCTGTTCGGCGGCGCGGGCGTCGGCAAGACCGTGACCATGCAGGAACTGATCAACAACATCGCCAAGGCCTATGGCGGCTATTCGGTTCTGGCCGGCGTGGGTGAACGCACCCGCGAAGGCAACGACCTCTATCACGAGATGATCGAGTCCAAGGTCAACATGCCGGGCGGCGGCGAAGGCTCCAAGTGCACCCTGGTCTATGGCCAGATGAACGAGCCCCCCGGCGCCCGCGCCCGCGTGGCCCTGACCGGCCTGGCGCAAGCCGAGTACTTCCGCGACCAGGAAGGCAAGGACGTGCTGCTGTTCGTGGACAACATCTTCCGCTTCACCCAGGCCGGCGCCGAAGTGTCGGCTCTGCTGGGTCGGATCCCGTCGGCCGTGGGTTATCAGCCGACGCTCGCCACCGAGATGGGCAATCTCCAGGAACGCATCACCTCGACCAACAAGGGGTCCATCACCTCGGTCCAGGCCATCTATGTTCCCGCCGACGACCTGACCGACCCCGCGCCTGCCGCCTCCTTCGCCCACTTGGACGCGACCACCGTGCTCTCGCGCGACATCGCCGCCCAGGCCATCTTCCCGGCCGTGGACCCGCTGGACTCGACCAGCCGGATCATGGACCCGCTGGTGATCGGCGAAGAGCACTACAACGTCGCCCGTCGCGTCCAGGAAACCCTGCAGGCCTACAAGGCCCTGAAGGACATCATCGCCATCCTGGGCATGGACGAGCTGTCCGAAGAGGACAAGGTCACCGTGGCCCGCGCCCGGAAGATTCAGAAGTTCCTGTCCCAGCCCTTCCACGTGGCCGAGCAGTTCACCAACATGCCCGGCATCTTCGTCAGCCTCGAAGACACCATCCGCTCCTTCAAGGCGCTGGTGGACGGCGAGTATGACCACCTGCCGGAAGCCGCCTTCTACAATGTCGGCGCCATCGAAGACGCGGTCGCCAAGGCCGAAAAGCTGGCGGCGGAAGCCTAGGTCCCATGGCTGGCAAGATTCACTTCTCCCTCGTCTCCCCGGAACGCGAGCTGTTCTCGGGTGAGGTCGATCAGGTTGACGCGCCGGGGTCCGAAGGCGACTTCGGCGTGCTCGCCAACCACGCGCCGTTCATGACAGCGCTGAAGGAAGGGCGCGTGCGGGTCTATGCCGGCGGCAAGATCACCGACTTCGACGTCAAGGGCGGCTTCGCCGACGTGACGCCGGAAGGGCTCACCATTTTGGCTGAACACGCTCAGGCGGTCGCCAGCTAGGCGATCAGCCTCGCCTTCGCCCTAAAGTCCGGCTAGGGGACTTGCGAGGGACGGCGACTTTGAGTGTGATAATCGCCTAGTCAGGGGAACTTCCATGCGTATCGCCTTCGCCAGTCTGATCGCCTTCGCCGGCGTCGCCACCGTCGCCGTCGCCCAGACGACGCCACCTGCGGCGCCCGCAACGGCCCCGGCCGCCGCACCTGTCGCGGCGCCGGCCCCCGCGGCGGATCCCGCCGCCGCCGCTGCTCCGGCCCCCGCGCCGGCCGCTGACGCTGCGGCTCCGGCTCCGCCGGAACCCACTCTGCCCACCGATGGCGACGGCGCCATCATCACCAATGTGCTGACCAAGGTCTGCATTCCGCTGGTCAAGGGTGGTGACTACGCTCAGCTCGCGCTGGCCAACGGCATGAAGAAGGGCAAGAAGGACGGCAATATCATCTTCACCCTGCCGCTCACCGGCGGGACGAAGGACTATATGCTGACCCTGGAGAACCCCGGTTCCAACAAGCAGGTCTGCTCGCTGAGCCTGAAATACGTGCTCGACGGCGAGAAGCCGATCATCCGCTCGCTCAACATCTGGGCCTATCTGCACGATCCCTACATGGCCGCGCAGCGCAACGACTACGTGCCGGCCACGGACGTGAAGCGGATCACCAATTCCTGGGAATATTTCACCGACCACGAGTCCCAGGGTCTGGTTTTGGTCCAGCTGAAGAAGCCCGACGGCTCGCCCCTGAACGCCAAGTTCGACCAGGCGACCCTGCTCTATAGCGAGCGCACCTTCTAAGGCGCTGGCCGACCACGCGACGATTTCGAGGCGCCGGGGGAAACTCCGGCGCCTTCTTCGTGGATGCGGATCGGATCGGCGGTCAGCCGATCCAGGTCAGGACGGCGGCGGCGACCTCTTCCCAGCCAGGCTCGCCCGGCAGCCAGTGGCTCATCCCCGGCCATTCCAGATAGGCCCCGCCAATTCGCTCGGCGGTCTGACGCACGGTGGCCGGTGGGTGGATCACGTCGCGACTGCCGGCCATCACCAGGCTGCGGACCTTCAGCGGGCCCGGACCCAGGCTGGTGGTCATCAGCGGGTCCATCCACCAGTTCAGGGTTTCCCACAGGGCGCGACCGCTTTCCGGGCGCATGCGGGCGACGGCGGCCTCGCGCTCGGGCTTGGGCAGCCGGTCGACGCTATAGGTGCGGGCCAGAGTTCCATCCGGCTGGATGGCCTGGATCCAGAACGGCCCCATCATGTGCAGGCTGACGGCGGAAACCGCCTCCTCGATGGTGGAGGCGGCCACGCCCCAGGGCGGCGAGGGCGCCAGCAGCACCAGGCCCTCAAGCTCGCAACGCCGCGACGCCAGCTGGGCCACCAGCCCCCCCATGGAGTGGCCGATCAGGATCGGCGGCTCCGGCTCGGCGGCGCAGACCTTGGCCACAGCGCGCGCATAGTCGGTGATCGACACCCCGGTCACCGCATGGCCCGGGTCGCCAGGGGCGTGTCCGGGCAGGTCCAGGGCGATGACCTTGAGGCCCGCCGCCTCGAAGGGCTCGCGGAAGCGCTCGAAGATCCATCCGCCGCAGAAGGCGCCATGCACCATGATGACCGAAGACGCCAATGGGGCTCCGTTTCAGATTGTCCGCTAAACCCCGCCAGGGGGCGCGGCCAGGCTATCCCGCGAAATCGTGGAAGGCCTGGGCTACCGCCTCATAGGTCGCCCGCTTGAAGGGCACAACGAGGTCTAGGGCTTCGGAGAGCTTTCCCCACCGCCAGGCGTCGAATTCGGGCTCGCCGTGCGCCATCAGGTCGATTTCGGTCTCATCGCCGTCGAAGCGCAGCGCGAACCAGACCTGGCGCTGACCCCTCCAGCCGCGGGTGACCTTGCCGCCCTGGTGGTCGGCCGGAAAGTCGTAGGTGAGCCAGCCGTCGGTGCGGCCCAGCAGAGTGGCCGAGCGGACCCCGGTCTCCTCCGCCAGCTCCCGACGGGCTGCCGTCTCAAGGTCCTCGCCGGCGTCGACGCCCCCTTGCGGGAACTGCCAGTTATAGGGCTCAGGGGTGTTGTGACGCCGCCCAAGCCAGACGCGGCCGTCGGCATGGAACAGCACCACCCCGACATTGGGACGATAGGCAGAGAGGTCTTCGGTCATTTCCGGGTCATGAGAGCCGAGGCCGGGGCCAGCTGATAGCCCCGATCCTCCACCGAGCGCGCCCATTGCGCCACCTGGCCGATGGTCACCGGATAGGCGAAGGCCGAGCCCAGGGCCTGGCCGCGCTGCAAGGCGCCGGCTTCCAGGGCCAGCAGCTGCTGGTCGATGGAATCCGCCGACAGTTGGTCGTCGATGATCCGGTCGGCCGAGGCGCGGGGAATGCCGCCCCGCCGCTGCGCCGCCGAGCCGTCGTCGATGAAGGCCAGGCCCCGGCTGCGCAGGGCGTCGGAGAAAGCGCCCATGGCCGGATCGGTGGCCATGAACTTCGAGCCCAGATAGTTGGTCACCCCGAAATAGCCGGTGGCGCGGCTGAGCAGCCATTCCAGCTTCTTGACGGTCTCGGCCGGCATGGCCCGCGACATCAGGGTGTAGGGGCCGGGATCATTGTCCGGATAGTCCACCGGCTCCATGGGCGCTTCCAGCAGCACCTCATGGCCGTTGGCGCGGGCCAGGTCGATCCAGCCTTGCAGGCCCTCCGAATAGGGCACGAAAGACAGGGTGATCTCCGGCGGCAGGCCCTCGATGGCCTGGCGGGTCGCCGAGGCGTTGAGCCCCAGCCCGCCGATCACCAGGGAGATCTTTGGCCGGCCGTTGGAGGTGAAGGGCCGGGCATAGGCCTGGGCTGGGGTGCGGCCGTCGCCACCGATCACCGGCAGCGGGCCATTGGGGCCATTGATCGTGACGCCCTGAATCGGCGCCTGGGGCAGGGGATCTGCGGCGCGGAAGGCGCGGCCGCCGGGCAGGGTGATGGTGGCCATGCCCCCGGGGCCGATCGGGCTTTCCGACAGGCTATAGATATCCTCGGTGATCAGGGGCTGGCCCGGATGCTCGGCCAGCAGGGCCTCGCGCCAGCCGGGCGGCGCGGCCATGGCGGCGACCTTGGCGAGCGAGATGCGCACCACCGGCGTGCCGGCCTGGGGATCGCCGATCGTGGCGATCAGCCCGACGGTGGTCAGCAGGAACAGGCCGGCGGCGGCGCCGGCGCTGACATAGGGATTGGCCACGGCCCGCATCAGGGCCTCGGGCGGCCGGAACCCGCCGCTCGGGGCGGCCGGAACGGTGGGATAGGTCTTCCGGGAAAAGGCGGGCATGGGCATGCGAAGCTCCTGCCCGAGAGGGTGAATGAACATGGTTAATGAATGACTTAACGGGCCGACGGCCAGGGGCGAGGAACCTTCGGCCGGCCACGGGGTTTGCGCGCTGGCCTAGCGCGCGCAAGATCGTCGCGGCGGGCCAGGGGAGGCGGGCATGGCGTCCAGATTGAAGGTCGGGGTCGATGTGCCCTGGGTGACCAGTTGGACCTCCGAGGCCCTGCTGGGGGTCGGGCCCTGCGCGACCGTCGACGGTCGCCTGGCCATCGGTCAGGCCGAGCGGCCGGGCGAGGGCAAGCCGCAATATTCGCGCAATCACCTGCGCCGCCAGCGCGACAGCGTGCGCCGCATGCTCTGCCCCATGTGCGGTGAGCCGACCGCGCCCGGGGATCGTTGGCATCAGACCGGCAAGCTGATGGCGGTCGGCGCGCTGCGGGCCCGGGGTCTGGGGGCCGTCACCCCTGCGGACCTCCCCGACGCCCAGATCGTGCTGAACGCCGGCGCGATCTCCCCCAGCCACAAGGCCTGCGCGGAGCGGGCGCTGGAGCATTGCCCGCACCTGGGCGCCGATCCCGACCCGACGATCCGGCCGTTCCCGGCCCGCTGGGCGGTGTTTCCGCTGACGGTGGAGGCCCAGGCGCCGGGCGGGGCCTTGCTGGCTGCGCCGCGACCGCCGATCTCGGTGATCAGCTTCCTGCAGCTGGTGGGGGTCACCGACGGCATGCAGCGCGATTGGCGCCAGAGGTTGAAGGCCGAGACCGGACCTAGCCGATCCAGCGCAGGGCGCGTGCGAACAGGCTGAGCGTCTGGGCGTGCAGGCGATCGCCCGTGGGCTTGGGCGCGCGGCCTGCGCAGGCCCGGGCGTGGGTGCCTTCCAGGATGATGCCCAGCTTGTAGCAGGCCAGGACGGCGTACCAGTCGAGGCTGGCGAGATCGCGCGCCGTGCGCGGGCGGTAATGTTCGACCAACTGGGCGGCGGTGGGGAACCCGGTCCAGGGCTTGACGGTGACCACCGACGGATCGGGGATCTCGCCCTCCGGCCAGGTGGCCATCAGCCAGCCGAGATCCAGCAGGGGATCGCCGATGGTGGTCAGCTCCCAGTCGACGATGGCCGCCAGTTCCGGCCCGTCATGGCGATACATGACATTGGCCAGGTGATAGTCGCCGTGGATGATGCCGGGGATGAAGCTTTGCGGTTGGTTGGCGGTCAGCCAGGCGGCGACCTTGTCCACGCCGGGGATCTCAGCCGGTCCGGTCCAGCCTTCGAACTCTGAATAGGACGCGAGCTGGCCCTTCCAGCGCTCCACCTGGCGGCCGAGATAGTTGTCCGGCTTGCCGAACCCCTCAAGCCCAAGGGCGCGGTAGTCGAGCGCGCCCAGGGCGGCGATGCCCTCGACCAGGGCCAGGCCCATGCGGTGGCGGATATCCGGCGATCCCGCATGCAGGGGCGGCAGGCCGGTGGTCGGATTGAAGCCGTCGATCGGCTCCATCAGATAGAAGGCCGCCCCGATGACGTCCTCCTCCGGACAGGCGGCGATCAGACGCGGATGCGGCACGCCCGTTTCGGCGATGGCCGCCAGCATCCGGGCCTCGCGGCGCATGGTCTCATTGGAATTGGCCCGAAGATGCGGCGGCGGCCGGCGCAGGACATAGGTCCGCTCCCCGCGCCGGAACTTCAGCAGGATGTTCTGGGTGCCGCCGGCCAGCAGGGCGGCGTCCTCCAGCGGGCCCGCGCCCAGGCCCTGACGATCCATCCAGGCGCTGAGCGCGCCCAGGTCCACTGCCGTTTCCACCCTGTCTCGTCCTTCGCGCGGATGTTTCCGTCGCCGCCATAGCGGCCATCCGCGAGGCGCTTGGCAATGATGTCGTGGCGGAAGGCGGTTCAGGTCTTGCCGGTTCCGTCCCGCTGCGGCTCAGTACGGCCCTGTCACGCGGGGGCGACATGCGCAGGCTGATTCTGATTCTCGGGCTGTTGTTCGCGCCGCTGGCGGCCCAGGCCGCGCCGATCCCGATCAAGGTGGTGGTGCTCACCACCTTCGAGGCCGGCGCCGACACCGGCGACGCGCCGGGCGAATTCCAGGCCTGGGCTGAGCGCTATCCCCTGACCCAGACCCTGGCCGTGCCCGGCATCGAACGGCCGGTGCGGCTGTCGGACGATGGCGTGCTGGGCGTGGTCACCGGCATGCGCGGCCGGGCGCGGGAGAGCGTCGCCGCCCTGGCCCTGTCGCCGCAGTTCGATCTCAGCCACGCCTATTGGATCGTGGCCGGCATCGCCGGCGTCGATCCGCGCACCGGCTCGATCGGCTCGGCGGCCTGGGCCCGCTACGTGGTCGACGCCGACCCGGCCTATGAGATGGACGACCGCGAGATCCCCGCCGACTGGCCCAACGGCCTCTATGGCCCAGGCGCCGGAAAGCCCGGCCTGAAGGGCGCCGCGCCAGGGTCCAGCGACATGGTCTGGGCGCTCAATCCCGGCCTCACCGACTGGGCCTATGGCCTGACCCGCAATGTGGCCCTGCCCGACTCCGCCACCTTGCAGACCGATCGCGCCCGCTATCCCAGCGAGCCCGAGGCGCTGAAGCCGCCGCACGTCTTTCTTGGCGATGTGCTGGGGACCACCCGCTTCTGGCATGGAACCCGGCGCACCGAGTGGGCGCGGGCCTGGATCAAGACTTGGACGGACGGCAAGGGCGTCTTCGCCATGACCGATTGCGAGGACCAGGGGATCCTGGATGTGCTCAGCCTCTTTGGCCGCCAGGGACGGGTCGACGCCCGGCGCGTGCTCGTCCTGCGCACCGCCAGCAACTATTCCCGCGAGGGCGACGCCGATAGCCCGGTCCTGAAGTTCGCGCAGGGCGGGCCCCGCGCCGGATTCGAGGCCGCCTGGCTGACCGGCGCGCCGGTGGTCAAGGCCCTGGTCGCCGGCTGGGCGACCTACGAGACCAACCTGCCGGGAGCCGCAAAATGAGCCTGCTCGAGAACACCTTCCAGCTGAAGGCCCGGGGGACCAATGTCCGGACCGAGCTGCTCGCCGGCCTGACCACCTTCCTGACCATGGCCTATATCATCCTGGTCAATCCCTCGATCCTCGGCCAGACGGGCATGCCGCCCGCCGCCGTGGCCGCCGCCACCTGCCTGGCCGCCGGCGTGGGCTGCATCCTGATGGGGATGCTCGCCAACTACCCGATCGCTCTGGCCCCCGGCATGGGGCTGAACGCCTATTTCACCTTCACGGTGGTCAAGGGCATGGGGATCCCGTGGCAGACGGCGCTGGGCCTGGTGTTCATCTCCGGCGTGCTGTTCCTGATCCTGACCTTCGCAGGCGTCAGGAAGCTGATCGTCAACGCCATTCCTCGCACCCTGTTCTCGGCCATAGCCGCCGGCATCGGCCTGTTCATCGCCTTCATCGGCCTGAAGAGCGCCGGCATCGTCACCGGCAACCCGGCCACCACGGTGGGGCTGGGCGACCTGCATAGTCCGGGCGTCCTGCTGGCCCTGCTGGGCCTGGCGATCATCGCGGTGCTGGAGGTGTGGAAGGTGCGCGGCGGGATCCTGATCGGGATCGTCGTCACCTCACTGATCGGCTGGGGCCTGCATCTCGCCCAGTGGTCGCCCCAGCCCTATAGCGTCGCCCAGATGACCGCCACGGCCTTCCAGCTGGATATACCGGCGGCCTTCGGGATCGGCGGCAAGGGGCTGGGCCTGGCCCTGATCGAGATCCTGTTCGTCTTCGTCTTCGTCGACCTGTTCGACAACGTCGGCACTCTGGTCGCGGTCTCGACCAAGGCCGGCCTGGTCCAGCCGGACGGAACCATTCCGCGCCTCAACCGCATTCTGTTCGCCGACGCCACCGCCACGGTGGTCGGCGCCCTGGCCGGCACCAGCACGGTGGTCAGCTATATCGAGAGCGCGTCCGGGGTCTCGGCGGGCGGCCGCACCGGCCTCACGGCGGTGGTCACCGGCCTGTTATTCCTCGCCGCCCTGTTCGTGGCCCCGTGGGCCCAGGCGATTCCCGCCGCCGCCACCGCCCCGGCCCTGATCCTGGTGGGCGCGATGATGATGGCCCCGCTGGCCGACATCGACTGGAAGGACCCCGTGGTGTCGATCCCGGCCTTCCTGACGCTGATCGCCATTCCGTTGACCTTCTCCATCGCCAATGGCCTGGCCTTCGGGGTGATCGCCTGCGCGGTGCTGAAGATCGCCGCCCGACGGATCGGCCGCGAGGACTGGCTGCTGCTGTTGCTGGCCGTGCTGTTCATCGCCCGCTTCGCCTATATGGCCGGGGCCTAAGGGGCGACCCGGGCGAGCAGGGCCTTCAGGGTCGCGATCTCGTCTGCGGTCAGGTCGCCCGCCGCCTCGCGGTCATGGGCGCGGACCTCGGCGATGATGGCGGGCAGGCGCGCCTGGCCCGCCGCCGACAGGGCAAGCGCCTGGGCGCGGGCGTCACCCGGGATGGGCTGGCGCGCGACCAGGTCCCCCAGCCCCTCGACGATGGCCAGCGCGCCGGAGCGGGCTATGCCCATGATGGCGGCGAGTTCGGTCTGCTTCAGGCCCGGATTGGCCGCGATCAACACCAGGGCCGAGAACCTCTGGGTGGTCACGCCCAAGGCCCCCAGCCGGGCGTCGAAGGCCTCCGTCACCCGGATCTGGGCGCGGCGCACCTCATAGCCCAAGAGCTCGTCCAGCACCCCATAGTCGACGCCGGGGCGATGGGGCTGGAAGGACCGGCGGATCGGACGGGGGCTTTTGGTCATCGGAGCGGGCGGTTGAAGTCCGGATGAGGATTGTTATAGTCCATAACAATAAGCGGTGACGCGCCGCATGTCTGCAGGGAGGACGCCATGCAGGTCATCATAGCAGGCGCTGGGATCGGCGGTCTCGCTGCGGCCCTTGCGCTGCAGGCGGCCGGCCACGAGGTGACGGTGTTCGAGGCCGCGCCGCACATCCTGCCGCTGGGGGTGGGCATCAATCTCCTGCCCCATGCCGCGGAGGTGCTGGACGAACTGGGCCTGATCGACGCCCTGCTGGCCCAGGGGGTGGCGACCCTGGAGCTGGTCTATTTCAACCGCTTCGGCCAGCGCATCTGGGGGGAGCCGCGGGGTCGGTCGGCCGGTCACGCCGCCCCCCAGATCTCCCTGCCTCGGGGCGCCTTGCAAGGGGTGCTGTTCGACGCCGCCGTCGCCCGGCTCGACGAGGGCCGGGTGGTCTGCGACCGCCGTCTGGCCGGCCATGAGCAGACCTCAGGCGCGATCACCGCGCGCTTCAGCGACGCCGGAGGTGAGGCCCACTCTGTCACCGCCGACATCTTGATCGCCGCCGACGGCATTCATTCCGTGGCCCGGGCCGGGCTCTTTCCGGACGAAGGTCCGCCGGTCTATGGCGGCCGGATTCTCTGGCGCGCGACCAGCCTGGCCCAACCCTTCCTGACCGGCGCCAGCATGATCATGGCCGGTCACCAGGATCAGAAGTTCGTCGCCTATCCGATCTCCAGGCCTGGCCCGGACGGGCGCCAGAGGATCAACTGGATCGCCGAGTTGCGGATCGCCGAGAGCCTGAAGCGCGAGGATTGGAACCGCTCGGGCGACCTGGCCGATTTTCTGCCGCGCTTCACCGACTGGCGGTTCGACTGGCTGGACGTTCCCGGCCTGATCGAAGGCGCGGAGGTGGTCTATGAATTCCCCCTGGTCGACCGCGATCCCCTGCCGCGCTGGAGCCACGGGCGCATGACCCTGCTGGGTGACGCCGCCCACGCCATGTATCCGATCGGCTCCAACGGGGCGAGCCAGGCCATCCTCGACGCCCGCGCCCTGGTCCGGACGCTCGGCGCCCATGCCGACCCGGTCGAGGCGCTCGCCGCCTATGAGGCCGAGCGCCTGCCCGCCACCGCCGCCATCGTCCGCGCCAATCGTGGCAATGGCCCGGAACAATGCATGCAGATGGCCCAGGAGCGGGCGCCGGACGGCTTTACGCGGATCGAGGAGGTGTTCGCCGACGGCGAGCTGGCCGCTATCGCCGCCCGCTACAAGGCGCTGACCGGCCTGAAGCCCCAGCCGGAGACCGCCGCATGACCCCGGCCCTGACCCCGCTGATGACCCTTGAGGTCGTCGTCGCCCCGCCCGTGTCGGTCGACCCCGGAACGCCCGGCCGCCGGTTCATTCCTATCGTTGGCGGAACCGTGTCCGGCGGGCTGGAGGGCCAGGTGCTGGCGGGCGGCGGCGACTGGCAGACCCTGTGGGCCGATGGGCGCATGGACATCTCCGCGCACTACATCCTCGACATCACCGGCCACGGGACGGTGGAGATCCGCTCGGAAGGGGTGCGCGCCGGACCGCCGGAGGTGCTGGCCGCCCTGGCGCGGGGCGAGGCGGTCGATCCCGGGCTCTACTATTTCCGCACCGCCGTTCGGATGCGCACGGCCGCGCCGGGGCTGGCGCGGCTGAACGCCGTCCTGGCGCTCGCTACCGGTGAGCGGCTGGCCGACCAGGTGCGGCTGCAGGTTTTTGAGATCGGATAGGGGATCAGAGCATGGCTGACCGTTTCAAGACCTCTGACGGCCTGACCCTGGCCTGGCATGAATGGGGCGCCGGGCACGGCGGCCCGCCGGTGCTGCTGCACCACGGCTTCGGGGCCAGCGCCAAGCTGAACTGGCTGGCGGCCGGGGTGGTCGCCGCCCTGACCGATGCCGGGCGTCGCGTGATCGCCATCGACGCCCGTGGCCATGGGGAGTCCGAGAAGCCGCACGATCCGGCCTTCTATGGCGAGGACCGCATGTCCCGCGACCTGTCGGAGCTGATTGACCATCTGGGCCTCAGCGAGGTCGATCTGGTCGGCTATTCCATGGGCGCCATCGTCGCCCTGATCACGGGGACCCGGGAGCGCCGGCTGCGCCGCCTGATCATCGGCGGGGTGGGGGACGGAATCCTGGCGCGCGGCGGCGTGGACACCCGCGTCGTTGACAATCGCGACATCGTCGCCGCCCTGCTTGCCGACGACCTCTCGACCATCGCGCCCTCAGCCCTGCCGTTCCGCCAGATGGCCGACGCCACCGGCGCAGACCGCAAGGCGCTCGCCGCCCAGGCCCAGGTGGTGCATGCGGAGCCCATTGCCCTGCAGGATATCATCGTGCCGACCCTGGTGATCGCCGGAGACAGGGACCCCTTGGCCGCCAATCCCGAGCGCCTGGCCGCCGCCATCCCGGGCGCCAGGGCCGTGATCACCCCGGGCGACCATCGGGGCGCGGTCTCCAGGCCGGAGTTCGCCGCCGCGATCGTGGCGTTCCTGAGCTAGCGCCGCAGCGCCTCCAGCGCAGTGGTCGCCAGGATCTTCACCCCGGAATTGTCGGTGCTGGGCTCGCCCGAACCGATGCCGTCGAGATTGCGCTTGAAGACGCCCTGGCTGATCGAGGCCAGGCGGAACAGCGAGAAGGCCAGATAGAACGGGAAGTCGACGATCTCGTCGCGGCCGGTCAAGCGGGCATAGGTCGCCACATATTCCGCTTCGGTGGGAATGCCGCTGGCGGCCAGGTCGATCCCATCCAGCGTGCCCCAGCTCTCCGACCGCGAGTGCCACAGGATGCAGTTGTAGCCGATGTCGGCCAGGGGATGGCCGAGGGTGCAGAGCTCCCAGTCCAACACCGCGATGATCCGCGGCTCGGTGGGGTGGAACATCACGTTCTCCAGCCGATAGTCCCCATGGGCGATGGTCACCGTGTCGTCGCTCGGGATGCGGGGCGGAAGCTCGGCGATCAGCGCCTCCATGGCCGGGATCAGCTCCGTCTCGGCGCCCCGGTACTGCTTGATCCAGCGCCCGACCTGGCGGTCGAAATAGTTGCCGGGCCGGCCAAAGTCGGCGAGGCCCACCGCGACCGGGTCGACGGCGTGCAGCAGGGTCATGACCCGCACCAGCTCATCATAGATCGCCCGGCGCTCGGCCGGGGCCATGCCGGGCAGGCGGGCGTCGCGGAAGATGCGGCCCTCCAGGAAGTCCATGACGTAGAAGCTGGTGCCGACGACGCTCTCGTCCTCGCAGAGCGCACGCATGCGCGGCACAGGCACGGGCGTGTCACCGAGCGCCTTCATCACCCGATATTCGCGGTCGACCTGGTGGGCGCTGGCCAGCAGCTGGCCCGGCGGCTTCTTGCGCATCACATAGCGCGCCGCCGGCGTGGTCAGCAGATAGGTGGGGTTCGAGGCCCCGCCCTTGAACTGTTGGACGCTGAGCGGGCCAACATAGCCGTCCACATGATCCTTGAGCCAGGCGTCGAGCACGGACTCATCAAGCCGGTGCGCGGGCCGCACATCGCCCAGGCTAGGTGTCCCCGGATCATCCGCCATGGCGCTCGTCCTCCCTGTTTGGCGGGAAGGATAGACGCCTTTCCGCTGCGGTGGGGAAGGGCCATGCGTCGATGTATGGCGGCGGTTCAAACTCATGCGCTGCATCAAGGCGCGCCCTCAGGGCATATGCCCCTAGTCTCAGATCGAGGTCCGCCATGCCCGTCACCCGCCGAAACCTGATCACCGTCCTGACCCTGGTCGGCGGGGGAGCGGTCGCCGCGACCGGTGCGGCGGTGGGGGTTGGCGCTGAGCGGGCGGGGATGATCCATCCTGATATGTCGCCCTTCGAGGCCTGGCGCGCCCTGGCGCGCGCGAGGGCCGGCGATCCCCTGTCCATCGTTGCGGCGGGAATCCTGGCGGCCAATCCCCACAACACCCAGCCCTGGATTTTCGAGGTGGGGGCCGACCGAATCCGTCTGCGAGCCGATGAAGGCCGAAACCTGGGGAGCTTCGATCCGTTTCGGCGCGAGATGTGGCTGGGGCTCGGCTGCGCGGTCGAGAACATGGTCCAGGCCGGTCCGGCCCTGGGCTTCGACGTGACGGTCGATCTCGCCGCCGAGGCGGGGGAGGCCATGCCGCATGTGGCGCTGGGCCTGACGCCGCGCGCGCCAGAGGGCCGCGCCATCCTGGCGACCATGGCGGAACGCCGGTCCAACAGGACGCCCTATGAGACCCGTCCGATCCCTGCCGAACTGGCGGGCCGTCTGACGGCGCTGGCGCGCGGGGACGGCGCGCGGCTGAAACTGTTCGAGGCGGGCGGAGACCCGGGCCGGCGCTCCGGCCAGGCGACGATCGACGCCACCCGGGCGATCAACGCCGATCCCCAGATGTCGCTGGACAGCCACCATTGGTATCGGGCGACCCCGCGAGAGGTCTCCAGATTCCGCTCAGGCCTGTCGGTTCCGACCAGCGGACTTTCGCCCCTGGTCACCTTCGCCGGCCAATTGCTGCCGCCGCCAGGACCCAAGGCCCAGGGCGACTACTGGCTGGCCTCGACCTCCAAGCAGATGGCGGGGTCGGCCGTGTTCGGAACGATCGCGGTGGATGACCTCTATGACCGGGGCCAGCAGCTGGCCGCCGGCCGGCTATGGCAGAGGCTGCAGCTGGCGCTCACCGTGGCGGGGCTCGCCAGCCAGCCGGTGAACCAGTTGCCCGAGCGGGTGGACCGCGCCCGCCAGCAGGGGCGGATCTCAGAGGCCGAACACGCGGCCGCCATCGTCGATGAGTTCGGCGACGGGCACGTCACCTTCGCCTTCCGGGCGGGATATGCCGAGGCGGCCGCGCCCCATTCCGCAAGGCGACGGCTGGCCGAGGTGGCGCGGCCCTTGTCAGAGGGATAGGGCGGCCGAGCCCTACTTCTTCACCGGCGCCGCGGGTTCGATCTTCGGGACCTTGGGACCGATCACCTCGGCCAACCGGGCGGCGGGCTTGGGCATTTTCGGCGTGGCGGCGACGGAGCCGGCCTTCAGCACGTCCTCGGCGCGGGTCAGCTGGAAGTCGCCGGTCTTGACGTCGAAGCCCTCGGGCGGGGCTTCGGCCGGCTGGTGGGCGCCGACCCGGGCCTTGCCCTCTTCGGCGTTGAGCGCGTTGGTGAAGGAGGCTTCCGAGAACTGGAAGGAGCGGTTGGCGATCTGCTGCGCATCCTCGCGGGTTTCGGCGACCTCCAGGTCCGGCTGGATGCCGGTCTTCTGGATCGACCGGCCGGACGGGGTGTAGTAGCGCGCCGTCGTCAGCTTGAGCGCGCCGTCCATGCCGCCGCGCAGCGGGATCACGGTCTGCACCGAACCCTTGCCGAAGCTGGTCAGGCCGACCAGTTCGGCGCGCTTGCGGTCCTGCAGGGCGCCGGCGACGATCTCGGCCGCCGAGGCGGAGCCGGAATTGATCAGCACCACCAGGGGCTGGCCGCCGATGGCGTCGCCGGGCCGGGCGTTGTAGCGCTCGACATCGCGGGGATCACGGCCGCGTTGGGAAACGATTTCGCCGCCGTCCAGGAACAGGTCGGAGATCGACACCGCTTGGTCCAGCAGGCCGCCGGGATTGTTGCGCAGGTCGAGGATCCAGCCCTTGATCTTCGGGTTCTTGGCGCGGACGTCGGCGATCGCCGCTTCCGCCTCGTCGGTCGTCTTCTCGTTGAAGGCCGACACCCGCAGATAGCCGTAGTCGCCGATCGCCTTGGCAGTGGCCGACTTGGTCTTGATGATCTCGCGGACCAGCTTCACGTCGAAGGGATCGGTCTTCTCGCGGGCGATGGTCAGGGTCACGGCCTCGCCAGGCTTGCCACGCATCTGCTTGACCGCGTCGGAGACCGACAGGCCGAGCACGCTGGCCCCGTTCACGGCTGTGATGTAGTCGCCGGCCTTGATCCCGGCCTTGAAGGCGGGCGTCCCGTCCATGGGCGAGATCACCTTGACCACGCCGTCCTCGCTGGTGACCTCGATGCCGAGGCCGCCATATTCGCCGCGCGTCTGATCGCGCATGTCGTCGAAGGATTCTGGGTTCAGATAGTTGGAGTGCGGATCGAGCGAGGTCAGCATGCCGTCGATGGCCGCCTCGATCAGCTTCTTGTCGTCGACCTCGGTGACGTACTGGCGCTCCACCGTGTCCAGCACATCGCCGAACAGTTCGAGCATCTTGTAGGTCTTGGCCCGGGGCTCGGCCGAAGCCAGGGCCTGTTGGCTCACATAGGCCATCGAACCCGCACCGAGCACGAAGGCCGAAACACCGATCAGCAGATACTTGCGCATAGTCTGGCCCTAGGGCTCCCTTGCGGCGGAATTACGCCGCGAACAGATGTCGTGTCGCCGAAAGAGCCAAACCGCTCGAAGTTATTGGGGCCTCACCGATCTTGCGTCGGTTCAGCCCTTGAGCCAGCGCCCCGGATCGACCGGCGCGTCACGTTCCCGGACTTCCAGATAGAGCTCGGCGGGCGTTTGTCGCCCATCCGCCATCCATCCGACAGGCGCGCCCGCCGCGACGGATTGTCCGACCCCGACGCTTGCACGATCCAGGCCAGCCAACACCAAATGGTATCCGCCGGCCAATCTCAAGATCAAGATGACCCCCCAACCCTTAACCGGGCCTACATATTGGACAAGTCCGTCGCCAGGAGCCTCGACTTTCGCGCCCGCCTTGGCGGCGATGGTCAGGCCCCGCGCCCGGTCGCCGCCGGTCAGGCGGTCGCCATAGCGGCGCACGATGGGACCTTCGGCCGGCGCCAGGAGGGTGGTGGGCGGCAAGACCGGCCGGGTGTCCTCGACCCCCTGTGGGGGAGAGGTCTCGGCGACATCCGCCGGGGGGGCGGCTTCGGCCAGGCGGTCGGCCTGGTTGCTGTCGGCGGTGAACAGGGCGGCGGCGGCCACGGCGGCCAGGCGCCTCTGGCGGGCGATCTCGCCGGCCTCGCCGGCATAGAGCTTGGCGCGCCGCTCCAGCTCGGGGGTCAGGGCCTTGATCAGCATGGCGGCGCGGGCGGCGTCCACGGCGTCGCCAGGACTGACCAGCAGGGCTGGCGGCGGGTCTCGGCGGAAGCGGACCAGGACGGTGAGCAGATGGGACAGGCGGTTGAGGTTGCGCCCCTGCTGGGCGGTCAGCTCGGTCTCGCGCAGGTTCAGACGGGCGAGCGCGCCGTGATCGCCCGCTGCGGCGAGCGCCCCCACGGCCGATGCCGCCGCCAGCAGGGCGCCGGCGATCAGCAGCGGCGGCTTGCGTAGGGCCTCAATCACGGTGGTAGGGGCCTCCGGCCAGGATGGTGACCGCCCTATAGATCTGTTCGGCCAGCATGGCGCGGGCGAGCGCGTGGGGCCAGGTCTGTGGCCCGAAGGCCAGCTTGGCCTGGGCCTGGGCGACCAGGGCGGGATCCAGCCCGTCGGCGCCCCCGATCACGAACACCAGCTTGCGCACCCCATCGTCACGCAGCCGACCGATCTCGGCGGCGAAATCGCGCGAGGCGCGGGCCTGGCCCCGTTCATCACAGGCGATGACGTGGGCGGCCTCCAGATGGGGTTTCAGGACCTCGGCCTCGGCGGCCTTGCCGGGCTTCTTCGCCTCGACTTCGATCACCTCGACCGGACCGAGCCCCAGGGCCCGGCCGGCGGCCGTGGCGCGATCCACATAGAGCCGCACAAGCTCGACCTCGGGGGAACGGGCGAGACGCCCGACCGCCAGGATCGCCAGTCTCAACTGAAGGCGATGTGGGTGGGCGCGTCCACCGACCAGATCTTCTCGATGTTGTAGAAGGTGCGGACCTCAGGCCGGAACAGGTGGATGATCACGTCGCCGGTGTCGATCAGCACCCAGTCACAATGCGGCAGGCCCTCGACGCGAGCCTTGCCATAGCCTTGGTCCTTCAGGGCGCGCAGCAGGTGGTCGGCGATCGCGCCGACATGGCGGTGCGAACGGCCCGACGCCACGATCAGCCCATCGGCGACCGCGCTCTTGCCTTTGAGATCGATGAAAACAACGTCCTGGGCCTGGTCGTCGTCGAGACGGGCCAGAATCAGGTCTTCCAGGGCGGTGATACGCTTCTGGGTCTCGAGGGACTCGGCCGAAACCGGAGTCTCTTGCGCGCGGGGCGCAGGTTCAGGGCTCAGCGGGGTCGCTCCTTTATATCCTCGCTAAAAGGCTTCCTACCACAGAACACGGGATCAGCACAGGCCGTGTGATTCCAACAGGGTTAGCGGTCGCTTCGCGGCGCGGCGAGTCAGCGGCGCGAGCCGCCCATCCGCTCGCGCAGCGCCGTCGAGGACTGGAAATTCAGCGGGCCGGTCAGGAACACCCAGCGGGGCGGCTTGGCCCCGGCCAGGCCGGCGGCGTCGGCCACCGGCCGCCGCGCGCGGGCGAAGCGCCGTGCGGCGGGCGAGAATCGGCTCTTCAGGGAAATCCACGGCCGCGAGACCACCGCCACCGGCGCCCCGCCCATGATCTGGGTCCAGCCCCGCCAGCGATGGAAGCTCGCCAGGCTGTCGGCGCCCATGATCCAGACGAACTTCACACCCGGAAAACGCGCCTTGAGCACGCGCAGGGTGTCGATGGTGTAGGTCGAGCCGATCTTGGTCTCGGCGGCGGAGACCACCATGGCCCGGCCCCGGGCGAAGCGCCGGGCGCCGGCCAGCCGGGTCTCCAGGCTGGCGGTCTCGTGCGACGACTTCAGCGGATTCTGCGGCGAGACCAGCCAGATCACCCGGTCGAGCTTCAGCCGCCGACGCGCGGTCTCGGCCACGTGGGCGTGGCCTTCATGCGCGGGATTGAACGAGCCCCCATAGAGCCCGACCCGCATGCCGCGCGCGAGCGTGAAGCCCAGGCGCAGGGTCGCGGGACGGCCGGCCTCAGGGACGCGCCGGGCCGGACCTGCGAACCACATGGGCGCTTCCCGTTGTTGAAGTGAGGACGTTCAAGGCCGGGGCCAGGCGGAGGATGCGGGGTTGCGATCGAGATCCGGGTCGGTCTGGCGCACCCGGGCGCGAACGGTGAACACCCCATCCCCGGCCAGGACGCCGCCCCGGGCGAACAGCCGGCCATGCTCCCAGTTGGAGAGGCCAAGCTCAGGCCGGTTCAGGGCGTATTGGCCGTCGACCCAGCGGGTGAAGCCATCCCCGGTGAAGGGGGCGTCGAACAGGGCGTAGAACAGCTCATGGGCCGCCGGGTCCTCGGAGATCAGGCTGGCGGCGAAGCGGGGGCTGTGGCGATTGAACAGCTGGGCGGCCTCGGCGACGTCGTCGACGATCACCAGGCTGACCTCGGGGGTCTCCTCCCACTCCCATTCGCGGCCCAGCTCGGACTCCGCCAGGGGTTCGACCAGGGCCTCCTCGGCCACGCCTTCCGCCCGGACCACGGGACCCCGGCGAATCCGCCAATGGTGGGGCACGAAGTCCCAGGCGGCGGCGCAGACATGCAGCTTCCAGCCCTTACGCCGTTGGCCGGCGGCCTCCAGGGCCTCCAGGAAGCGGGGCGTCAGGGCCTTGGCCTGGTCGCGGACGATGCAGACCACGTTCAGGGTGTTGCAGACCTTGCGGTCGAGGGAGTGATAGACCGCCGCGGCGAAGCGGTCGGGATCGGCGCTGGCGTCGGCCACCATCCAGGCGCCGCCCGTGCCGTGCAGGCTGACCGGCGTGCCTGTCTGGCGGGCCACGGCGCCCAGCTGGGCCACGGCGGGGCCGGAGCCCCGGGCCACGGCGAGCGCCAGGCGGGTGTCGGAGAACATCGCCCAGCCGGCTGAACGCTCGGCGCTGTTGACCAGGGCCGCAGCGCCCGGGGGCAGGCCGGCGGCGGCGAGGGCGGGGTCCAGGGCCTCGCTGACGATGGCGCGGGCGGTGCCGAGAGCATCGGAGCCGATGCGGAACACCACGGTGTTGCCGGTGCGCAGCACGCCGGTGGCGTCGGCGAACACATTGGGCCGGCCCTCGAACACGAAGCCGACCACGCCCAGGGGCGCCATGACCTGTTCGACGCTCCAGCCGTCATGCCTGACGGTCTCCAGCACCCGGCCCCGGGCCGGCGCCGCGTCGCGCCAGGCCTCAAGACCGGCGATCATGTCGGCGCGCATCTGGGCGCTGAGCGCCAGGCGGGTGGTGGAGCGGCCCCTGCCCTGCGCCGTCGCCACATCGGCGGCGTTGGCGTCGGCGATCACTGCCCAGACCGCGTCATCCGCCAGGCGGGCGGCGAAGGCCGCGAAGAAGGCGGTGATGGCCGCATCGGAGATCTGGCCCATCTGGCGGAAGGCGGCATGGGCCCGGCCGACGGCGGCGTGGGCCACGGCCTGGACCTCGCCAGGCACATGCAACAGGGCGCCGGAATCCTGGATCACCAACAGCTGGTCGCCGGTCCGGAAGGCCGCCGCCAACTCGCGGGAGACGAAGGCCAGCCGGTCGCCGCCATAGGGCACGGCCATGCCGGGGCTCAGCGCCGTGAGGCGTCCCCGGGTCTCGGCCTGTCCTGCCGCGCTCGCGTCGTCCATCCCTGCGCCCATATGCTCAGCGTGAGCCTTAGTGTCGGTCCAAGCCTTACTAGGCGTCTTTCCGCGCAGGTTCAAATGAGAGGTGCGCAACCTTCGATCCGTGTACAACCTGCGGCGCACGGAGGACGGGATGGATCGTGACCAACTGATCGAGACGGTCAGGGCCCTGGCGGCGGCGGACCCACGGGTCCTGGCCCTGTTCCTGGGCGGCAGCCTGGGCCAGGGGCTGGGCGACGCCTATAGCGATGTCGACCTGATCGCGGTGGTCGAACCCGCCGCCCACGGGGCCTTCACCGACGCCGCCCACGACTGGCTGTCGGCCGGCCTCGACATCGTCCACTGGTATCGCCCCCACCCGGCCCTGCCGCTGTTCGGCTCGGTGACCGTCGACTGGCTGCGGGCGGACCTGACCGTCACAGTGCCGGGCATGGTGCATGGCGCCAAGGACCGGCTGAAGCCGCTCTACGATCCCGCCAGCCTCTTCGAGACCTTGCCCGACCGGCTCGCGCCCCGGGCGGCGGATCCCGACAAGATCGAGGCGATGGTCCGGGAATTTCTCCGCATCCTGGGCCTGCTGCACGTGGCCGTGGGGCGCGAGGAGTGGGCGGTGTCGGTCACCGGGACCGGCATGCTGCGCAATCACCTGATCGCTCTGATGGTCGAGCAGCTCGACCTGCCCCATCCGCCGGGCGCCCTGCACCTGAAGCGTCTGCTCTCGGCCGAGGACATGGACCTGGTGACCGGCCTGCCGGTGGCCGAGGCCAATCGGGACTCCATCGTCTCGGCCAATTTCGCCTATGCACGGATCTTCCTGCCCAGGGCCCGGGCTCTGGCCGAGCGGGTCGGCGCCGCGTGGCCGGAGGCGTTCGAGGCCGCGACGCGCGCCCGGCTACGGCGCGACCTGGGCGCCGACTGGGACGGCCCGGCGCTGGGCGTGGTGCGCTAACCGCTCTCCGCGAGCGCCAAATCATCGGCGTGGATCAACGGCCCCTCGGTGAAGCCCAGGGCCGCCTCGATGGCGTCGGACTTCAGGCCGCGAATGGTCTCGGCGTCGGCGGCGTCGTAGCGGGACAGGCCGCGCCCGATCTCGGCGCCGGTCTCGTC
>NZ_CANCLE010000004.1 GCF_947378715.1 Phenylobacterium aquaticum
GCGGCGGCCTTGGCGGCCAGGTCGGAGAGATTGGCGCGCAACAGCCGGCGCGCGATCCGATCCGGCGGCTCGTCGGGCTGGAAGTGCACGCCCGCGACCAGGGCGTCCTTGGTCACGACCAGATCGAACCCGGGTCGCGACGGGATGACTGCGGCGTCGTCCAGCAGCTCCAGCGCCTCGGGGGCGCCGCGCGTCAGGGGGCGGAACAGCCGGGCGATCTGCCCGAACTCATCGGGCGGATCGACCTCGTCGGGCGGGGTGGCCTCAGGGCCGGACATCCTGGGCCACTCCGTCCAGGGCGCCGTTCACGAAGCCGGGCTCCGGCCCCTCGAAGAACGACTTGGCGAGCTCGACATATTCGTCGATCACCACCTCGACCGGCACGTCGGCGCGGTGGGCCAGTTCGAAGGCGCCTGCCCGCAGGATAGCGCGGACCGTCGCGTCCAGCCGCTCCAGCCGCCAGCCGGTCGCCAGTCGCTTGACCACGGCGCTGTCGATCTCGCGCTGGGCCCCGACCACGCCGCGCACCAGATCGGCGAAGAAGCCCTCATCGGCGGCGGCCAGCGGCGCGCTCTCATCGCCCTCCATGCTCCGGTCGAAGCGATGCTCGGCGAATTCACGGATCACCGCCTCGACGCCGGCGCCGGAGACTTCCATCTGATAGAGCGCCTGGACGGCCGCCAGGCGGGCGACGGAACGGGCCTGCTTGGGCTTGCTCATCGGGCCTGACCCGACAGCTGGCGCTTCAGGGCGATCATCTCAAGCGCCGCGCGAGCCGCGCGGCCGCCCCTGTCGCCCTCGCTGGGCCGGGCCCTGGCCCAGGCTTGGTCCTCGTCCTCGACGGTCATGACGCCATTGCCGATCGCCAGGCGCTTGCCGACCGCCAGGTCCGTCAGGCCCCGGGCGCTCTCGTTGGCGACGATCTCGAAATGATAGGTCTCACCACGGATCACCGCGCCCAGGGCGACATAGCCGTCATAGGCCTTGCCGCTCGGACCCCGCCCGCCCTCCTCCGCGATGGCGATGGCCGCAGGGATCTCCAGGGCGCCCGGCACGCTGATCACATCAAACTCGGCGTCGTGGGCGCTGATCACATCGGTGGCTCCGCGCAGCAGCTCGTCAGCGAGGTCGGAATAGAATCGCGCCTCGACCACGAGGATGCGGATCTTGTCTTCAAGCATGCGTCGGTTCCTGTTCGAAGCGACCCTTTAGGCCGTTTCGCGCCAGCGGGCGAGATAGCGCGCCAGCATGTCGATCTCCAGATTGACCCGTGAGCCGACTTTGAGCGTCCCGAGCGTGGTCACCTCCCAGGTGTGGGGGATCAGATTGACCCCGAACAGGTCGTCCTCGACCTCGTTGACGGTCAGGGAAACGCCCTCGACGGCGATCGAGCCCTTGGGGGCGATGTAGCGGTGCAGCGGACGCGGGACCCGTACCTGCACCCGGTGTGACCCGCCTTCGCTGGTGATCGAGACCACCTCGCCCACACCGTCCACATGGCCGGAGACGATATGGCCGCCCAGTTCATCGCCAACCCGGGCCGCGCGCTCCAGATTGACCGGATGGCCCTCGACCCAGTCGCCGATGCTGGTCTTGGACAGGGTTTCGCCGGAGACCTCGACCGCGAACCAGCCCAGGCCCTTCTCGACCACGGTCAGGCAGCAGCCGGCATGGCTGATCGAGGCGCCGATCTCGACGGTCGACAGATCGAAACGGGTCTCGATCTCGAACCTGCGGTCGCGGTGGGTGTCGCGGACGGCGCGAACGCGGCCCACGTCGGTGACGATGCCGGTGAACATTCAGATCCTTTCGTAGCGCTCCCACAGGTCGGAACCGACCTCGCGGACGTCAACCCGCTTGAGGCGCGGGGCGTCGGAAAGCGCCGAGATTTCCAGATTTCCCATGCCGGGGCGGCCCTCGGCGCCAAGCACCAAGGGCGCGCGGAACCATTCCAGGGCGTCGACCAGGCCGGCGCGCAGGAAGCTCGCCGCGACCTGCCCTCCGCCTTCGACGAACAGCCGGGCCAACCCCTCGGCCGCCAGCAAGCGCACGACCGCCGTCAGATCCAGGCGACCATCGGCGCCGGCCGGCGACCGGATCACCCGGACTCCCAGGTCCGTCAGGCGCGGATCAGCCGCAGCGGTTGTCACGATATAGGTCGGAATGTCCCGGGCGCCGCTCACCAGTTTCGAGCCCTCGGGCAGGCGTTGGCGGCTGTCGAGCACCACCCTGGCCGGCTGCGGCCCCTGATAGTCGGGAAGACGGACCGTGAGTTCGGGATCATCGGCCAGGGCGGTCTCGATCCCGATCAGCACCGCGTCATGCTGGGCGCGCAGGTCGTGGACGGCCTCTCGGGCCTCAGGCCCCGTGATCCAGCGGCTCTCCCCCGCCGCCGTGGCGATCCGGCCATCGAGCGAGGTGGCCAGCTTCAGGGTCACCGACATCAGTGCAGCACGCCTCGCACCGGCGACTTGATGAAGGCGCGATGGCCGCCGTCGGTCCGGGGCCAGTCCTCGCCGAAACTGTGGCCTTCCAGGAAGTCGATCTTGCCGTCGCGGATGAACAGCACGAAGCCCGCGCCGTTATCGAGGCCGTCGATCTCGGCATAGACGTCGTTGAGCTCGAAGCGCGGGGGCTCGAACCGCTCCGCCGCCTGGACGCGGAAATTCAGGAAGAAGCCCGCGCCGGTCCAGCGCCGCGAGGTCACGGTCGACTGGCCCAGCTGGGCGCGCAACAGATCGGCCTGGTCGGGGTGGGCTTCGATCAGCAGCTGCAGGACATCGGTTTCCAGGCCGTTGAGGTTCAGCTGGGTCGGCGCGGACCTAGCGGTCATCCTCGGCGCCTTCGTTCAGCCCTTCCTCACCCAGGAAAGTCGCGAATTCGCCGGCTTCCCGGAAGTCGCGATAAACCGAGGCGTAGCGGACATAGGCCACGTCATCGAGCGCCTTGAGCTGCTTCATCACCATCTCGCCCACCGCCGACGACGGCAGTTCCGTCTCGCCCATGCTTTCCAGCTGGCGGGTGATCAGGGAGATCATCCGCTCGATCCGCTCCGGCTCGATGGGCCGCTTGCGGGTGGCGATGGCGATGGAGCGCGCCAGCTTGTCGCGCTCGAACGGCGTGCGCCGCCCCGACCGCTTGACGATGGTCAGCTCGCGCAGCTGGACCCGCTCGAAGGTGGTGAAGCGGCCGCCGCATTCGGGGCAAAGACGACGGCGACGGATCGCGGCCCCATCTTCCGAGGGCCGCGAGTCTTTCACCTGGCTTTCGGCGTGGCCGCAGAACGGGCAGCGCATGATGTAGCCCCTCCCGGCCTACCGACCCCCTAGATAGAGGTATTACCCATAGATGGGGAAGCGTTTCGTCAGCGCCAGGACTTCCGAGCGGACCTTGGCTTCCACAGCGGAATTGTCGCCGCCCGCCGCGACACCATCGAGGACCTCACCAATCCACTTGCCGATCTGGCGGAATTCGCCCGGGCCGAAGCCGCGGGTGGTGCCGGCCGGCGAGCCGACCCGCAGGCCGGAGGTTTGCATCGGCGGCAGAGGATCGCCGGGAATGCTGTTCTTGTTGGTGGTGATCCCCGCCCGCTCCAGGGCCGCCTCGGCGTCGACGCCGCTGACGTTCTTGGGCGTCAGGTCGACCAGCATCAGGTGGCTGTCGGTGCCGTTGGAGACGATCTTGAAGCCGACGCTCTGCAGGCTGTCCGCCAGTTCGCGGGCGTTCTCGATCACCTGGCGGGCATAGAGCTTGAACTCGGGCCGCAGGGCCTCGCCGAAGGCCACGGCCTTGGCGGCGATCACGTGCATCAGGGGCCCGCCCTGCAGGCCGGGGAACACGGCGCTATCGATCTTCTTGGCCAGCTTCTTGTCGTTGGTCAGGATCATGCCGCCACGCGGTCCCCGCAGGGTCTTGTGGGTGGTGGTCGTGACAATGTGGGCGTGGGGGAATGGGTTCGGATATTCGCCGGCCACGATCAGCCCGGCATAGTGCGCCACGTCGCACATCAGGATCGCGCCAACTTCGTCGGCGATCTCGCGGAATTTCTTGAAGTCGATGGCCCGCGAATAGGCCGAGCCGCCGGCGATGATCACCTTGGGCTGGTTGGCGCGCGCCACCTCGGCGGCCTCGTCATAGTCGATCAGGTGGTCCTGGGCGCGGACGCCATAGGCGACCGGGTTGAACCACTTGCCCGACTGGTTGACGCTCTTGCCGTGGGTCAGGTGGCCGCCATGGTCGAGGTTCATGCCCATGAAGGTGTCGCCCGGCTTCATGGTGACCATGAACACCGCCTGGTTCGCCTGGCTGCCGGAGTGCGGCTGGACGTTGGCGAATTCGCAGCCGAACAGCTGCTTGGCGCGATCGATGGCGATCAGTTCGGCCTCATCGACCACCTCGCAGCCGCCGTAGTAGCGCTTGCCCGGATAGCCCTCGGCGTACTTGTTGGTCAGGGCCGAGCCCTGGGCGTCCAGCACGGCGCGCGAGACGATGTTCTCGGACGCGATCAGCTCGATCTGGTCCTGTTGGCGGCGCAGTTCACCCTGCAGGATTTTCGAGATCGCGGGATCGCTGTCGGCGACGGGACTGGTGAAGAAGGCGTCGATCGAGTTGGCGGCGTGGACGGTCATGGCGGGGGCCTTTCGGGATTCGGCTGGGCGCTCTTTAGCGCTATCGGCGCGCGGAACAAACTTCGGAACTAAGTGAGCGGCTGAAACGTTGTGCCCACGCCGGAGGTGCGCGGGCTGATGCGTCGGGCCCCGCCGGAAGAGTCGTCGCACAGAACAGGGGCGTGGAATGAGTATGGAACCCGAAGCCAGTGAGACTTCGGAAGGTGAGTTGCTTCGCTTGGGGGTCGACATCGTCACCGCCTATGTGAGCCGCAACAAAGTGGCCGCCGAGGCGGTGCCAGAGCTGTTGTTGACGGTTCACGGCGCCCTGAAGACCCTGGGTCATCCCGGCGTGTCGGCTGTCGAGGACCGGCCCAAGCCAGCCGTGCCGATCAGCAAGTCGGTGCAGCACGACCACATTGTCTGTCTGGAGGACGGCAAGCGATTGAAGATGCTGAAGCGCTATCTGCGCTCGCGCTTCGATCTCAGTCCTGAGGACTATCGCAAGAGGTGGGGCTTGCCGGCGGACTATCCGATGGTGGCCCCGGCCTATGCGGCCAGACGCAGCGAATTCGCCAAGCAGATCGGCCTGGGCCTGGGCGTGCGGCGGGGCAAGTAGCGCGCCGCAGGACGGATGTCTGCGTTTCGGAAATGAAGTGAAGCGCCTGCGTCTCCGGTGAACCTGACGCGCCTTATGCGTCCGGCCGGGCGCGGGCGCAAGATCGTCCGATGTCGCGGCAGACCTAAAACGAAGACGGCCGGCGAACCCCAGGTCCGCCGGCCGCATTCCAACGATCTGCAGCGTGGCTCAGGCCGCGTAGCCGCCGACGCGCTTGATGTTGCAGCGGGTCCAGAGCTTTTCCAGCGCACGCACCAGATCTTCCATCATGTCATCCGTGTGGGCCGGCGACGGGGTGAAGCGCAGTCGCTCCGTCCCGCGCGGCACGGTCGGATAGTTGATCGGCTGGACATAGATGCCGTAGTCGCTGAGCAGGATATCGGAGATCATCTTGCAGTGGACGGGGTCGCCCACCTCGACCGGTACGATGTGGCTGACCGAGGGCATGACCGGCAGGCCGGCCTTGGCCATCCGCGCCTTCAGGGCGGCGGCGCGCTCCTGGTGGGCGATGCGGACCTCGTTGTGTTCCTTCAGATAGCGGATCGAGGCCACGGCGCCCGCGGCCAGGGCCGGCGGGATCGAGGTGGTGAAGATGAAGCCGTCAGCATAGCTGCGGATGGCGTCGACGATGATCGCGTCGGCCGCGATATAGCCGCCCATCACCCCGAAGGCCTTGCCCAGCGTGCCCTCGATGATGTCGATCTGGGCCATCACTCCATCGCGTTCGGCGACGCCGGCGCCGCGCGGACCGTACATGCCGACTGCGTGGACCTCGTCGATATAGGTCAGAGCGCCATATTGCTTGGCCAGCGCGATGGTGCCGGCGATGTCGGCGATGTCGCCGTCCATCGAATAGACGCTCTCGAACGCGATCAGCTTCGGCGCAGCCGGATCGGCGGCGGCCAGCAGTTCTTCCAGATGGGCCAGGTCATTGTGGCGGAACACGTGGCGTTCGCCACGGCCGGCGCGGATGCCCGAGATCATGGAATTGTGGTTCAGGGCGTCGGAGAAGATGATCAGCCCCGGCAGCACCTTGTAGAGGGTCGAGAGCGACGCCTCGTTGGACACATAGCCCGAGGTGAACAGCAGGGCGGCTTCCTTGCGATGCAGGTCGGCCAGTTCGGCCTCCAGCTCGACATGGTAGTGGGTGGTGCCCGAGATGTTGCGGGTGCCGCCGGAACCGGCGCCAGCCTCCTCGATCGCCTTGTGCATGGCGTCGAGCACGACCGGGTTCTGGCCCTGGCCCAGATAATCGTTGGAGCACCAGACGATCACATCGCCCTGGCTGCCGTCATCCTGGGTCCAGGTGGCCCGGGGGAACTGGCCCCTGTGTCGCTTGAGGTCGGCGAAGACCCGATAACGGCCCTCCTGGCGAACCTTGTCGACAGCGGAGCGGAAAGCGTCCTGATAATTCATCGAAGCTGAAACCCGGTCGCGCGTTTGACCATCTCGCGCAACGGCCGGTCCCCTTGTTGTGTCGGGCTTTTCGCACCCACGGTTTACGTTGTCTACAAGCGCCGGCGCCGCTGTCGCTTGATTTGCATCAACCGGATTGACGCTGAAGCTTGGGTCAGGGCGCCACGCCGCGAAACAGCTGCAGGATCGCCGAGAAATCCTTGCCGCCGGCGCCCAGCCGGTCGAACAGGGCGTACAGCGCCTCGGCCTGAGCGCCCAGCGGGGTCGTGGCGCCGGCCTTTGCGGCGGCTTCCTGGGCCAATTTCAAGTCCTTGAGCATCATGGCCGTGGCGAATCCGCCCTGATAGTCGCGGTTGGACGGTGCGGTCTCCACCAGGCCCGGCCAGGGCGCGTAGCTGGTCAGGGACCAGCACTGGCCCGAGGATTTGGAGGCGATCTCAAAGAAGCGCTCCGGGTCAAGACCGAGCTTCTCGGCCAGGGCGAAGGCCTCGCAGACCCCGATCATCGAGATGCCGAGCACCATGTTGTTGCAGATCTTGGCCGCCTGGCCCGCGCCATGGTCGCCGGCCCGAATCACCGCCTTAGCCATGGGCGCCAGCACCGCCTCGATGGCGGCGAAGTCAGCCTGCGCGCAGCCGACCATGAAGGCCAGGGTTCCGGCCTCAGCGCCGGTCGCGCCGCCGGACACCGGGGCGTCGGCGAACCGGAAGCCCAGGGCGGTCGCCTGGGCGGCGACGGCCCGGGCGCTTTCCACATCGATGGTGGAGCAATCGATGAACAGGGCGCCGGGCTTGGCGTTGGGCGCGATCTCGTCCTGATAGACGGCGCGGACATGCGGCCCGGCCGGCAACATGGTGATCACCACATCGGCGCCCGCCACGGCCAGGGCCGCCGAGGCCGCAGGATGGCAACCGGCCGCCGCCGCGCGTTCGAGCGCGACGGCGGACAGGTCGAAGGCCGAGACTTCATGACCCGCCTTGGCCTGATTGGCGGCCATGCCGCCGCCCATATTGCCAAGCCCGATGAAGGCGATACGGGTCATGATGGTCTCTTCCCTGGTGGCGTCCGCGACCTATTTCGGCCGCTGGAACTTGTAGATGAACTGGTCGGTGTGACCGCGAACGGCCGGATCAAAGACGTTCTTGGTGAAGTCGTCCTTGGGGTTGCGCAGCACGCTGCTCTCGCCGACCAGCTTGAAGCCGGCGGCCTCAAGTTCGGTCTTCACGATCGCCGGGTCGATGCGGTGCAGGGTGTTGGCGGCGTCCACCGGGGTGCCGGCTGGGGCCGCATGGTCGAGCACGATGTAGTAGCCGCCCGGCTTGAGGGCGTTGAACACCGCCTTGTTGACCGCCGCCACGTCGAGGTTCAGGCGGGTCAGGTGCAGGTCGTGATAGTTCTGCGAGGTCCAGATCACGTCAGCCGGGGTTGGCAGGGCCAGGCTCTGGAAGTTGGCGGCCACGACCTTGACGTTGCCATAGTTGGCGTCGGCCGCGATGGCGTTCACCGCCGGCGGCTTGTCCTTGTTGGCGGCCTGGCCCTCGGAGATGATCGCATAGACCGCGCCCTTGGGGCCGACGGCCTTGGCGAAGATGCGGGTGAAGTAGCCGCCGCCGGGCAGGAAGTCGCCCACGGTCTGGCCAGGCTTCACGCCCGCGAACTCCAGCATCTCGGCCGGCTTGCGGTCGGCGTCGCGGGCGGTGTCCTCGGCGGGACGGCCCTTGTCGGCGACGGCGGCCACGATGGCCGCCGAGGGCTTGGCCCAGGCGGCGTCAGCCGTGCCCAGGGCCACGACCGCCATGGCGGCCAGCATCAGGTTGCGTTTCATCGGTTCCTCCCGTGAATAGGCGGCCCCGATACCATCGCTCGGTCGGCGGCGTCCCATTACAGTCCAGTTAAGGGCGACCAGGCCTCGGCGGAAGGCAAGGGCGCGAAGATCGTTTCGATGATCTGCTCGCTGACCCCGGAAAGGGTCGGCGGATTCCATTTCGGGGCATTGTCCTTCTCGACGATGACCGCGCGGACCCCCTCGATGAAGTCATGGCGCTGAACCACCCGGGCGCCGACGCGATACTCCATCTCCATGTTCTCGGCGAAGGTGCTGGCCTGGCCGCCCAGCTGCAGCTGGCGGAAGGCGACCTTCAGGGTCTGCGGCGACTTGGTCGCCAGCACCTTCAGCTGGTCGCGGGCCCAGTCGGTGTCGGCCGCCTCCAGCGCCGCGACAATCGCCTCGACGCTGTCCTTCCCGAACAGACGGTCGATCTCGTCCTGGTGGGCGGCGAGCGGCGGACGGCCGGGGTCACCCTCATATTCAGTCAGCAGGGTCTCGACCGCCGCCGGGTCGGCGATCACGGCGGCCTTGAAGGCCTCGATCTTGCCGGTCTCGATGAAGTCGGTGGCCATGCCGATCAATTCGCAGTCAGCAGCCTTCACCCGCGCGCCGGTGAGCGCCAGCCATAGGCCGATATGCCCCGGCATGCGCGGCAGGAACCAGCCGCCGCCGACATCCGGGAACAGGCCGATGCCGGTCTCCGGCATGGCGTAGGTGGTCCGCTCCGTCGCGACCCGATAGCGCGAGGGCGCGGCCAGGCCGACGCCGCCGCCCATGGTCACCCCGTCCATGATGGTCAGGACCGGCTTGGGATATTCGAACAGCAGGTGGTTCAGGCGGTATTCGGTGAAGAAGAACGCCCGCGCCGCCTGGCCGTCTCCAGCCCCGCTCTCCGCCAGCATGCGGATGTCGCCGCCCGCGCAGAAGCCGCGTTCGCCGGAATGGTCCAGCAGGACCAGTTCGACGGCGGGATCATCCTTCCAGGCCAGCAGGGCCTCGGTCATGCCCACGCACATGGCCGTGGTCAGGGCGTGAAGGGCCTGGGGTCTATTGAGGGTCAGGCGACCGACGCGACCCTCGACCCGGACCAGGATTTCGTCGGTCATTGGCGCAGCAGCTCCCGGGCGATGATCACCCGCATGATTTCGTTGGTGCCCTCCAGGATCTGGTGGACGCGCAGGTCGCGGACGATCCGCTCCAGCGGATAGTCGCGCAAATAGCCATAGCCGCCGTGCAGTTGCAGGGCCTGGTTGGCCACTTCGAAGCCGGCGTCGGTGGCGAACCGTTTGGCCATGGCGCAATATTGGGTGGCCTTGGGGTCCTTCTTGTCCAGCGCATCGGCGGCGCGGCGGACCATCAGCCGGGCGGCGTCGAGCTCGGTGGCCATGTCGGCCAGCCGGAACTGCAGCGCCTGGAAGTCCTTGAGCGGCTGACCGAACTGCTTGCGGCTCTCCAGATAGGCCTGGGCGGTCTCCAGCGCGAGCTGAGCCCCGCCGAGCGAGCAGGAGGCGATATTGATCCGGCCGCCGTCGAGGCCGGCCATGGCGAAGCGGAACCCCTCCCCCTCCGCGCCCAGCCGGTTTGCGGCCGGAACCCGGACCCCGTCCAGATTGACCTGTGCGGTCGGCTGGGCGTTCCAGCCCATCTTCTTCTCATTGGCGCCGAAGGAGACGCCCGGCCAGTCCCGCTCGACCAGAAACGCCGAGACGCCCTTGGCGCCGGGCGCGCCGGTGCGGGCCATGACCAGATAGACGTCCGAGACCCCCGCCCCGGAGATGAAGGCCTTGGAGCCGGTCAGCACATAGTCGTCGCCATCCCGGGTCGCCGTGGTCGCCAGGGCCGCAGCGTCTGAGCCCGAGCCAGGCTCGGTCAGGCAATAGCTGGCGATCAGCTCCATGGCGGTCAGCCGGGGCAGGTATCGGTGGCGCAGGTCGTCTGATCCGAACCGGTCGACCATCCAGGAGACCATGTTGTGGATCGACAGGAAGGCGGCAGTCGCCACATCCCCGTGGCTCAACTGCTCGAACACGATCGAGGCGTCGAGCCGGCTCAGCGCCGAACCGCCGACGTCTTCGGCCACATACAGACCGGCGAAGCCCAGGCCCGCAGCCTTGCGCAGCACATCGACCGGGAAATGCCGTTCCTCGTCCCAGCGGGCCGAATGCGGCGCCATCTCCTCGGCGGCGAACACCCGCGCCGCATCCTCGATCGCCCGCTGATCGTCGGTGAGATTGAAGTCCATGGCCCTGGGAACCGCCCTCGAATTGGTTGGCTTGAGGAACTCGCTCCGCTGGCGCAACCTGTCAACGACCCGAACGGAGGTCGAAAGGATTCCCATGGGCGATGACGCCGGTCGTTGGCGACAGGGAGAGACGGCCCGGAACCTGGCCCTGGTGAATTATGGCCTGTTGTTCGCCGCCATTTTCTTCGCCGGCGTCCCGGCCCTGATCGCGGTGATCATCGCCTATGTTCAGCGTGACGAGGCGCCGGCGCGTATCCGCAGCCACCATACCTTCCAGATCCGCATCTTCTGGGTAGCCTTCGCCCTGACCCTGGCGGCGGGTGTCTGTTTCCTGACGGCGCTTGTCAGCGGCCTCTCGGAGCTGATCGCGGTCGGCGGTTTCCACAGCTGGGAGCAGGCCCATTCCGTCAACATCGAGTTGTCGCATATGAGCCTTGACGGCCGGGTCATTGGCCTGGTGGTCGGTGGGGTGATCCTGTCGATCCTGACCGGACTGTGGCTGGTCGCGGCGCCGGCCATCGGCTTCATCAGGCTTGCGTCGGAGCGGGGGATCGGCGACAGCGCGGCCTAGTCTTTGGAGCTTCGTCCATGTCCCCTGCCCCCCTCGCCGCCTATCCCGCCCTGCGTCTGCGTCGCCTGCGTCAGGCCGACTGGGTGCGCCGGCTGGTGCGCGAGACGGTGCTCACCCCCGCTGACCTGATCTGGTCGATGGTGGTCCACGAGGGCGAAGGCGAGATTCCCGTAGCCTCCATGCCGGGCGTCTCGCGCCTGTCGGTCAAGGATTGCGCCAAGGCCGCCGTCGAAGCCCGCCGGCTGGGCATCCCCGCCATCGCGGTCTTCCCCCACATCGATGGGGCCAAGAAGGACGCCGCCGGGACCCTGGCGCTCGATCCGGACGGCGTCGTCGCCCGGGCGGTCAAGGCCATGAAGGACGCCGCGCCCGAGGTCGGGATCATGTGCGACGTGGCGCTGGACCCCTTCACGGACCACGGCCATGACGGCGTCATCGAGGGCGGCCGCATCCTCAACGACCCGACCATCGAGCGGCTGGTGGCCCAAGGGATCATGCAGGCCGAGGCCGGCGCCGACATCCTGGCGCCCTCCGACATGATGGACGGCCGGGTCGGCGCGTTGCGCCAGGCCCTGGAAGCGGGAAACCACCAGGACGTGATGATCATGTCCTATGCCGCCAAATACGCCTCGGCCTTCTACGGCCCCTATCGGGAGGCCATCGGCTCCGGGAAGCTCGGCACGGGCTCGGTGGAGAATCCGGCCGACAAGAAGACCTACCAGATGGACTACGCCAACACCGAGGAGGCCCTGCGCGAGGTGGCGCTGGATATCGCCGAGGGCGCCGACATGGTCATGGTCAAGCCGGGCATGCCCTATCTCGACATCGTCCAGCGGGTGGCCGAGGCCTTCAAGATGCCGACCTTCGCCTTCCAGGTGTCCGGCGAGTACGCGATGATCAAGGCGGCGACCGCCAATGGCTGGCTCGACGAGGACCGCGCCATCCTGGAGAGCCTCGGCGCCTTCAAGCGGGCCGGCGCGGCAGGCGTCATCACCTATTTCGCGCCGGTGGCGGCGCGCATGCTCGGGGCGTGAGCCGGATCATTCGCGTGGTCGCGGCCCTGATCCGCGACGAGGCGGACCGGCTGCTCACCGTGCGCAAGGCCGGCACGACCGCCTTCATGCTGCCGGGCGGCAAGCCTGAGGCGGGCGAGGATGAGATCGTCGCCCTGGCCCGGGAACTGGGTGAGGAGTTGGGGTGTCAGCTGGACCGCGCCACGGCCTTTGGCCGCTTCGAAGCCGTGGCGGCCAACGAGCCAGACGCCGTGGTCCACTCCAGCGTCTATGAGGCGACGGTCTCCGGCCCGATCCTCGCCCAGGCAGAGATCGCAGAACTGCTGTGGATCAGCCCGTCGGCTCCGCCCGCCGTCCGCCTGGCCCCACTGCTGGAGACCAAGGTCCTGCCGGCGCTTAGGGCGCCGTCGTGAAATAGGTGCTGTCCTCGGTCGCGCCGGGCAGCCGGATCATCTTCTCGAACCGCAGGCCGATCTTCTCCAACACCCGCATCGAGGCGGTGTTGCCAGGCTTGGTGATCGCCAGGATCAGCTCTAGCCCCAGGACCCGGCGGGCATGGCCGAGGGTCGCCGCAGCGGCCTCGGCGGCGTAGCCCTGGCCCCAGGCGCTTTCCAGGAACGCGTAGCCGACATCGGGCGCCTCGAGGCCCTCGCGCTTGACCAGGCCGCAAAGGCCGACCGACGCTCCGTCGCCGCGCTGTGCGACGCGCCACAGGCCATACCCGTTTTGAGCATAACTGGCGGCAGGGCCATCCAGGATATAGCGCCGGGCGCCCTCCAGGTCGCGGACCCCGCGATCCCCGATATTGTCGATGAAGCCCGGGGAATTCAGCAACTCCAGGATGAAGGCCTCGTCCTCGCCGACCCGCAGCTCCGCAAACACCAGGCGCTCGGTCTCGATCAGGTTCCCCATTCTGTGCTCCGTGCGGCTTTCGAGCTCAGCAATGCCGGATTAGCGTCCCGCGTCGAGTCCCGCCGGCGCCGCCGAGACAGGGGCCGCCCGTAGGAAGGACCTCCCATGGCCGAGCAAGCCGCCACCAGCCCCACGACCGGCCAGCTGCCGGAGCGGATCATCTATAATTGCGGGACGATGATCGGCGCCTGCGCCACCCTGATCGGGCTGGTGAAGATCATGGAGGCTCACAAGGGACCAAGCCATGTTGACGAGTACGCTGGCGCGGCGGCCGTCGCCTTCGTGCTCAGCGCCCTGTTCGCCTATCTCTCCCTGAGGTCCGACCAGCGGACCACCCTGCATCACCGGTTGGAGATGGTCGCCGACACCTTGTTCATCCTGGGCTTGGTGTCCCTGGGGATCATCGGGGCGATGTTCGCGTTCGAGGTGATCTGACCCTCGCGACGTCCCGGTAACCTAAACCGCATCTTAACGAGCGGCGGCCCACCTTCGCGCCAATCAGGCGTATTGGGGTGAGTCATGGCGGTCGGCGAAGCGCCGGTGATGATCAAGAAGGTCAAGAAGGTTGTAGGGGGCGGCCACCATGGCGGCGCCTGGAAGGTCGCCTATGCGGACTTCGTGACCGCGATGATGGCCTTCTTCCTCTTGATGTGGCTGATCAACACCACCAGCCCGGAACAGAAGAAGGGCATCGCCAACTATTTCGCCCCGGCCAGTGTCTCCGAAACCACCTCGGGTTCGGGCGGCATCCTCGGCGGCACGGCGCTGGGCGAGGACGGATCCCAACACGCCGGGTCCTCTTCAGTGATCCAGGAATTGGCGCCTGAGTCCAAGACCCCGGACGACGGCCGCAGCAAGGACGCCGCCAAGGCGACGGCCGACGCCCAGCCTTCCGCCGACTCGATGCGCGAAGCGATGGAAAAGCGTGAGGAGGCCTCCTTCGCCTCCGCCGCCCAGTCGCTGCGCCAGGCGCTGCAGGACATGCCGGAATTGGCCGAGCTGTCGAAGAACATCATCGTCGACCAGACCCCGGAAGGCTTGCGCATCCAGCTGGTCGACCAGGAGGGCCGCTCGCTGTTCGACCAGGGTCAGACCCAGCCCAACGCCCGCGCCAAGGTGCTGTTGCGCGCCGTGGCCAAGATCATCAACCAGCTGCCCAACCGGATCACGGTCTCAGGCCACACCTCGGCCAGCCTGAACGGGGCCCTGGCCGACGGCGACTGGGCCCTGTCCGCCGCCCGGGCTGACGCCTCGCGCAAGGTGCTGCAGGCCGCCGGCGTCGCGCCGGACCGGGTCTATCAGGTGTCTGGCAAGGCCAATTCCGAGCCGCTCTATCCCGACGATCCCACCCTGCCCGGCAATCGTCGCATGGCGATCGTGCTGCTTCGTGAGGCGCCGGTGCTTCCGCCAGATCACGGCTTCTAGCCGGTGCGCCCGCCCCTGCCAGGCTGTTGGGTCGGTTTAAGCAAGCACAAGCCTGTGATCGCGGCCGAAGTCGGGCGATTTGACGCGCGGCCCTGGGGACTGTCCCCAAACCGTGGGCTTGCGCACGGCCCCGCCATGACGCCTAATCCGTTCAGGCGACCTGGTTTCAAGGTGATCGCAAGTCCGTGACGCAGCACTTTCCGACGCGACAACTCAGGTTCTTCCTGACCGCGCCCTCGCCGTGTCCGTATCTGCCTGACCGACACGAGCGGAAGGTCTTCGCTCACCTGCCGCTGTCCGACGGGGCCAGCGTCAATGACAGCCTGACCCTTGTCGGGTTCCGTCGGTCGCAGAATATCGCCTACCGCCCGGCCTGCGAGGCCTGTTCGGCCTGTGTTTCGGCCCGCATTCCAGCTCGCGACTACATCTTCTCCCGCTCCGAGCGGAAGGCCCTGGCGCGCAATGATGACCTGGAGCGCCACCTGGTCGAGGCCGAGGCGACCATGGAGCAGTTCGACCTGCTGCGCCGCTATCTCCTCACCCGTCACGCCGACGGCGGCATGGCCGAGATGGCCTGGCCAGACTATGTGGCCATGGTCGAGGACACTGCGGTCCGCACCCACATCATCGAATATCGGCTGAAGTCCAAGGACGGCGGGCCCGGCGACCTCGTGGCCTGCGCCCTGGTCGACATGATGAGCGACGGCCTGTCCCTGGTGTACAGCTTCTACGATCCCACCATGACCCGGCGCAGCCTGGGTTCGTTCGTCATCCTGGATCACGTCATCCAGGCCGGGGTGACCGATATCCCTTACGTCTATCTCGGCTATTGGGTCCGGGGGTCTGACAAGATGGACTACAAGGTCCGCTTCTCGCCGATCGAGCTGCTGCGGCCGGAGGGCTGGACCCTGATGGCGGCCCGCGATCGCACGTCCGCCGAGGGCTGACGCCCGCCTCCAGCGCGCGCCATCAACAGTCGATCGCCGGTCATCCCCAGGCGCCGGCGCGCCTTGCATCGACCCGGCCGTCCCAGCTTGATAAATTGCCCCGTGACCTGCCGCGTCGGACGTCCCGCATGACCCGCCAGCTGCGCCTGAAGCTCAGGCGACCGCTGTCCTATGCGCGCAGCGACTTCGTCACCGGGCCTTCGAATCAGCAGGCGCTCGTGGCGCTCGACGCCTGGCCCGGCTGGCACGGGGGATGCCTGGCCCTGATCGGGCCGGAAGGCGCGGGCAAGACCCACCTGGCTCGCGACTGGGCGACCCGGGCCGACGCCATCATTCTCGACCGGCTCCAGCCCGCCGTCGCCCATGCTCCGGGGCGTCCCGTGCTGATGGAAGACGTGGATCAGGGCGTGGACGGCGAGGCGCTGTTCCACCTGATCAACATGGCCGCCCATACCGGCGGCAGCCTGCTGCTGACCGCCAAGGCCGCGCCCGTGGCCTGGCCCGCAACGCTGCCGGACCTGCGCTCGCGGCTCAACGCCTTGCCCGTAGCCCTGATCGAGGAACCGGACGACGTGGTGCTCGAAGGCGTGCTGCGGAAGTTCTTCAAGGCCCGCAGCATCCGCCCGCCCAAGGAGGTGTTTCCCTACCTGCTGCGGCGCATGGAGCGGTCGATTCCGGCGGCCCAGGAGATCGTCAAGCGGCTGGACGAAGCCGCCGATGACGAGCAGCGGCCCATTTCCCGCGCCCTGGCGCGGCAGATTCTTGAGGGCGATACCGAGAATCTTGACCTTTTTCAGGGCTGACTTGCGGCTGTCATCAGTCGGGTTCAAGACCGGTTGAACCTCGGGATGTCAGAACGATCGCTGTGAAGAAGAGCCGACCATGACCCTCGCCGCGCCCCTCGCCCCGCCGGTGGCCGATGCCGCAAGCCTGATCCTTGATCCGGAGCTGGCGCGCTCGCCCTCGCGCTTCTTCAACCGCGAACTGTCCTGGCTGGCCTTCAATGAACGGGTGCTGGACGAGAGCAAGAACCCGCGCCACCCGCTGCTGGAGCGCCTGCGCTTCCTGTCGATCTGCGCCAATAATCTCGATGAATTCTACATGGTCCGCGTCGCCGGCTTGAAGGCCCAGGTCCGCGAAGGTGTCCGCGCCCTGAGCCAGGAGGGCCTAACGCCGGCCGAGCAGCTGGAGCGGGTCAACGCCGAGGCCGCGATCCTGATGGCGGATCAGCAGACCCGCTGGCGCAACCTCGCCGCCGAGCTGACGGGCGAGGGCCTACAGGTCGTCTCGCCCGACCAGGTCACTCTGACCGAGCGCCAGGCCCTGGAAGAGGTCTTCCTTTCGCGGGTGTTTCCGGTGCTGACCCCGCTGGCCATCGATCCGGCCCACCCCTTTCCGTTCATCCCGAACCTGGCCTTCTCCCTGGTGCTCAAGCTGCGCCGCGCAGGGGATGGCCGGATGCTCTACGCCCTGGTCCCTATTCCGGCCCAGGTCGCCAGATTCTGGGAACTGCCCGCTCCGGCGGGCCGCCGCCGCAAGGCCGAGCGCCGGTTCGTGGCCCTTGAGGGCATGGTCGCCCTGTTCCTCGACCGCCTGTTCCCAGGCTGCGAGATCGATTCGCTCGGCGTGTTCCGGCTGATCCGCGATTCTGACGTGGAGATGGAGGAAGAGGCCGAGGACCTGGTTCGCGAGTTCGAGATGCGGCTGAAGCAGCGCCGTCTCGGCTCCGTGGTGCGCATCGAGATCGAGGCCGCCATGCCCAAGGAGCTGCGGGTCTTCATCAGCGAAAACCTCCACGCCCAGGACGAGGATGTGGTGCTGATCGACGGCTTGCTCGGCCTCGACGAATTGAACCAGCTGATCCCCGCCGACCGCCCGGAGCTGAAGTTCAAGGCCTTCGAGCCCCGCTTCCCCGAGCGGATCCGCGACCATGCCGGCGATTGCTTCGCCGCGATCCGGGAAAAGGACATCCTGGTCCACCACCCCTTCGAGAGCTTCGACGTGGTGGTCCAGTTCCTGCGCCAGGCGGCCCGCGACCCCAATGTGCTGGCGATCAAGCAGACCCTCTACCGGACCTCGTCCAACAGCCCGATCGTCGCGGCCCTTATCGAGGCGGCGGAGAACGGCAAGAACGTCACGGCCCTGGTCGAGATCAAGGCGCGGTTCGACGAGGAGGCCAATCTCAAATGGGCGCGCGACCTGGAGCGAGCCGGGGTCCACGTGGTCTTCGGCTTCGTGGAGTACAAGACCCACGCCAAGCTCTCGATGGTGGTGCGCAAGGAGGGCGACGCGCTGCGCACCTACTGCCACTTCGGCACCGGCAACTATCACCCGGTGACGGCGCGCATCTATACCGACCTGTCGCTGTTCACGACCGACCCGGCGCTCGGCCGCGATTCCGCGCGCCTGTTCAACTACATCACCGGCTATGCCCGGCCCGACCGGCTGGAAAAGCTGTCCTTCTCGCCGGAGACCATGAAGCACGACCTGCTGGAGTTGATCGGCCGTGAGGCGGACAACGCCCGAGCCGGCAAGCCCGCCGCGATCTGGGCCAAGCTCAACGCCCTGGTCGATCCTGTGGTCATCGACGCCCTCTATGCGGCCAGCCAGGCCGGGGTCTCCATCGACCTGGTGATCCGCGGCATCTGCTGCCTGCGGCCGGGCGTCGTCGGCCTGTCGGAGAACATCCGGGTGAAGTCGATCGTCGGTCGGTTCCTGGAACATTCGCGAATCGTCGCCTTCTCCAATGGCGCGGCCATGCCCTCCGCCGAGGCGCGGGTGTTCATCTCCTCGGCCGACTGGATGCCGCGCAATCTCGATCGCCGGGTCGAAGCCCTGACCCCGGTGGAGAATCCGACCGTCCACCAGCAGGTGCTGCAACAGATCATGGTCGCGAACCTCAAGGATGAGGCGCAAAGCTGGACGCTGGACGCCGACGGCCGCTATACCCGGGACCCATCATGGGACCACCCGGGCGCCTTCTCTGCGCACGAGTACTTCATGACCAACCCGAGCCTCTCCGGCCGGGGGCAGAAGGTGAAGGACATGCCGCGCGCGATTGATCATGTGGCCTCGCGCGGACAGTAGCCCGGGCCGGCAGGCCGCCGTCATCGACATCGGATCGAATTCGGTCCGCCTCGTGGTCTACCGGCTGGAAGGCCGGGCCATCTGGACCGTGTTCAATGAAAAGGCCCTGGCCGGGCTCGGCCGCGACCTGACCGCCACCGGCCGCCTGTCCCCGGAAGGCGTGGCCACGGCGCTCAAGGCCCTGCGCCGCTTCCGCACCGTGCTGGACGGCTGGCCGCCCGAGGATCTCTCCGTAGTCGCCACCGCTGCGGCGCGCGAGGCCGCCGACGGCCCGGACTTCCTGCGCCGCATCCACGACGAGACCGGCTTCAAGGTCCGGGTGCTCTCCGGCGAGGAAGAGGCCCGCTATGCGGCGCTCGGCGTGCTGGCCGGTCATCCTGACGCCCAGGGCGTGGTGGGGGATCTCGGCGGCTCCAGCCTGGAGCTGATCCGCCTGCCGGACGCCACGGACGGCGCCACCCTGCCGCTGGGTCCCTTCGCCCTGGGCGCCCCGGCCGTGCTCGATGTGGACCGAACGCGACGCCGGGTGGACCAGGTGCTGCGCCCCGTGGCCGAGCGCTTCGCCGCGCCGGAATTCCATGCCGTCGGCGGGGCCTGGCGCAATCTTGGCCTGCTGCACATGGCTATGGCCGACTATCCGCTGCATGTGGCCCACCAGTACGAGATCGGCCGTGCCGACGCTGTCGACCTGGCGCGCTTCGTGGCCCGCCAGTCCAAGGGCTCGCTCGAGCGCATCGAAGGTCTGTCCAAGAAGCGCTTCGACACCCTGCCCCACGCCGCCGTGGTGCTGGAGGCCCTGATTGAACGGCTGGGCGTCGAGCGGGTGGTGATCTCCGCGTTCGGGGTCCGCGAGGGCCTGCTGCTGGAAGGCATGAGCCCTGAGGACCGCGCGCGTGATCCGCTGGTCGAGGGCTGCGAGTCGCTCACCGCCCTACGCGGCCTGGTCAGCGACCTGGGCCCTGCCCTGGAGGCCTGGCTCGGCCCGTCCCTCTCGCGGTTGCCGCCGATGTTTGGTCGTCGCGATCCCGTTCTGATCGCCGCCGCCTGTCGGCTGGCCGATCTGGGCGCCCGTCTGCACCCGGACCATCGCGCCGATCTCGCCTTTGACCAGGTCTTGCGCGCGCCGATCGCCGGCATGAGCCATGCCGAGCGGGCCTTCCTGGCCTCCGTCGCCTTCTCGCGTCATTCCTCGGCGCCCAATCCGCCTGACCCGACCACGGTCTCCCGCGTGCTGACCGTGGAGCGGCGCCAAAGGGCCCGGGCCCTGGGTGCGGCGATCCGCCTTGGCTGTGACCTTGCGGGCCGCAATCCGACCCTGCTGCCACGCTCGGCCCTGGACATCGTCGGCGAGACCCTCACCCTGTCCACCGACCCGGACTGGACCGACATGCTGCTCGGCGAACAGACCGCCAAGCGCGCGACCACCCTGGCCCAGGCCCTGAAACTGAAACTCCAGCTGGGCTGAGGCCTCGCGCGTCCCGGAGATCCCCATGCAACTCTTGTTGTCCGCCGCCGCCTTCGATCGGGTGAAGGATCGCATCGCCGCCTTCGCCCCAGGCCTCGACATCATCACCGCCGTGGGCCCGGCAGACTATCAACGCAACGGCGCCGACTATCCGGCCGAGTCGGTCGATCCCGACATTGTCTGGACCACGCTGGACGCCTATGGCGGCGGCCAGATGTCGGCCCTGATCGCAGCGATCCTCAAGGGAACCAAGCCCTGCTGGCTGCAGACCTTCAATGCCGGCCTCGACGCGCCGATCTTCAAGTCGATCATGGCCAAGGGCGTGCGGATCTCGAAGAGCAACGCCCAGGCGGTGGCCATCGCGGAATATGTGGTCGGCCATGCGCTGAGCCTCATCCTGCCCATCGACCGCGCCCGCGACCTGCAGGCCGAAAAGGCCTGGAAGCCGACCCCCTATCGTGAGGTCAGCCAGAGCCGGTGGACCCTGGTGGGCTATGGCTCGATCGGCCGCGAGATCGCCCAGCGGGTGAAGCCCTTCGGCGCCCATCTGACCGTGGTGCGTCGCCAGGTCGGGACCGATGACCTGGCCGATCTGGTCACCGACATGGCGGCCCTGCCCGATGTCCTGCCCCAGTCCGATGTGGTGGTGCTGGCCTGCGCCCTGACTGACGAGACCCGGGGCATGGCCAACGCCGCCTTCTTCGCCGCCATGAAGCCCGGCGCCATTCTGATCAATATCGGACGCGGCGGCCTGGTGGACGAGGACGCCTTGAAGGCGGGCCTCGACAGCGATCAGCCGGCCCGTGCGGTGCTCGACGTCTTCGCCGTGGAGCCGCTGCCCCAGGACAGCTGGATCTGGTCGCATCCGAAGGTGCGGGTCACGGCCCATACTTCGAATTCGGGCCTGGGCACGCCCGGGCGCGGCGACGACCTGTTCGTCGCCAACCTGCAGCGCTTCCTGAACGGCGAACCCCTGCTCAACGAAGCCCACCCCAGCGAGGTCGGGCTCTGAGCCCTGTGGGCGAACCTGTGGACAGTCTGGGGATGAGCCGGGGACCCGCTGTGGGTCCCCGGTGGAGCGCTGCGGGCTAGATCTCGACGACGGCCTTGCCGACCGGGGCCAGGGAGATCAGGGCCAGCTTGAAATGCTGGATCCCGAAGGGGATGCCGATGATGCTGACGCAAAGGCCGACGCCCAGCACCAAGTGATGCAGGGCCAGGTACCAGCCGCCCAGGACGAACCACACCACGTTCAGCAGGAATCCGAAGGCGCCGGTTCCCAGGTCGCCGCGGTGCGACAGCTCCGCGCGGCTGACCACCTGGCGGCCGAAAGGCCAGGCGCTGAAGCCGGCGATCCGGAAGGCCGAGAACGCCCAGGGCAGGCCCACCACGGTGATGGCCAGCAGCACGCCCGAGAGCATCCACAGCAGGAACGAGATCCAGCCACCGAAGATCAGCCAAAGGATGTTGAGCAGCAGGCGCATGGGTCTACTCCGCCGCGTTGGCGCGTGGGGCCCGCCGGACCTCGACGACCCGCACGCGGGTTCCGTCCAGCACCAGGGCCAGCTCGCCGCGCTTGAGCTTCAGGGCGTCCTCGCCGAACGCCTCGCGCCGCCAGCCGGTCAGAGCCGGGGTCTTGGCGTTGTCGTCATTGGCGATCAGTTCAAGATCCGAGACCGTTGCGATCAGCTTGGAGGCGACGCCCGAATCCTCGGCGCGCGCCTTGAGCAGCACCTTGAGCAGTTCGACCACGGCGCCGGCGGCGGGTGACGGCGCCACGCGGCTGCGCTCGATCACCGGGGCATAGCCCTCGGGGTCCTTGAGCGCCTCGCGCACGGCGGCCAGCAGGTCCGGTCCAAACCGCGAGCCGGAAAAGCCCTTGGGCACCGAGCGCAGGCGATCCAGTTGCGAGGCGTCGGTCGGCGCCTGGGTGGCGACCTCATCGATCGCCTCGTCCTTGAGGATGCGTCCACGGGGCTGGTCGCGCAGCTGGGCGGTGCGCTCGCGCCAGGCCGCCACGGCGCGATAGACCGAGAGGTATTTCGCGGTATGCCGACGGGGCTTGAGCCGACGCCAGGCGTTTTCCGGATCGACATCATAGTGGGCCGGATCGCAGAGATTGCTCATCTCGTCGGTGACCCAGCCCAGGCGACCTTCCTTTTCCAGCCGCGCTTTGAGCGTCGGGAACAGGGCGGCCAGGTGGGTCACGTCGGCCAGGGCATAGGTCAGCTGGGCGTCAGTCAACGGCCGGCGCGCCCAGTCGGTGAACCGGCTGGACTTGTCCAACTCGATCTTGAGCATCTGTCGGACCAGGGCGTCATAGGCGATCTGCTCGCCATAGCCCGCCGCCATGCTGGCGACCTGGGTGTCGAACAGCGGCACGGGCATGGCGCGGAGATTATTGAAGATCTCCACGTCCTGGCGCGCGGCGTGGAACACCTTCTCGATGCTCGGATCGCGCAGGATTTCCAGGAACGGTTCGAGATCGATCTCCTCGGAAAGGGGATCGATCACGGCTTCCGCGCTGGGGGCCGCAGCCTGTATCAGGCAGAGCTTGGGCCAGTAGGTCGTTTCGCGCATGAACTCGGTGTCCACTGCGACGAAGGGCTGGCCCTTAAGCTTGTCACAGAACGCCGCGAGTTCGGCGGTGGTTGTAATCGGCGTCATCAATTAGCTATAGCCCCGCGCGTACCCGAGTCTGCAACCCCGGCAGCGATTTTCTTGAGGTTTTCCATCCCATGAGCGATCTGCCGAACGGGCTCACCTATGCGCAGGCCGGCGTCGACATCGATGCGGGCAATGCCCTGATCGAAAAGATCAAGCCGCTGGCCAAGGCCACGCGACGTCCCGGCGCCGATGCAGCGCTGGGCGGGTTTGGCGCTCTGTTCGATCTGAAGGCCGCCGGCTATGCAGACCCCCTGCTGGTTTCGACCACGGACGGGGTCGGCACCAAGCTCAAGGTCGCGATCGAGACCAACCAGCATGACACGGTGGGCATCGACCTCGTGGGCATGTGCGTCAATGACCTCCTGGCCCAAGGCGCCGAGCCGCTGCTGTTCCTGGACTATTTCGCCACCGGCAAGCTCAACGTCGATGAGGCCGCCCGCGTGGTCGGCGGCATCGCCCAGGGCTGCACCCTGGCCGGCTGCGCCCTGGTGGGCGGCGAGACAGCGGAAATGCCGGGCATGTATCGCGAGGGCGACTATGACCTGGCCGGCTTTTCGGTCGGCGCCGTCGAGCGCGGCGCCGTCCTGCCCCGGCTGGACGACCAGGCGCAGGGCGACCTGATCATCGGCCTCAGCTCCTCGGGCCCGCACTCCAACGGCTATTCGCTGATCCGCCGTATCGTCGAGCGGTCCGGCCTGGCCTGGGACGCCCCGGCCCCCTTCGCCGAGGGCCAGACCCTGGCTCAGGCGCTGATGGCCCCCACCCGCATCTACATCAAGTCCGTGCTGCCGCAGATCAAGGCCGGCCGGATCAAGGGCTGCGCCCACATCACCGGTGGCGGCCTGATCGAGAACCCGCCCCGCGCCATTGCCGAGGGCCTGGAGGCCCAGTTCGACTGGAATGCCTGGCCCCTGCCCCCGGTCTTCGCCTGGATGCAGCAGGTCGGTGGGGTGTCCGACCATGAGCTGCGCCGCACCTTCAACTGCGGTATTGGCCTGATCCTGATCGTTGCGCCCCAGGACGCGCCGCAGGTCCTGGAGGGGTTGCTTGCCGCGGGCGAGGACGCCTTTGTCTGCGGTCAACTCGCCAAGGCGGGCTGAAGCAGCTCCGCCATGAACGGCGGAATCGAACGGCCGATCGAGACCAGATAGGCGGCCATGGCGCCGGCCACCTGGCGCACGGCGGGGCGTTCGCTCATTCGATCGCGCCAGGCCCGCAGACGGGGTGTGTCGGAGCCGGCGACGGCGCCCTTCCGCTCCCCGAACAGGGTCGCCATGTAGACGCCGATGTCGGCATAGCTGAAGGCCCCGGCCAAATACTCGCGACCGGCCAGCAGACCCTCGACCTCAAGATGGAACCGCGCCGCCGCAGCACGGGCCGCGACCGCCGCCGGGTCGTCAGGCGTCTCTTCGAGCCCCATCAGCCGGACGACGTGCGGGAAATAGACCTCGTCAGCCTTGTGCTCGATCAGCCGCGCCTCGGCTCGCGCCTTCGGCGATGCAGGCCACAGGGCCGGGTCAGGCTTCAGGTGCTCGAAATATTCGAAGATCTGGGTGGAATCGAAGATCTCCAGCCCCTCGTCGATCAGGACAGGGACCTGGCGCTTCGGATTGACCCTCAGGACATCTGGATGTTTGGGCTCGTATCCGGTGTTCGGGTCATAGGGAACCATGAACACCCTGACCGGCAGGCCCTTCTCCAGGGCGGCGATCTCGGCCTTGGCGCCGAACATGCTGAGCGGACCGGAATAGAGGCGCATGGGCGAACTCCCTGGCTTTTGGCGCCAAGGAACATATCAGGAACCTGCCTGAGGTCCAACCCTCAGCGACCGTCCGGCCCAGCCACCACCTTGGCGTCATGCAGACGGGCGATCTCGCCGCCGGACATCTTCAGCACCTCGGCCAACACCTCGTCCGTGTGCTGGCCCAGCGCCGGCGCGGGCGCGACGTCGCCGCGAACGTCCTGTGGAATGGTCGCCATGGCGCCGGGAGCCGGATAGGTCAGGCCGCTGGGGTGGCGGATATCCTGGAACATCGGGTTCGCCTTGAAGAGCCGGGGATCCTCCAACGCCGCCTCCAGCGTCTGGTAGGCGCCCCAGGTCACGCCGCCTGCGTCGAAGGCGGGGGTGAGCTCAGCGGCGGTGCGGGCCGCGAAGGCCCGTTCGAACAGCGGATAGAGCCGCGCCCGGTGGGTGAACCTCAGGCCCTCGTCCGTGGCGAACGACACCCCGAGCTCGCCCTCCATCGCCACGACCTCGGCCACGATGCCCAGGGTCTCCAGCGCCTTGCTCCACTGCTTGGGGGTGATCGCCAGCAGCATCAGCTTCACCCCGTCCCGGGTGGTGAAGTCGCGGCCGAAGGCGCCGAAAATGTCGTTGCCCATGCGCGGCCGCTGATGGCCGCTCAGCAGGGTCTCGGCCGTGAAGCCCAGATTGGCCATGGTCGCCGCCCCGATGTCCGACAGCGGTGCGCGGATCTCGCGCCCGCCGCCGCCCCGCATCCTGGCCAGCAGGGCCGAGACCAGGGTGAAGGCGCAATAGGCCCCGGTCAGCAGGTCCCAGGCCGCCAGCACGTGGTTCACCGGCCGCTCATCGCCCACCGGCCCGGTCATCAGGGGCAGGCCCAGGGCCGAATTGATCGTGTAGTCCATGCCCTGGGCGCCATCGGCCCAGCCCATGACCCGCACGCAGATCAGGTCCGATCGGATCGCGCTGAGCTTCTCGTAGGACAGGAAGCCGTCGACCGGGAAATTGGTCACGAACAGACCGCCGTCCTCGCCGGGCGCGGCCGCCAGTCGCTGGGCCAGTTCCCGTCCGGCGGAACTCGACAGATCGATAGCCACCGACTTCTTGGCCTTGTTCAACCCCTCCCAGTAGAGGCTCTTGCCTTCCGGGCTGAGCGGCCAGCGCTTGAAATCGGGGCCGCCGCCGATGTTGTCGAAGCGAATGACCTCGGCGCCCATCTGGGCCAGGTAGAGGCCGCAGGTCGGGCCGGCGACGAAAGCCGCGCCCTCGACCACGCGGAGGCCTTTGAGGAGGTCGTACATGCTTCGCCCTTTGTCGCTGCTGATGTTGAGCTAGCGCAGGTCGGGCGGGATGGGAACGCTGTCCCCTACGTCACAAGGACGGAATAGCCCCTCCCCGCGCGGCGGGAAGGGGCGAACCGGATCAGCCGACGATGTCGGCGTCGGTGAAGAACTGGGCGATTTCGAGCTTGGCGTTGTCGAGGCTGTCCGAACCGTGGACCGAGTTCTCGCCGACGTTGAGGGCGAACAGCTTGCGGATCGTGCCTTCAGCGGCCTGTTCCGGGTTCGTGGCGCCCATCACTTCGCGGTACTTGGCCATGGCGTTGTCGCCTTCCAGCACCTGAACGACGACCGGGGCCGAGGTCATGGTCTCGACCAGTTCGCCGTAGAACGGGCGGGCGGCGTGGACTTCGTAGAACTTCTTCGCCTGGTCTTCCGTCATCTGGATGCGACGCTGGGCGACGATACGCAGGCCCGCGCCTTCGATCACGGCGTTGATCGCGCCGGTCAGGTTGCGCTTGGTGGCGTCCGGCTTGATGATCGAGAAAGTGCGTTCGGTCATGGTCTTGCGAGCTTTTTCTTGAGGGGTTCGGCGGGCGATCCCGCCAAAGGGTGCGGGCTTATAGCCGCACCGTGTGACAACGCCAAGCTCACGTCCGGCCATTCCTACCGCGACGCAGCAATCGCGCTCTGCTAAAGGCGGCGGCCGCATGCTTCAGATTCACGATCTCACCTTCGACTCCTGGGGACGCCGGTTCTTCGACCACGCGACCGTCAGCCTTCCCGTGGGCGCCAAGGTGGGGCTCGTCGGCCGCAATGGCGTGGGAAAATCCACCCTGTTCAAGCTGATCCTCGGACAGCTTCACGCGGGAGATGGAGAGGTCGGCTATCCGCGCACGGCGCGGGTCTCCTCCGTCGACCAGGAGCATCCGGCCACGCCGGTCACCCTGCTGGACACCGTGCTGGAGGCCGACCTCGAACGGCACAGCCTGATGGAGCAGCTGGAGACCGCCGATCCGGAGCATCTGGGCGAGATCTATGCCCGCCTGGCCGATATCGGCTCTGACCGGGCGCCCAGCCGCGCGGCCGAGATCCTGTCCGGCCTGGGCTTTTCCCATGGCGACCTGAGCCGGCCCATGGCGGAGTTCTCCGGCGGCTGGCGGATGCGCGTGGCCCTGGCCGCCGCCCTGTTCGCCGAGCCGGACCTGCTGCTGCTCGATGAGCCGACCAACTATCTCGACCTGGAAGGCGCCCTGTGGCTGGAGGCGCGCCTCAAGAAGTATCCGAACACTGCGGTGATCATCAGCCACGACCGCGAAATCCTGAACAATTCCTGCGACCACATCCTGCATCTGCACGATGGCAAGCTCGACCTCTATACGGGCGGCTACAACAGTTTCGAGAACCAGCGGGCCGAGCGCGCCCGGCTGCAGGAGGCCAACCGCGCCAAGGTCGACGCCCAGCGCGCGCACCTGCAGTCTTTCGTCGACCGCTTCCGCGCCACCGCCTCCAAGGCCACACAGGCGCAGTCGCGCCTGAAGATGCTGGCCAAGCTGCCGCCGGTCTCGACGGTCGCGGCCGAGCATGTGGCCCCCTTCACCCTGCCCTCGCCGGCCCGGCCCCTGGCCCCGCCGCTGATCCGGCTGGAGGGCGTGTCGACCGGCTATGACAACGCCAAGCCGATCCTGAAGCACATGAACCTGCGGCTCGATCTCGATGACCGTATTGGACTTCTGGGCGTCAACGGGGCCGGCAAGTAGACCTTCGCCAAGCTGATCGCCGGGGCGCTCGAGGCCCAGAGCGGCGAACTGCATCGCGACCGCCGGATGAAGGTGGGCTGGTTCCACCAGCACCAGATCGAGGCGCTCGATCCTAAGGACACTCCCCTGGAGATCATCCGGCGCGCCATGCCCGAGGCCAGCGAGGCCGCGCGTCGTTCCCGGCTCGCCCAGTTCGGCCTGGGCGCGCACAAGGTCGAGACGACGGTCGCCAACCTGTCCGGCGGCGAGCGCGCACGCCTGCTGCTGAACCTGGTGGCCATGGAGGCCCCGCACCTGCTGATCCTCGACGAGCCGACCAACCACCTGGACATCGACTCGCGCCGGGCCCTGCTCGACGCGCTCAACGAATATGCCGGGGCCGTGATCCTGATCACCCACGACCGATCCTTGATGGAGCTGGTCGCCGACCGCTTGTGGCTGGCCGCCGATGGGTCGATCGCGCCGTTTGATGGCGACATGGACGACTATGCGAAGCTCGTGATCGAGAAGGCCCGCCAGGCCGCCAAGGGGCCAAGCCAGGTCCGCGAGGAAGCTCCGCCGTCGCCCTCCAAACCTTCGATTCAAAAGCCTAAGGTTCCGACGGGTACGGCGCGGCGGCGGGCCGAGCAGGCCGAGGCGGCGCTGGCGCGCGCCACGGACGCGGTCGCCCAACTGGACAAGGCGCTCACCGATCCGGCGGTGTTCACCCAGAACCCTGGCAAGGCCGCCTATCTCGGCAAGCAGCGGACCGAGGCCCAGGCCAAGCTGGACGCCGCCGAGGCGGAGTGGCTGGCGGCGGTCGAGGCCTATGAGGCGGTCAAGGGCGACGCCTAAAACACGCCGGGTTGCGCCGGGCGCCTGTTCAGCGGCCCGCATGCGTCGCCTCCCCCTGCTCGCTGCCCCCTTCGCACCGAAACGGGGCGTCTTGGCGTTGACGCTGGGCGGGTCGGGGCTTCTGGTGGCTGGACAAGATGAGGAAACGCCCCATGTCCTTCCGTATCCGCGCCGCCGCCGTCCTGGCTTTGCTGATGACCGCCGCCGCGTCTGCCGCCCAGGCGGCGCCGGCCAAGCCGGTGATCGATCCGGCCTGTTTCGAGGGCGTGGGCTGGGAGGTCGACCCCGCCTCGGAAGCCATCCAGATCAATGGCTGCCGCCCAGTCGCCCAGATCGCGGCGCCCAACGCCCAGGGCTGGATTGAATTCGACCGGCCCAACAATGGCGGCTTCATCATGGGCAAGCTGGTCAGCGTCGCCAAGTCCGGGGCCGTGACCTTCGACGTCATCGACAATGGCGGCGGCAGCGGCAATTTCGGCTACCGGGTCACCGGCACCCCCAACGCCAAGGGCGTGCTGGCCAAGAAGGGCCTGAAGATCGCCCTGTCCGGCGGTCACTGATCTCGGCGCGCCGACGGAACGGAACCTCGGTGAAGCTTGCGGGTTATGTCGGCCTGACATTCACATCCGGAGCCACACCATGCGCGCCAAGTCCTTCACCGCCGCCCTTCTGATCCTCGCCACCGCCGCGACCGCCCTGCCGGCCGAGGCCCGCACCCACCATCGCCATGTGACCCATCGCGTCTGGGTCTGCGAGAACCCGCGTCACGCCGGCAATACCGGCACGATCGTCGGCGCCATCGGCGGCGCCCTGGTCGGTAACGCGGTCTCAAGCGGCGGCGGCAAGACCGGCGGCACCCTGATCGGGGCCGGCGTCGGCGGCCTCGCCGGCCACCAGATCGCCAAGCAGCACGCCAAGCGCAACTGCCACTACGAATATCGTTGAGGCTGAAGGGGGCCGGCCCCGCGCCTAGGGCGCGTAGCTGGACCGGGCTTTCACGCCCCAGTGGCCGGCCTCCAACGTCACCACATAGATCGAATCAAAGCCGCCGATCACGCTGCCATCGGCGCGATAGCGGCTGAAGCGGGTGTCGAAATGCACCTTGTCGGGACCGGCATGGATCACCGCCCGGCGCTCCCAGGCCGAATGGTCCCACTCGCTCAGCGCGCCCCGGTCGAACATATCGGGCTTGTGATAGCCCGGCTCTATGAGCGCCAAGGTCCCAGAGGCCAAGCGGATGCTGGGGAAATTGAAGGTCTTCTCCCAGGCTGGCACGTCGCGAGCGTTGAAGGCGGTCATGAAGGCGTCGAGGCAGGCCATGGCCCCGTCGATTGCGGCCTGATGGGGGGATGTCGACTGATCGGTCATGATGCTTTTCCCTAAATTGGGGCGGGCCAGCGCATCCACGCCTTTCCTTCCCGCCGTTCCTCGCTATCCTTCATAAAACCGACACGAGCGGAGCGCCGCCCATGAATTTGTCCAAGACGCAGCGGGCCCTGGCCCTCGCCCTGGTCATCGCCGCCGGCGGCGCCGGTCTGGCGGCCGCGCAGACCAATCCCGTCGAACCCCTGGTGTTGTCGGATGTGCCCGGCCTGGCCGGCGTCGTCGCAGCCGTGGCGCCGCCCGCGCAATAGGGGGCGCGATCTCGCAAGTTTCCCCCAGAACCGTCACCCGCGGGAGCGTCCCGAGGATGAAGGGGGCAATTGGCTAGGTCGGCGGTGATTTTTGATCACCAACTTCACAAACATCGCGAACAGGTCCGCGCTGATCAAGCGATCCAAGCGTACGGCACATTACACCAGCGCGTCTGGTGCCTAAGGTTGCGTACCCCATAGAAGGATCGACTGATGCGTACAGTTGTAGTCGCTGCGGCAATCCTTTGGCTCGCAACTCGAAGCGCGAATGCTGCCGATGCGCCTCAAACCCTGCTCTATGTGGTCAACGCCACCGGACTTCCATTCCAGATGGCGATGGACGCCGGAACGCCTTCGCCCTCCATGGCGCATCTCGTTGGCGCCATGCGTCCAATCAAGGCCGGGCCTCACGTCCTCACCGGCAATGTTCAGGGCGAGCCTTCCGCATCGACCACGCTAGACCTCAAAGAGGAAGATCTGGCTGAGATGAGCACGGGCAGCATGGCCTTCTGGTGCGTCGTGGTCGGACGCCGGCCTTCCGCGGAGCTGGTGTTCATCCGCGCGACGCCTCCGCAATGCGGCGACTTGATCCTAAAGGCGGTGGACGGACTGCCGAAGCGGTAGGGAGGCAGAGACCACCAGTGATCTCATAGCGCCCAGACGCTCGTGACTTCGCTCCGAAATTACCTTTCGTCATTGATGCACTAGGCGTCTCTCGGGCGCGGGGGGGCCGACCTAACCGACCCGGCTGGTGTGTTTGGTCAGGGTGCCGGACATCGGATTCCATTTGAGGATGGCGAAGTCCTCGACCGAGCACTGGGCCTGTTCGCGATCGGCGATAGCCATTAGACGGCTCGTGCGCTTCATCTCTATGCGTCGGCGGGTCCGATCGATCACAGCGCCCGCCGAAACGTCAGGTTATACCGCACCGCTCCGGTCAGCGGATGCTCCCCCTCCCCCAGCGCATGCACGCCATGGAAGACCAGGCGATCGGCGCCGCCCCAGACCACGACGTCTCCGTGCAGCAGGGGGAGGCGGCGGGGCCGGTCGGCTCGGGCCTGGCCGCCCCAGAGGAAGATGGCGGGGAGGCCCAGGGAGACCGAGACGATCGGCTGGGTGAAGTCGATTTCGTCCTTGTCCTGGTGCAGGGCCATGCGGGCGCCGGGGATGTAGCGGTTGATCAGGCAGGCGTCGGGTTGGAAGTCGGGGAAGCCGGCCCCGACGGCCGCCTCCCGGGCCAGGGTCTGGAACAGGTCGGGCATGGCGGGCCAGGTGCGGCCGGTCAGGGGATCCGTGGGGTCGTAGCGATAGCCCCGACGGTCGGTCGTCCAGCCCCGCGCGCCGCAATTGGTCATGGCCACCGACATCTGTTTGCCGCTGGGCGTGGCCATGTGACGGAAGGGCGCCCTGGCGTCGATCTCGGCGATGGCGGCGATGAGGTCGGGGGCATGGTGGGCGGCGCGGCCCCGCAGGACCACGGCCTGGGCGCCCAGGGTCTCACGGGCCCCTGGGGTCTGTGGCGCGTCCAGGGGAAAGAGCTCGGAGGGCATGGCGCCATCATGGCCCGGCGCCAAGGCCGGCGCACCCCGATCTTTGCGGGGGATCAGGGATTCGAGCACGCCATCCCACCGATCACAGCGCCCGCTGAACGGGTCCGCCGCAGCCCGTGCAACTTAACCTGGGCGCGTAAATGACGCAGGGCCAACTTCCGGCGGTGGACCTATAGTCAATCGTCAGACTGATTCTCTGGGCCGTGAGCGCCCTGCAAGGCGCGCCGCTCCGGACCACTCGGGAGGTGATCGCGTGGCGTACCCCCCTCATTGCATGGCTCGACCCGAGCGGCGCGCCCGGCTGACCCTTGCCCATGGATGACGCTCCACAACCCTGGCGGCGGCTGGACACTCCAGGCTTCGAGCGGTTGGTGCGTTCGGTCGCCGATCACGCCATCTGCATGCTGGACGAAGCCGGGGTGGTGATCAGCTGGAACGCTGGCGCCGAGCGGATCAAGCAATATGCCGAGGCCGAGATCCTGGGCGAGCACTTCGGCCGGTTCTATACGCCCGAGGATCGCAAGACCGGCCTGCCGGCCGAGGCGCTGCGGATCGCGCGCCGGGAGGGCCATTATGAGGCCGAGGGCTGGCGGGTGCGCAAGGACGGTTCGCGGTTCTGGGCCAGTATGACCCTCGACGTGGTGCTGGACGGGGCCGGGCAAAGGATCGGCTTCGTCAAACTGACCCGCGACATCGGCGCTCGACGCGAGGCGGAGACCCGGCAAAGGGCCACCCGCGAGCAGCAGTTCCTGGCCCAGCAGGCCCATGCGCTGCGCGAGCGGACCGCCATGCTGGCCCATGACTACAACAACCTGTTCACGGCGATCCTGGCGGGCGCGGAGCTAGGGCTGCGCAGCCTGGAGGCGCCGGAGCGGCTGACCCTGCTGTTCGACCAGATCATCGCGGTCGCCCAGCGGGCGGAAGATCTGAACGCAGCGCTCAAGGCCCTGGGGCGCGATCCGCTCCAGGCCGGGCGCGAGGGCGCGGAGGCCAATGTCGCGCCGCCGACGCCGGCTTCGGCCGAGGCGGCGTCTCAGGGCGGTGAGAGGCCTCAGCCGATGGTCCGGCCGCGCGCGGGGCCGCATGTGCTGGTCGTCGATGATGATCCCGTGGTGGCGGGCCTGGCCCACGAACTGCTCGGGGCCCTGGGCTGCGACGCCGAGGTGGCGCACAGCGCCCAGCAGGCCTTGGATCGCCTGGCCCAGACCGAGGATTTCGACCTGCTGTTCTGTGACATCATGATGCCGGGCGGCCTGAGCGGCGTGGCCTTGGGTAAGCGGGTGCGCGAGCGCTATCCCAACATGTCGATCCTGCTGACCACGGGCTATAGCGACCGGCTGCAATATCTCTCCGACTTCCCGATGTTGAGGAAGCCCTATGACCTGGCGGCCCTGGAGGCGGCGGTGGCCGCCCTCACCCAGGCCAACCGCCAGCACTAGATCAGCTTCAGGTCCACGAGCCAGGCGTCCAGCAATTCCGCCCAGCGGTCGACGGGGCGGTTCTGGGCGACCATGCCAAAGCCGTGGCGGCCCTTCTGGAAGACGTGGAACTCGGCCGGGCGATCGGCGTCGGACCAGTCGGCATAGAGACCCTCCACCACCCGGAACAGCATGCGGTCGTCCTGCGCGATGCAGGCGAACAGCGGCGGGGCGTCGGCGGGCACGGTGGCGCCTTGGGTCTCGCCGCCATAGATGGCCACCAGGAAGGCCGGGGGTGGTCCGTCGGGGTTGAGGGTCACGTCGACAGCCAGGAAGGCGCCCGCCGAGAAGCCGGCCAGTCCGACCCGGGCAGGGTCGATCCCGAACGCGTCCGCCTGGTCCCGGACCAGGGCCAGGGCGCGGCGACCGTCGGTGGCGGCGGCGGCGCGGGCGGCGAGGTAGCGGTCGTCCGAGAGCAGGTCGGACATGGCGCGGGGCGCCGTCTTGCCGGTGATCTTGGCGAGTTCGGCCTCACGCGACTGGCTGAGCTTGTTGCGGTCGTCGAAGGCCTCAGGGTCCTGGGGCGTGCCCATGACCCGGTATTTGAGCAGGAAGGCGGTCACGCCCCGGGCCGCGAACCAGCGGGCCATGTCCAGGCCCTCATGCTCCCAGGCCAACACCCGCCAGCCGCCGCCGGGGGCGATGATGACGGCGGCTCCGTTGGCGCGGGCCGGATCGGCGGCGAACACCGTCAGGGTGGCGCGGCTGACATTGCGCAGCCACTCTGTGACCGGGCCGGGGCCAGAGGGCTGGCGGAAGCTGATCTCAACACCAACATCGGCGAGCGGATCGGGTGGGCCATCGGGCCAGAGGTCGAGGGTCTGCATCGGCGGTTCCTCCTGAGGGCGGCGAGGTTGCTTGATCCGCCCCGTCCGCCGGTCGTCCTCGTCCAATTTCTAGCCGCAGCGGACCTCTTTGATGAGGCCGGTCTCGGCGTCATAGAAGAAATTCAGGCGCCTTGGATTGAAGTCCATGGTCACCGGGCAGGTGGTGCAGGCGACGCGTTGCAGGGATGGCAGGACCGGGACCGGGATCTCGGTGCGCGGGCGGCCGACCAGCTTCTGGGCGTCGATGGCGCCGCACATGTCCACCGGCTTGGGCGGCGGCGCCGGCGCGGGTTGCAGGGCCGGCTGAGGCGGCGGCGCAGGCGGCGGGCTGTCGCTGGCGCAGGCCGCCAGGATCAGGGTCAGGCCGGCCAGGAGCGCGCGGCGAAGGGGTGCGGATAAGATCATGCCTGTTTTTCCCAGCCCCTGCCCTGCTGCTTCCAATAGCTGACCGGCAGGCCGGTCTTGCGGAAGACGCTCCACTGCCGGCGGGCGGTGGAGAGCGCCGCCTCGTCGCCGCCGTCGAACAGCACCACGCAGCGGGTATAGGCGCTCACGTCGCCAGGCTCGGCGCCATCGACCAGGAACAGGGCGTCGGCGGCGTTGGGATTGTCATCGTTCGCGGTGATCAGGATCGGCTGGCGGGCCGCGCCCGGCTCATCGGCCGGGGCATGGGGCAGGAAGCTGTCGTCGCGATAGGCCCAGAGCCAGCCGTCGAGGTGCTCGATGCGGTCGCGGCCCGTGGCGCGAACAACAGCGCGCCACCCTCGGGCCAGGGTCTTTTCCAGGAGCTCCGGCAGGGCCTGGTCGAGGCTGGTGCGTTCCAGGTGGTAGAACCAGACCTCGCAGGGCGCGCGCGCGCCATCCTGGGCGGCGACGCTCATCCGCGAACCAGATTGGCGATGGCGCTCATCACCTCCTCGGGATGGGTGAACATGGCCAGGTGATGCAGGTCCTCGCGCAGGGTCGGGCGGCCGAGCGACCGGGCGTGGGCCGCCTCGTTCTCATAGGCCCGCGACAGGCGCAGATAACTCCAGGCGACATCGTCTGGCAGGTCGAGGTCAGGGGCGACCTCCTCCAGATAGGCGACGGGGGTGGGCTTGAGCTCGTCCTGGAACACGGCGCGGGCGGTGTCGTCGTCGATCATCCCGGCGATGGCGCCGGCCGGAAACCACTCCTCCCAGCGCGGGACCAGGCCGTCGACCACGGTGGCGCGCAGGGCGGTGGCGAAGTCATCGCCCGTGGTCTCGAACCAGCTGCGGCCCGGATGCGGCAGGATGGCGTCGGCATAGACCACCTGTTCGATCACGCCTTCGCTGGCCGCGACGATGGAGGGGACCAGGCCGCCGGCCGAGGAATGCACCACCAGGGCGGCGGGCCCCTTGCCCTCGATCTGTCGGGCCACGCCCTTGCCGATGACCGGGTAATAGGGTTGCGGGATCAGGCTGAGGTCTGGAATGGCCGGCAACTGGATGTCGAAGCCGCGCTCCACCGCCTCGGCCGCGACCGCCAGCCAGGCGGAGGCGCCGATCAACGGGCTGTGCAGGAGGATCAGACGCATCTCGCCCCTATTCTTCGTAGTGCTCCGCCACCATCCGGTTGAGCAGTCGGACGCCGAATCCCGTGGCGCCGTCGGGAATCGTCGGCACGGTAGACGGTTTTTTCCAGGCGGCGCCAGCGATGTCGAGGTGCGCCCACGGCACGCCGTTGACGAAACGCTGAATGAACATGGCCGCGGTGATTGAACCGCCGGCCCGGCCGCCGGTGTTCTTCACATCGGCGATCACGCTGTCGATGTTCTTGTCGTACTGGGCGGGCATGGGCATGCGCCACAAAGGCTCGTTCTCGGTCTTGGCCGAGGCCAGCAGATTGTCCGACAACTCGTCATTGTTCGAGAACAGCCCGCCGATGTCGTCGCCGAGCGCAATGATGATCGCGCCCGTCAGGGTGGCCAGATCGACCATGAACTTCGGCTTGAAACGTTCCTGGCAGTACCAGATGGCGTCGGCGAGCACGAGGCGGCCCTCGGCGTCGGTGTTGATGATCTCAATGGTCTGGCCGGACATGGAGGTGACCACGTCGCCCGGACGCTGGGCGTTGCCGTCGGGCATGTTCTCGACGATGCCGAGGATGCCGACCGCGTTGACCTTGGCCTTGCGGGCCGCGAGCACATGCATCAGCCCGGCCACGGCGGCCGCGCCGCCCATGTCGGTCTTCATGTACTCCATGCCGTCGGCGGGCTTGATGCTGATGCCGCCGGTGTCGAAGCACACGCCCTTGCCGACGAAGGCGATAGGCTGGGCGTCCTTGTCCTTGGCGCCGTTCCAGCGGATCACCGCCAGTTGGCTTTCGCGTATCGAGCCCTGGCCTACGCCCAGCAGCGAACCCATGCCGAGCTTGAACATCTCCGGCTCGCCGAGGATCTCGACCTCGAGACCCAGGCGCTCAAGCTCCTTCACCCGGCGGGCGAACTCGACGGGATAGAGCACGTTCGGCGGCTCGGAGACCAGGTCGCGGGAGAAGCTGACGGCGTCGGCCAGAGCTGCGAGCGGCGCAAAGGCGGCCAGCGCCGCCTCGGGCGTCTCGGCGGTGATCTGGGCGGCGGTCAGGCTGGGCTTCTTCTCGGCCGGCTCCTTGGTGCGATACTTGTCGAACCGATAGGCGGCAAGCCGGACGCCCAAACCCGCGCGGGCGCTGAGCTCAGCGGAGGCGGCCGGCAGCTTGACACGCAGGGCGGTGAACCCCGTGGCCTTGACCGCGCCATAGGCGCCGGCGGCGGCGTTCTCGGCGGCCATCTCGTCGAAGGCCTCGGCCTTGCCGGCGCCGACCAGCAGCACGCGGCCGGGACCGCCAGCCGGGGCCAGCAGGTCCAGGGTCTGCCCCTTGGCGCCGGTGAAGCGGGAGGCGGCGATGGCGGCGGCATAGGCGCCGCCCTCGGCCTTGGCGGCCTCGCCCTCGAACACCACGATAGCCAGAACCGCCTTTTCAGGAAGCGGCGCGTCGGCCACGACGAACTCGATCTCCATCACAATCTCTCAAAATCCTGGACCTGGCGCGACCCGCGCCCCACATAGGTCGCACCCAACACACCCGTTGCGGCGGTTGTGCGGCGCGGCGACGCATGGTTTAGAGCAGGTTCGCCTTCCGGGCGCGCCAAATTCTCGGCGAGATCCCTATTTTCTTCAGCATGCGCCTGATCGACCGCTACCTGCTGCGACAGCTTCTCGGCCCGACCGTGCTCGCCACGATCGCCCTGGCCGCTGTCGCCCTGCTGTCCACCAGTCTGTCGCAGCTGGACATCATCGTCAGCCAGCGCCAGAGCGCCTTCGTGTTCCTGGAAGTGACGCTGCTGGCCATGCCGCAGCTGATCAATATGATCCTGCCCATCGCCCTGCTGGTCGCCGCCCTGGTGGCCCTGAACCGGCTGCATGTGGACCAGGAGATCGTGGTCTGTTTCGCCGGCGGCATGAGCCGCTGGCGGGTGATCGCGCCGGCCATGTGGCTGGCGGCTGGGGTGACGGTTGTCGCCCTGGTGCTGAACCTGTGGGTCCAGCCGGCTGCGGCCCGGGCCAGCCGCGAGATCCTGTTTGAGGTCCGCACCGACCTGGCCGCCACCCTGGTGCGCGAGGGCGAGTTCACCGAGCCGGCTCCGAATCTGACCGTCTACGCCCAGACCATCGACACCGGCGGACTGATCCACAACCTGTTCATCCACCAGGCCAAGAGCGACGGCGGGGCCACCACCTACATCGCCGACGAGGGCCGCATGGCCAAGCGCGGCGGCAAGCCGGTGCTGCTGATGCATCGCGGCTCCAACCAGGAGTTCAGCAAGACCGGGGTGCTGAACTTCCTGTCCTTCGACGACTATGTGTTCGACCTGTCGCAGTTCCTGACCGGGGAAGAGCTGGTCCACTACAAGCCGTCCGACCGCTATCTGCATGAGCTGCTGTTCCCGGACATGACCCAGGACTGGGAGCAGAAGAACTATCGCAAGCTGCTGGCCGAGGGCCACTCGCGGCTGTCGACCCCGCTCTACAACATCACCTTCATGGCCTTCGCCCTGTGGGCGATCATCGGCGGCGGCTTCTCGCGCCTGGGCTATGGCCGGCGGATCGCCGGGATCGGGGCCGTGGCGGCGGCGGTGCGGATCCTGGGCTTCGTGATCCAGGCGGCCAGCGAGGACGCGGTCTGGATCAATCTGTTGCAGTACGCCGTGCCGATCCTGGCGACGGGCTGGGCGCTGCACGGCATCTTCCGGCCGCAGGCGGCGCGGGTGATGCGTCCCCGCCGCGCCGCGCCGACGCCGCTGGCCCCTGCGGGCGCCGCATGACCTGGGTCAGCCGCCTGGACCGCTATGTGCTGTCGCGCAACTTCATCGGCGTGGCTGCGGCCCTGGCGGTGCTGTCGGCGGTGATCCTGCTGATCCAGTTCGTGGACCTGTCGCGCTCAGTGGGCGTGCGCGCCGACGTGACCGTCGCCCAGCTGTTCGGCCTGACCCTGCTGAAGGCGCCGGCCCTGATCCTGCTCCTGTTGCCCTTCGTGTTCCTGTTCGGGGGGATCAGCGCCTATGTCGGGCTGAACCGCCGCAGCGAACTGGTGGCCATGCGCGCCGCCGGCGTCTCGGCCTGGCGCTTCATCCTGCCCTCGGCGGTCGCCGCCTTCCTGGTCGGCCTGACCTCGGTGACCTTGCTCAATCCGGTCGCCTCCTCGCTGAGCGCTCAATTCGAGAGCGAGCGCGCCCGGCTGATGGAGAACTATCTGACCGACACGCCCAAGGACGTCTGGCTGCGCCAGGGCGACGATCGCAACCAGATCGTCATCCACGCCAAGGTCCGCGACACCATCGACGGCACCGTCCGGCTGCGGGGCGTGTCGCTGTTCGTCTATCAGAAGAGCAAGGACGGCGTGCCGCAGTTCAAGCGCCGGCTGGAGGCTGCGGAGGCGCGGTTGCTGCCCGGCTTCTGGCGGCTGACGGACGTCCAGGAGGCGACGGCGGGGGAAAGTTCGGTGCGATCTGATTCGCTCTCGATCCGCTCCAGCCTGGATTCGGAGTCTGCCGCCGAGCGATTCTCGTCCGCCGAGGCTGTGGCGTTCTGGCGCCTGCCGACCGCGATCCGGATCACCGAGCAGGCCGGGTTCTCGGCCAATCGTTACAAGTTGAGGTTCCAGCAGCTGTTGGCCACGCCGCTGCTGTTCTCGGCCATGTCGATCCTCGCAGCGGCGTTTTCCCTGCGTCTGGTGCGACTTGGCGGGCTTGGAGGCCTGGTTGGCGCCGGGGTGGCGATCGGATTCATCTTCTTCTTCTTCAACGAATTCTCCGGCGCCCTGGCCGGAGCAGACATCATTCCGCTGTTCGCCGCGGCCTGGGCCCCGCCCCTCGTCGCGCTGCTGTCGGGGCTGACGCTGCTCTGCTACACCGAAGACGGTTGAATCGCTGGCGCACCTCGCTATCCATCCGCAACATCGGCCTCGAAAAGGATCCGTCACGTCCATGAGTTCAGGCAGGCGAACAGCCTCAGCCAAGCGCGGCCTGCTCGCGGGCGTCGCCCTGCTGGTCCTGTCATGGACCGGTGCGGCCCAGGCGCAGGCGACATCCGGCCAGACGACGCACGCCAAGCCGGCGGCTGCGCCGGCCGGGGCCGTGTCCGTGGACGGCCTCAAGGATGGCGAACTCTATCTCGAAGCCGACCTCGTCATCCGCAATGACAAGACCAAGATGACCACGGCCAAGGGCGAGGTCGAGGTGCGCTACGAGGCGCGCACCTTGCGCGCCGACGAGCTGGTCTATGACGAGGGCCGGGGCGTGATGACCGCCAAGGGCCATGTGCAGATCATCAATCCGGACGGCAGCGTCGAATTCGCCGACCAGATCGTGCTCGACGACGCCATGAAGGCCGGGGCGGCCGAAGGCTTCTCGGCCCGCATGCCTGGAAATATCAAGATGGCCGGGGCCAGCGCCGTGCGCCGCAACGGCCAGGTCAATGAGCTGAACCGGGCGATCTACACGCCCTGCGACATCTGCGCCAAGGACGGCTCGCCCAAGACCCCGACCTGGTCGATCCGCGCCGACAAGGTGGTGCAGGACCACGAGCATCAGCTGGTCTATTACCGCAACGCGGTGATCCAGATCTTCGGGGCCCCGGTGCTGTATCTGCCGGTGTTCTGGCACGCCGACCCGCAGGCGGTGCGCAAGTCGGGCTTCCTGGAGCCGCGCTTCGGGGCCTCGAACCGTCGGGGCCTGTCCTATGAGCAGCCCTATCTGCAGGTGCTGTCGGATTCTTCGGATCTGACCATAAGTCCCCAGATCAACACGAAAGTTAACCCGTTCATCAATGCGCATTATCGCAAGCGGTTCTATTCCGGGGCCCTGGATGCGCGGTTCGGCTACACCCACGACTTCGACTATGACGGCAAGGGCCACGCCTTCGGCGACGACACCTCGCGCAGCTATCTGCTGGCGTCGGGCGCCTTCGCCCTGAACGACAAATGGCGCTGGGGCTTCACGGCTGAACGCGCCTCGGACGACCGGGTCTTCGACAAGTATGAGGTCGGCGGCGTCTATGTGGCGCGCGGCCCCTATGTGGCCGATGACCGCCGGCTGATCTCCCAGGTCTACGCGACACGCCAGGACGACAAGTCGTGGTTCTCGGCCGGCGCCTTCTCCATCCAGGGCCTGCGCCCAGGGGACAATGACCGGACCTTCCCCCTGGTCGGTCCGCTGATCGAGGCGCGCTGGGAGCCCAATATCAATCTGCTGAACGGCCGGCTGCGCCTGCTGGGCTCCGCCGTGGCCCTCACTCGGGACCAGTCGCCGAGCAACGCGGCCCTGCCCGGCCTCGACAGCCGCCGGGTGACCGGCGAGGCGGACTGGCGCTCCACCTACACCCTGGCCAGCGGCATCCGGATCTCGCCCTTCGCCGATCTGCGCGCCGACGGCTACAGCCTCGGCGACATGAGCGGCATGCCCAGCGCCTCCAAGACCCAGGGACGCGCCCTGGCCGTGGCCGGCGCCGACATCACCTGGCCCTTCATGCGTCGGTTCAAGACATCGACCGTAGTCATTGAACCTGTTGTTCAATTGGCGATTTCACCCAAGGCGACCCAGATCGTCGTCAGCCGCAGCTCCACGGGCGCTCCGGTCTATCTGGACGAGGATTCCCTCGCCTTCGAGTTCGACGAAACCAATCTGTTCCGGACCAACAAGTTCCCAGGCTACGATCTCTATGAGGACGGGGCGCGGATGAACGTGGCCGGGCGGGCCTCGGTGTTCTGGGATGATGGGCGGCGCGCCAGCTTCCTGCTGGGCCGCAGCTTCCGCGACAGCCTCGACGATGTTTTCTCATCGACAAGCGGACTTAGGGGCAAATCCTCCGACTGGATCGTGGCGGCGGACGCCCAGCCGATGAAGGGGATTTCGTTCTTCACCCGCGCCCGGCTGGACGCCGACGACCTGTCGCTGCAGCGGGCCGAGGCGGGCGCCAACTTCTCCACCAAGCGCGCCACCGGCTATTTCCGCTATCTGCGCAACGTCGCCGACGCCAACGGCTCCAAGGTTGAGAACTTCGATGTCGGCGGTGAGCTCTATCTGTCCAAGCACTGGGGCGTGACCGCCTATGGCAACCGCGATCTGGTGCAGGACGCCTGGGTCATCCGCGATGTCGGGGTGGTCTATCGCGACGAATGCACCCGCATCGACGTGATCTATCGGCGCGAGGACACAGTGGTCGGGCGGCTGGGTCCTTCTGAATCCATCGCCGTGCGCCTCACCCTCGCCACATTGGGCGGACCGATGTATGCCAACTAAAATCACCGGCCGGGACGCGAGTTCCGACCGCCAGACGTCGATCCAAGGAATGCACCACCCCATGATGCGCGCGCGTAAAGTCACGGGCCTTCCGGCGCGCGGCGCTGTTCTCGTGGCCGCCCTGGCCCTCGCCAGCGCCCCCTACCTCGCCCAGGCCCAGACCCCGACCGATCCCGCCGCCAGCGAGGCGCCCGCTGACGCCGCCCCGCCGGTGCGTTCCGGCATGTCGGAATCCGTGGCGGCCGTGGTCAATGACGAGATCATCTCGACCTATGACCTGGCCCAGAGGATGCGCCTGGTCATCGCCACCTCCGGCGTCCAGCCGACCGAACAGAACCTGCCCCAGTTCCAGCGGGAGGCCCTGGTCGGCCTCGTCGACGAGCGCCTGCAGATGCACGAGCTGCACCGCGTCGAGAAGGAACAGAAGATGAGCCTGATCGCCGACGATCAGGAGGTCGACGAAGAGATCGCGGCCATGGGCAAGGAAAACAATCTCGGCTTCGAACAATTCAAGGCCCAGCTCGCGGCCCAGGGGATCGGCATCGACACCCTGCGCGCCCAGATCAGGGCCCAGACCAGCTGGTCGCGCTGGATCCGCGGTCGCTACGGCTCGCGCCTGCGGATCGGCGAGGACCAGATCAAGGCCATGCAGGAGCGCATCTCCTCGGCCGCCGCCAAGCCGCAATATCAGATCTCTGAAGTGTTCCTCGACGCCAACCGGGTCGGCGGCATGGAGGTCGCGGTGAACGGCGCCAATCAGCTGGTCACCCAGATGCAGCAGGGCGCGCCCTTCTCCGCCGTGGCCCGGCAGTTCTCCGCCTCGGCCACCGCCGCCAGCGGCGGCGATGTGGGCTGGATCTCCAGCGGGGAAATCGCGCCCGAGGTCGAGGCGGCCGTCGCGGAGATGCGTCCGGGCCAGCTGTCCAAGCCGATTCCGGTGCGCGACGGGGTCTACATCATCTATCTGCGCGACAAGCGCTCGGGCTCCGACGCCACGGTGGTCAATCTGAAGCAGGCCGCTGTCGCCCTGGCCGAGAACGCCCCGCAGGATCAGATCGACGCCGCCAGCGCCAAGCTGATGGCCCTGCGCGCCAAGGTCACCGGGTGCGGCGACCTGGAAGCCCAGGCCGCCAAGACGCCTGGCGTGGTGGCTGGCGATCTGGGCGAGGCCGAGATCAAGGACCTGGCGCCGTCGTTCCGTGACGCCGCCCAGAACCTGCAACCGGGCCAGGTCTCTCAGCCGATCCGCACGGCTGCGGGCCTGCACCTGTTGGCCGTCTGCGGCAAAAGGTCAGGTGGCCAGGAAGCCATGAGCCATGATCAGATTGAAAATCGGCTCTACGGACAGCAACTGAGCATGATCGCGCGGCGTTACATGCGTGACCTCAGGAACTCCGCGACCGTTGAGACGCGCTGATCCCAGCTTCGGATCAGGTTTTTGGTTCTTGTGCCCTCCAATTCTTCGCAATTGAGCAGCGCCAGCTCGAGGGATTCGCTCGAGCCTAGAGGAACGGTGAAAAGCGGACCCCTTGCCCTGACCCTCGGCGATCCCGCGGGGATCGGGCCAGAGATCATCGTCAAGGCCTGGGCGCGTCTGCGCGAGGACGGGCCGCGTTTCCTGGTGGTGGGAGACTACCAGTCCCTGGCCTCGGCCTCGGCGGCCGGCGGCGGCGTCATCCAGCGCATCACGGGCCCGGACGACGCGGCCCGGGTGTTTCCAGACGCCGTGCCCGTGCTCGACATGCCGCTGAAGACTCCGGTGATCGCCGGCCAGCCCAGCGCCAGTGCGGCGCCCTCGGTGATCCAGTGGATCGAGACCGCCGTGGGCCTGGCGCTCTCCGGCGCGGTCTCCGGCCTGGTGACCGCCCCCATTTCCAAGGCGCCGCTCTATGAGGCGGGATTCAAGTTTCCGGGTCATACGGAATTCCTCGGGGAATTGACCCAGGCGGCGCGCTACGACGGCGCGCGCGGGCCAATCATGATGCTGGCCGCGCCCGGCCTTCGCACCACCCTGGTGACCGTCCATGAGCCGCTGTCGAGGGTCCCCGGGTTGTTGTCGGTGGAACTGATCGTCAATGCCGGACTGGTGACCGCCCAGGCCCTGCGACGGGACTTCGGCATCGCCGCGCCGCGGATCGCCGTGGCCGGACTGAACCCGCATGCGGGCGAAGGCGGCGGCCTGGGACGCGAGGATGGCGACATCATCGAACCGGCGATCCGCGCTCTGCGCGACCTTGGCGTCAACGCCACGGGGCCCCATCCGGCCGACAGCCTGTTCCCCGCCGAAATGCGCGAACGCTATGACGCGGCGGTCTGCATGTATCACGATCAGGCGCTTATCCCTGTGAAAATGCTGGATATGTGGGGCGGTGTTAATGTGACCCTGGGCCTGCCGATCGTGCGCACCTCGCCCGATCACGGCACGGCCTTCGACATCGCCGGCCGTGGCCTGGCGCGCGCGGACAGCCTGATCGCGGCCCTGCTGATGGCCGAGGATATCGTCAACCGTCGGGCCGCATGAGCGGGCTCGAGGATCTGCCACCGCTGCGCGACACTCTGGCGGCCCACGACCTGTTCGCCAAGAAGAGCTTTGGCCAGCACTTCCTGCTCGACCTCAACATCACGCGCAAGATTGCGCGCCTGGCCGAGGTGGGGCCTGGCGACCGGGTGATCGAGGTGGGCCCCGGACCTGGCGGCCTGACCCGGGCCCTGCTGGAGACCGGCGCCGTGGTCACGGCGGTGGAGATGGATCCGCGCTTCGAACCCTTGCTGAACGAGCTCGCGGCCGCAGCAGACGGACGGCTCAGCCTGGTGATCGCCGACGCCCTCACCGTGGATGAGACCATCCTGGCCCAGGGCGGACCGGCGGCGATCGTCTCCAACCTGCCCTACAATGTCGGCACGCCCCTGCTGATCAAGTGGCTGACGGGCGCCTTCACCCCCACCAGCATGACCCTGATGTTCCAGAAGGAGGTCGCCGAGCGGATCGTGGCGCCGCCGGGATCGGACGCCTATGGCCGGCTGGCGGTGATCGCCCAGGCCTGCGCGGAGGTCCGGCTGGTGATGGACGCCCCGGCCCGGGCCTTCACCCCGCCGCCCAAGGTCGACTCGGCCGTGGTGCGACTGAAGCCGCGCGCCGATCGTCCGGCCCCGGCGCTGCTGACCGCCCTGCAGACCGTGACTCAGGCCGCCTTTGGACAGCGCCGCAAGATGCTGCGCTCCAGCCTGAAGGTGCTGGGCGGGGAAGCCCTGTGCGTGGTGGCCGGCCTGGCCCCCGACGTGCGGGCTGAGACCATCGGGGTCGAGGGGTTCCTGGCCCTGGCCAGCGCCTTGATCGCCCGGCGCGGCGACTAGTTCGCCTGGCCGTTGACCCTGGCGCGAGCGCGGCATTCGGCGCGATAGAGATCTGGTCCGGCGTGATCCTCGAAGGCCACCGGACCCGGCGGCAGTTCGAGACAGCGGGTGTCCGCCGCCGGCTGACCGAGCGCCAGGCCCAGGGCGAAACTGCTGTGATCTCCGCCATAGCCGCCGCCGAAGCGCCCGCCAAATCCTGGGCCGCCATAGCCGCCATAGCCGAACCCGCCGCGTCGGCCGCCCTTGGCCTCGCTGACCGCCAGGGTCAGGGTTCCGGTCTCGCCGATCGGCAGGACAGAGATCGCGTAGGCGCTGCGATAGCCGCCGGAGCCCACGGAGACGCCGACCTCGCCATGGACCTTGCGGGGCGTCTGGGAGGTGGTGACCCCGGCCGGGCCGCCCTCATCGAGATCGATCGGCGGGGCCTTCTTGATCCAGCTGTCGATCTGGGTGGCGGTGTCGGCGGCGGCAGGCGTGGGAGACGCAGGCGCGCTCTGGACCGTCGCCGGGACCGTCGGCGCGGCCCGAGCCGTGGTGATCGCCTCATCCGCCCAGGCGGCCGGGGCCAGTCCGGCGGCCGTGGCGAGCGCGGCGAGGAGAAGGAAGCGGGTCATGGTCGGCCTCATGCTTAGCCTTGACCCTGGCGGCTGATTGCGGCGGGGCGAAGGCCCGACTGTAACAGGCGCGCGCGACGGGGCTATGCTGGCGGACAAATCAGGGAGGTTGAGATGCAGACGGTCAGCGTGGATGTCCAGGGCCGAACGGCCGTCATCACCATCGAGCGGCCGGAACGGCGCAACGCCGTCGACGCCCCCACCGCCCAGGCGCTGTACGACGCCTTCAAGGCCTTCGACGCCGATGGCGACCTGGACGTGGCGGTGTTGCAGGGACGTGGCGGGACCTTCTGCGCCGGCGCCGACCTGCATGCGGTCAGCGAAGGCCGCGGCAACCGACTGGAGCGCCAGGGCGATCTCGGGCCGATGGGCTGCACCCGGCTGGCGCTTTCCAAACCGGTGATCGCCGCCGTAGAGGGCCACGCGGTGGCCGGCGGGCTTGAGGTGGCCGCCTGGTGCGACCTGCGCGTGGCGGCGGAGGGCGCGGTGTTCGGGGTGTTCTGCCGCCGGTTCGGAGTGCCGCTGATCGATCTGGGTACGGTGCGCCTGCCCCGGCTGATCGGCCATTCCCGGGCCATGGACCTGATCCTCACCGGCCGGCCGGTGGAGGCGGCTGAGGCCCTGGAGATCGGGCTCGCCAACCGTCTCGCGCCCAAGGGCCAGGCGCTGGACGCAGCCCTGGCGCTGGCCGAGCAGTTGTCGGGCTTTCCCCAGACCTGCCTGCGCAACGACCGCGCCTCGGCGATCGCACAGTGGTCGCTGGACTGGGAGGCCGCGACCCGGCTGGAGGGTGATCTCGGCCGCGCCACCCTGGCCACTGGCGACGCCCTGGCCGGCGCCAGCCGCTTCGCCCAGGGACAGGGACGACACGGGACTTTTAGCTAGATCGAGTTGGCGACTAGCGCAGCAGGCTGGCCGCGCCGTCCCAGGCCAGCTTGCCGCCAACCAGGATCAGCAGGACATAGATCACCTGATAGAACCGCTCGGACGGGACGCGGCGGACCAGCCAGACCCCGGCCCAGGTCGAGCCGATCGCCACCGGCAGCAGCACCGCCGAGGTCGCCAGGCTGCCCCGCGTGAACTGGCCGAGCGCCAGATAGGCCGGGACCTTCATCCAGTTCACGGCGGCGAAGAACAGGGCGCTGGTGCCGATGAACGTATCCCGGGCCAGGCGCTTGGGCAGGACGTACATCTGGAAGGGCGGGCCGCCGGCATGGCTGATCTGGCTGGTGAAGCCCGCCGCGACCCCGGCCAGGACCCCGCGCCAGGGCAGGCCCTCGGGGCGTGGCTCAGCCAGGACCGCCCCGCCGCGCTCGACCCACAGGCGCTGGATCGCGAAGACCAGGGAGATGGCGCCTATCGCCAGCTCTACCGCGCCCGGCTTGACGAAGGCGGCCAACGCATAGCCGGCGAAGATGCCGACCGCGGCGCTGGGCAGCATCAGGATCAGGATCTTGCGGTCCCAGGTGCGGCGGAAGGCCCAGACGCTGACCACGTCCTGGACGATGAGGATCGGCAGGGTGACGGAAGCCGCCACGACCGGGGACACGGCGAGCGCCATCAGCGGTACGGCGATCACGCCCACGCCGGCGAAGCCACCCTTGGCCAGGCCCAGGATGATGACCGCCGGGATGGCCAGCGCATAGAAGATCGGATCGGTGATCATGAACGCGCCCCGCGACGGCCAAGCCGCCAGATGGCGCCTGACTAAAGGGCCGCGACCCGCTCGGCCAGCGCCCGGTTGACCGCCTCATAGGCTGGGACGAAATCTCGGGAGATCTGGGCTGCGGAGAAGGTCGCGGGGATCAGGCCATGCAGGTCCTCGCCATGGCGCAGGCGCGTCCCCTCCCCCTCGGGCTCAAGCTCGAAGTGGTGCCGACCGTTGAACAGCAGCGGGATGCGACCGGCCCAGGCCAGGCTGCGCCCGCGCTCGCAGGCGACCAGGGTGACGGTCTGGCGGACCACGCCGGTGGGCCGGGCCAGATTGCTGAACACCATGGGGAGTCTGGCGCCCAGCCTGGCCTCGCCATGGGCCTCAAGATTGAGCGGGTTCCACTCGGCGTATCGCGAGAAATCGGCCAGCACATCCCAGACCTTTTCGGGCAGGGCCGGGATGAGGGCGACCGTGCGAATCAGCGGCATGGGTGGGTTTTCCTCGACGAAGGACCTGGGGCCGACACCAGGCCAATATGACGTCCCCGGCGCACTTCGCCTAGGAGGCGGGCGCCCGGCGCCCGCACAGGCGGCGATCAACGCTCACGAAAGCTTGATCCGCTTGAATCCGGGGCCTAGGCTCCTTGGCAGTCCTTCGCGTGATTCCGACTCCGTGGTGGCGTCGGGCTCCTCAGCTGGACATTCGGGAGAGAAACCTCATGAAAAAGTCCGCCATTCTGACCTCGATCGTCGCCCTGGCCGCCGCCGCCTCGCTCGCCGCCTGCAGCAAGCCGAAGGAAGAAGCCGCCGCTCCGGCCGCTGACGCCGCCGCTGCCGCCGCTGCTGCGCCGGCCGCTGCCGAAGCCGCTGCTCCGGCCGCCGCTGAAGCCGCCGCTCCCGCCGCTGCTGAGGCCGCTGCTCCGGCCGCCGCCGCTGCCGCCGCTCCGGCCGCCGCCGCTGCTATGGCTCCGGCTGCTCCGGCCAAGAAGTAAGACGAGATCATCTAAGGCGTTCGCGGGCGGTCCTTCGGGATCGCCCGCGTCGTTGCTTCCAGATCCAGCGCCCTTCGGGGCGTTTTTCATGTCAGCTGCAATCATCGCCTGTAATTCTGCCCGCCTACCCTGCTGCGTAGAAGTTTAGTCGCTCTTCCGGTCCACGAATCCCCATACCGTTGGTTGGCTGCACACGGGCTGCGGCGTCAGGGACCGGCGTTCAAGACGATGGAAGATATGGAGTTCGGCGCGCTCCAGCCCCAGGCCCGGCAGGTGATAGCCCTCTCCATCGACTATCTCCTGAAGACCATCGCGGTCGTGACCCGCTCGATCGACGGCGAGGTGATCAGCGCCGTGGTCTATCTGGCGATCTCCCAGGCCAACCTGCGCGCGCTGTTCGGCGATCCTGCGCAGAACCTCCGGCACGCCGCCTTCCCCGCCAATCCCTCCGATATCGAGCGTCAGCCGGTCAGCGTGCTGGCCGTCGCCCGGGAGCTGGACCTACCCTACGAGACCACCCGCCGCCATGTGGGCAAGCTCCAGTCGAGCGGCTTTTGCCGTCGGGAACCCGATGGGGGCGTCATCATCCCGTCAGATGTCTCTCGGAGCCCCGCCGCGCGCGAGGCCATGGAAGAAATCTGCCGGCTCACCCTGACCTTCGTCACCAGCCTGTCGGCGATCGGGGTGTCGGCGCCGGCCCGTCGGCGGCCCGTCGCGCCAGATCTTCGTCGGATCACCAGCCGCGAGGCGGCCTATTACGTGCTGACCCTCGTGAAACTGGCGCGCATGGCGGTGGGGCAGAACCTGACGACCGCGCTGTTGTTGCTGGCGATCATCCGCGCCAACGCGCTGCACCTGCTGGCGAATGAGCCCCAACGCCTGGCCCATGCCAAGGGCGCCAGCGGCCTGGCCGCCATCGTGCCGGACACTCTGCGCCGGCCGATCACCACCCATGCCCTGTCACGCGAGATCGACATGCCCTACGAGACCGCCCGTCGTCAGGTCGGGTGGCTGGAAGAGGCCGGCTTCTGCGTCCGCCAGGGCAAGGGCCTGATCGTCCCGGCCGAGGCGATGCGTCGGCCCGAGATGATGGCGGCCGTGCTGGCCAACTGGGTCGAGACCCAGCGCTTCCTCACCACCCTGGGCCAGTTGGGCGTCGGCCCGGTCCAGGCCCTTGCGGGCCTGGTCCAGGGCGCCTGAAATCTAGAGTTCCGTGTCGACGGAGGCCTGCATGGCCTCGCTGTAGCGCGGCCCGACGACCGTGGTCGGGTTCACGACGGCGTCGACCTTGGCCATCACCTCGGCCGAGAGGGTGATGTCGGCGGCGCCGGCGTTCTCGATCATATGGGCGGGGCTGGTGGTGCCGGGGATCGGCACGATGATCGGGTCCTTCTGCAGCAGCCAGGCCATGCAGAGTTGGGCTGGCGTGCAACCGGCCTCGCGGGCCAGGGCCTCAAAGGCCTCGAACATTTTCAGATTGGCGGTGAAGGCCTCGCCCATGAAGCGCGGCATCGCGCGGCGGAAATCCCCCTCGCCCAGGGCTGCGGGATCCTTGACGCCGCCGGCCAGGAAGCCTCGGCCCACCGGGCTGAAGGCCACGAAGGCGACGCCCAGCTCGCGGCAGGCGTCGAGGACCGCGATCTCGGGATTGCGGGTCCAGGGGGAATACTCGGTTTGCAAAGCGGCGATCGGATGCACCGCATGGGCCTTGCGCAGGGTCGGCGCGGAAACTTCCGACAGGCCGATGCTGCGGATCTTGCCTTCCTTCACCAGGTCGGCCAGGGCGCCGACACTGTCCTCGATCGGCACGCGCTTGTCCCAGCGGTGCAGATAGTAGAGGTCGATGACGTCGGTCTTGAGCAGCTTCAGGCTGAGTTCGCAGGTCTCCTTGAGCACTTCGGGCGCGCCATTCAGCTCGCGCTGGGCGCCCCGGCTGAGGCCGGCCTTGGAGCAGAGCACGAACTTGTCGCGATGCGGGCCAAGGACCTCGCCCACCAGGGTCTCATTGTGGCCCAGGCCATAGACGGCGGCGGTGTCGAAGAAGGTGTAGCCGGCGTCCAGAGCGCCCAGCAGCACCTTTTCAGCCTGTTCGCGGGGCGGCGGCGGGCCGTAGGCGTGAGACAGGCTCATGCACCCCAGGCCAATGGCCGACACTTCAAATTGACCCACGCGACGCTTTTGCATGTTCCGTCTTCCCCAGAGAATGGCTGGGTCTGAGAAGGGGTCTCAGCCCCCTCGGGTCAAGAGGGCGACGCTATTTCTTCGGGGCCTCGAGGGTCTTCAGATAGGCGATGAGGTCATTGCTGGCCGCCTCGTCGAACTGGAACACGGGCATGCCGTGGTGGCCGGTGGAAATGCCCTCCACCAGGGATTCCTGGATGTCCTCGACGGGATAGCGGTCGTGCAGGGTCCGGAACGGCGGAGACAGCCGGTTGCGGCTGCGGCCATGGCGACCGATCGCATGGCAGGCGGAGCAATTGTCCTGGGCCAGCTTGTGGCCGTGCGCGACCTGAGGGGTCTCGGCGCGCGCCGCCGTGGCGAGGCAAAGAGCGACGGCGAAGGTCGGCAGCAGGCGGGAGGCCATCGGTGTCCTACTCTTCCTCGCCCAGCCCCTTCACGAAGTCGGGCAGCCAGGGATTGCGGCCAGGCTTCATGCGTTCGGCCCGGTAGATGTGGCCGAGGTCCGCATAGGCGCGGTCGAAGCTCTTATTGACGATGACATAGTCGTATTCGTGCCAGTGGGTGATCTCTTCGCGCCCCAGGATCAGGCGGTTGGTGATCACCTCCTCGGAATCCTGCGCCCGGGCGTGCAGCCGTCGGGCCAGGTCCGACCAGGACGGCGGCAGGATGAAGACCTTGACGCTGTCGTCAGGTGCGTTGGTCTGGATCTGGGCCGCGCCCTGCCAGTCGATATCGAACAGCACGTCATGGCCGCCTTCCAGGGCCGCCATGACCGGCGCCTTGGGAGTGCCATAGAGATTGCCGTTGACCTCGGCCCATTCCAGGAAGTCGCCCGCCGCGATGCGCGCCTCGAAGCCGGCGCGGTCGAGGAAATAGTACTCCCGCCCCTCCTCCTCGCCCGGGCGCGGCGCGCGGGTGGTGCAGGAGATCGAGAGGGTCAGGTCGCCGTGGTCGGCGACCAGCCGGCGCGAGAGCGAGGTCTTGCCGGCGCCGGCCGGGCTGGAGACCAGCAGCAGCAGCCCCCGACGCTGGGTCTCCCAGGGCCTGGGATGATCACCGTCACTCGACATTCTGAACCTGCTCGCGGAACTGCTCGATGACCGCCTTCAACTCCAGACCGGTGGTGGTCAGGGTCGGCAGGGCGGACTTCGCGCACATGGTGTTGGTCTCGCGCATGAATTCCTGGGTCAGGAAGTCCAGGCGCCGCCCCGTGGCGCCTTCCGCAACAATCAGGGCGCGGGCTGCAGCCACGTGGCCGGTCAGCCGATCCAACTCCTCGCGAACGTCGGCTTTCACGGCCATGGCGGCGGCCTCGACGACGATGCGCTCGGCGATCTGGGCGCCGTCTCCAGCCAGTTCGCTCATGCGACGGGCGAAGCGTTCCTTGATCATGGCGGGCTGGCCGCCGGCCACCGTCTCGGCCTCGGTCACCAGGGATTCGACGCGGTCGATCAGGCCGCCCAATATGCCGGTCAGACTGGCCCCCTCCTCCCGCCGGGCCGCCAGCAGGCCCTCGAAGGCCAGGGCGACGGAGGCGCTCATGGCGGCTTCCAGGGCGGCCAGCACTTCCGGATCGTCGGCGCCGGCCTCGGCCTCGACCACCCCGCGCAGGGCCAGCAGGCCGTCGAGCCGCGGCGGCGCCGCCAGGCCCTCGGCGACATAGGGCGCGCCGGCCGCCAGATAGCGTTCCAGTTGATCCAGATTGATCCGCACGGCGCCCGCGCCCTCGGCGCGCTTGGCCGTCAGGCTGACATTGACCTGGCCCCGCTGGAACCGGGACTGCGCGCCTTCGCGGGCGGCGCGCTCGAGGCTGTCGAAGCCATTGGGGCCACGAAAGCGGACTTCCAGATTGCGGCCATTGACCGATCGGGCCTCGACCGCCCAGCTCCAGTCGCCCAGGGCGCCCTCGGCGCGGCCGAAGCCGGTCATGCCGGAAAGCGCCATCAGGGCTGAGCCTTGACCTTGGCGCCGTCGACCTCCGGGGCTCCGGCCAGGGGCTCGGGCGCCGCCTCGGCCTTGGCCTGGGCATGCTCGCGCTCGACACCGCGCCACTTGGCGACGTTGCGGTTGTGCTCCTCCAGGGTGGAGGCGAAGACGTGGCCGCCGGTGCCGTCAGCCACGAAATAGAGTTCGGTGGTCTTGGGCGGGTCCAGCACGGCGGCGAGCGCGGCGCGGCCAGGATTGGCGATCGGGGTCGGCGGCAGGCCGTCGATCAGATAGGTGTTGTAGGGCGTGGCCTGGGCCAGCTCCGAGGCGCGGATGCCGCGACCCAGGGGCCGGCCGCCGGTGATGCCATAGATGATGGTCGGATCGCTCTGCAGGCGCATGCCGGTGCGCAGGCGGTTGAGGAACACGGCGGCGACGCGCGGCCGCTCGCTGGCCTTGCCGGTCTCCTTCTCGACGATCGAGGCCATGGTCACGGCCTCCATGGGGGTCGTGAAGGGCAGGCCCGACTGGCGCTTGGCCCAGAGGGCGCCGAGCAGTTCGTCGCGGGCGTCCATCATCTTCTTCAGCACCTTGGCGCGGTCTTCGCCGCGTTCGTACTGATAGGTCTCGGGCAGGATCGTGCCCTCGGCCGGGGCCGGGGCGTCGCCGCTGAGATCGGTCTTCTTGGCCAGGATCTCGACGACCATCTCGCTGGTCAGGCCCTCGGGGATGGTCACCTGATGGCGGACGATCCGGCCGTTGCGGATATCGTCGAGCACCCGCGCCATCGAGGCATGGCTCGGAAACTCATATTCGCCGGCCTTCATACGCCGCGCGGCGCCGGTGACCTGGGCCGCGGTGATGAAGATGGCGCTGGAACGCACCACGCCGGCCCGCTCCAGGGAGGAGGCGATTTCCGGCAGGCTGGCGCCATGGCGCAGCTCCACCGTGGTCATGTCGCCGCTCTTCGCGGCCGGACCGGCCCCCTGGTACATCCAGACGGCCCAGAGCATGGCGGCCATGACGACGATGGCGAAGGTCACCAGCGCGCTCAGAATGGTGGTCAGCAGTCGACGCACGGGCGAAACGCCTCCCCTTGGTTTCGCGGCCCTGCGCTGGGTGCTCACGTGACCTTCTTGAAGATCACGGAGGCGTTGGTCCCGCCAAAGCCGAAGCTGTTGGAGAGCGCCAGGTTGATAGCCATCGGTTTCGCCTTGTTGGGGACGAGATCGATATCGGTCTCAACCGAGGGATTGTCGAGATTGATCGTCGGCGGGGCGATCTGGTCGCGGATGGCCAGCGCCGTGAAAGCCGCCTCGATGGCGCCGGCCGCGCCCAGCAGGTGGCCGGTGGCCGACTTGGTCGAGGACATGGTCAGGCCCTTGGCCGCATTGCCCATCATCCGGGTGACCGCGCCCAGTTCGATCTCGTCGCCCAGGGGCGTCGAAGTGCCGTGGGCGTTGACGTAGTCGATGTCGGAGGCCTGGATGCCCGCGTCCTTGATCGCCGCGCGCATGGCCCGGAAGCCGCCGTCGCCGTCATCGGCCGGAGCGGTGATGTGATAGGCGTCGCCGGCCAGTCCATAGCCCACGACCTCGCAATAGATCTTCGCGCCGCGGGCCTTGGCGTGCTCGTATTCTTCCAGCACCAGGACACCGGCGCCCTCGCCCATGACGAAGCCGTCGCGGTCCTTGTCATAGGGACGGCTGGCCTTTTCAGGGGTGTCATTGAAGCCGGTCGACATGGCGCGGCAGGCGATGAAGCCCGCGACGCCCACCGGGCAGATGGCCGCCTCGGCCCCGCCGGCGATCATCACATCGGCGTCGCCGTACTTGATCAGGCGCGTGGCGTCGCCGACCGCGTGCGCGCCGGTGGCGCAGGCGGTGACGACGGAATGGTTGGGGCCCTTGAAGCCATAGCGGATCGAGACCTGGCCAGACGCCAGATTGATCAGGGCCGAGGGAATGAAGAAGGGGCTGATCCGGCGCGGGCCCTTGAGGTGCAGCTCGACGCTGGTGCGCTCGATGGTGCCAAGACCGCCGATGCCGGAGCCGATGATGACGCCGGTGCGTTCCTTGTCGTCGTCGGTTTCCGGAACCCAGCCGGAATCCTTCACCGCCTCGTCGGCGGCCGCCATGGCGTAGAGGATGAAGTCGTCGACCCGACGCTGGTCCTTGGGGGCCATGGTCTTGTCGGGATCAAAGGAGCCCTCGATATCGGCTCCACCGCCGCCGCGGCCGTCGACGCGCGGGATTTCGCACGCCACCTGACAGGCATATTCGGCGGGATCGAAGCCGCTGATCCGGCCCGCGCCCGACTTGCCGGCCAGTATGGCCTGCCAGCTCAGTTCGCGCCCCTGGCCCAGAGGCGTCAGAAGACCGATGCCGGTGACGACGACACGACGCATGCGGAGGCTCCAAAACGCAGACCGCCGCGCCTTACAAGAAGGGCGCGGCGGTCAAATCTTCGACGAAAACCCGGGCCTTAGGCGCCCAGACGCTCTCCGATGAACTTCACCGCGTCGCCGACGGTCTGGATGTGTTCGGCGGCGTCGTCCGGGATTTCGATGTCGAATTCCTCTTCGAAGGCCATCACCAGCTCGACGTTGTCGAGGCTGTCCGCGCCAAGGTCGTCGATGAAACTCGCCTTTTCGGTGACCTTTTCCGGGTCGGCGTCCAGGTGTTCGATGACGATCTTGCGCACGCGCTCAAGGATGTCGGACATTCGTATAAGTCCCTGTTGTTCAACTGATCCATCTGCGACAGCCGACAGGATGTCAACCGCTCGCGGAATTCGGGTTTGAGACCTGCGCCTCTTCGGTTCGGGGTCGCCGTAGCATGTTCGCTCCGGTGAGGCCAGCCGGTCAGATCATGGCCATGCCGCCGTTCACGTGCAGGGTCTGGCCGGTCATGTAGGCGGCTTCGTCGCTGGCGAGATAGGCGCAGGCCGCGGCCACCTCATCGCCCCGGCCCAGGCGGCCGGCGGGAATGGTGGTCATGATCTGGGTCTTCTGGCCCTCGGTCAGGGCCTCGGTCATCGGGCTCTCGATGAAGCCCGGCGCGACGCAGTTCACCGTGATGCCGCGCGAGGCCACTTCCTGGGCCAAGGCCTTGGAAAAGCCGATCATCCCGGCCTTGGAGGCGGCGTAGTTGGTTTGGCCCGGATTGCCCATGACCCCCACCACGGAGGTGATGCCGATGATGCGGCCGAAGCGGCGCTTCATCATCCCGCGCATGGCCGAGCGGGCCAGGCGGAAATAGCTCTCCAGGTTCACCTTGATGACCTGCTCCCAGTCGTCGTCCTTCATCCGCATCAGGAGACCGTCGCGGGTGATGCCGGCATTGGCGACCAGGATGTCCAGCTGGCCGGCGGCGGCCTCGGCCCGGGCGACCAGGCCATCGACTGATTCGGCATCGGCCAGGTTGGCGGCCTCCACCGAGACCCGGGCGCCCAGCTCGGCGGCGAGCTCGGCCAGGACGGATTCGCGGGTGCCCGACAGCACCACATGGGCGCCCTGGGCGTGCAGGGTGCGGGCGATCTCGGCGCCGATGCCGCCGGTGGCCCCGGTGACGAGGGCGGTCTTGCCGGTGAGGTCGAACATGTCAGGTCTCTCGAGTTCCCTTCGCCCCTTGGGGGAGAAGGTGTCAGCCTGGCTGACGGATGTGGGGGCTTGCGCGCCCGTCGCGGGCCCGGCGAGGGCGTTCCCCCTCACCCTACCCTCTCCCCCCGAGGGGACGAGGGAAATTGGCTCAGACGGTCTTGGCGAAAGCTTCGAGGTCGGCGGGGGTGTTGAGCGGGACCGCCTCGGCGTCGGGGGCGATGCGCTTGGCCATGCCGGACAGCACCTTGCCGGCGCCGGCCTCGGCGAAGCGGGTGACGCCGCCCTCGCCGGCCAGCCACAGCATGCTCTCGCGCCAGCGGACCCGGCCGGTGACCTGCTCGACCAGCAGGCGACGGATCTCTTCCGGATCCAGGGTCGGCAGGGCGGTGACATTGGCGACCAGCGGCGCGCGCGGGGCGATGATGGCGGCGGCGGCGAGGGCGCGGGCCATCTCGTCGGCGGCGGGCTGCATCAGCGGACAGTGGAAGGGGGCCGAGACGTTCAGCGGGATGGCGCGGGCGCCCAGCGCCTTGGCCGCCTCGATGGCGGCGTCGACGGCGGCCTTGGCCCCGGAGATCACCACATTGCCGGCGTTATTATCATTGGCCACCACGCAGATGCCGACCTTGGAGCCGGCCTCGGCGGCGGCTTCGGCCAGGGCCACGTCGGTCTTGGGCCCGATCAGCGAGGCCATGGCCCCCTCGCCCACCGGCACCGCGCGCTGCATGGCCTGGCCGCGCAGCTTGAGCAGCCGGGCGGTGTCGGCCAGGCTGACGGCGCCGGCGGCGGCCAGGGCCGAGTATTCGCCGAGACTGTGACCGGCGACGAAGCCGGCCTTCTCGATGGAGACGCCGAACTCCCGGTCCAGGGTGCGGATCACCGCCATGGATACGGCCATCAGGGCCGGCTGGGCGTTCTCGGTCAGGGTCAGGTCGGCCTCGGGGCCGTTCTTCATCAGGGCGGAGAGCTTCTGACCGAGCGCGTCGTCGACCTCCTGAAAGACCTCTCGGGCCGAGGCGAAGGCTTCGGCCAGATCGACGCCCATGCCGACAGCCTGACTGCCCTGTCCGGGAAAGAGGAAGGCGAGGGTCATGATGAAAACTCCCGATGGGCGCGGTCGCGCGTCTGCCGAATCCGAGGCCGCGAGGGTTAGGGGATTAGACGCCGGCGGGCAAGTTTTGGAGGGAAGCCAAGGCTCAGGGCGGCGGTGCGGCGTGGTTGTCCAGAACCTCGGACATTCGCTTGACGATGACGTCGGCGTCCTCGCGAAGAAGCGTCGTGGGAAAGCTCCACTGTTTCTGGCCAGCACCTTTGACAATGAGGCGCTGCATTCCAGCATTCACGCCCGATACTCGTTCAATCAATCCGAACTTCGACCGGAATGTCGTCTCGTCCGCCCCGACCGAGAGACCCGATTGAAGTAGGACGCGCTTCCAGCCTAAGGGCCAATAGAAGACGAATTCGCCCTCTCTTTGGCGGATAGCCACCCCCGCAACTCTTTGGCGGATAGCCACCCCCGCAACGAACGCAGCGTTGAACAATAAGCCCGAGGAAACGATCGAAAGAACCAACGCGACAAGGGCGGCGGCGATCGTACCAAGGTCGTGAGTGTCGGCACCCGGCATCGTCCATCCGTGCCCGCGGACTTCAAGCCCGGTCCAGAATATCGCGAGCGCGGAAATGCCCACGAATGCGGCGACCTTCGAAGCCGAATATCGAGCGATGACCCGCGAACTGTCGGCAGATTCCTGCATGAAGGACGATAGAAAGCCTCTCGGCAAACCCGTCAAGGTTGCGACCAAACACGAATGTTCCGCGCAATGCTGACGTCGCGACAGCCTGGAAATCGCGGGCGGACGGCCTCAGAGTGGTGAAAACACAATGGGAGGTCTCCGCATGCGCGCCGTCATCCGCCGCAACAAGCAACTCATCTGCGAGGAGATCGCCGAGCTGACGCCGGGGGCCGGCCAGGTGCTGGTCAAGACCCTGGCCTGTGGCATCTGCGGCTCGGACCTGCACGCCCTGCACCATATGGAGCACATGATCGAGACCTCACGCCGGGCCTCCGGGGGCGGCGACGCAGGCGGCATGGGCGGCGGCTTCGACCCGACGGCCGACACGGTGTTCGGCCACGAATTCTGCGCCGAGATCCTCGACCATGGCGTGGGGAGCGCCAAGACCCTGAAGGTCGGGACCCGGGTGGTCAGCGTGCCGGTGACCCTGACCCAGACCGGCATGGAGGCGCTCGGCTATTCCAACGCCCTGCCCGGCGGCTTCGCCGAACGCATGCTGTTGTCCGAGGCCCTGATCCTGGAGGTGCCCAACGGCCTGCCGACCGATCAGGCGGCGCTGACCGAACCCTTCGCCGTCGGCGCGCACGCCGTGGCCAAGGCCCGGCTCGACAAGGACTCGGTGTCGCTGGTGATCGGCTGCGGGCCCGTGGGGCTGGCGGTGATCGCCGGGTTGAAGGCCAAGGGCCACGGGCCGGTGATCGCGGCGGACTATTCCCCGCGCCGTCGCGCGGCGGCCGAGATGCTGGGCGCCGATGTGGTGATCGACCCGGCCAAGGAAAGCCCGCACGGGCGCTGGGAAAGCTTCGGCGTGCCGACCGCCCGGGCGGCCCAGTCCATGGCGCGCATGATGGGCAAGACCTTTGGCCAGCCGGTGGTGTTCGAATGCGTCGGCTCGCCCGGCATCCTGCAGCACCTGATCGAGGCGGCGCCGGCCGGCAGCCAGATCGTGGTGGCGGGGGTGTGCATGGAGACCGACAAGATCGAGCCGGCCATCGCCATCACCAAGGAAATCGAGCTGACCTTCGTGTTCGGCTATTCCCCCGAGGAATTCGCCGCCACCCTGCGCCAGCTGTCCGAGGGCGTGATCGACGTCAGCCGCGTGGTCACGGGCAAGGTGGGACTGAGCGAAGTGGCCCAGGCCTTCGTCACCCTGGGCGATCCCGAGGCTCATGTGAAGATTCTGGTTGAACCCGGCCGCTGAGCGAACGGCGTTCTATTTGATGAAAACATGCGCACATATAGCTATTACATGCGCATGTTTTCGTCACAACGGCCATATCGATGGCAATACTAAATATATGCAGATAGTTATCAGACCCACTCGTCAGTTTTACGGATGAATACTGCCATTGAATATATGTGCCTTTCTGGCGACTCCTGAACAATAACGAACATCACTCACAGGCTTGTTGTCGCCTATGAGTTGACTCGAAACTGTCACACGCCCGACAACCCCCGCAGCAACCACGCGACCCAAATCGGGTTTCGCGCGGAAGATGAAAACATCGGGGGACTGCAAATGCGACACTTCACCCTTCGGCGGCGTTCGGCCCTGGGCGTCAGCCTGATGGCGCTGACCCTGGCGGCGCCGGCCCTGGCCCGCGCGGCCGACAATCAGGTCGAGGAACTGGTGGTCACGGCGCGGAAGCGCGACGAGGCGCTGATCGACGTGCCCTTCTCGGTCAACGCCATGAGCGAGACCAAGATGCGCGCGCGCGGCGCGACCAATATCGAGGACATCTCGCGCAGCGTCGCCGGCTTCACCGTCCAGAATCTCGGCCCGGGCCAGAGCCAGGTCGCGATTCGCGGCATCTCCGCCGGCCAGCTGGTCCGCGACCAGCCCGGCGTGAAGGAGCAGGTCGGCGTCTATCTCGACGAGAGCACCATCTCGCTGTCGCTGTTCACCCCTGACCTCGACCTGTTCGACCTGAACCGTGTGGAGGTGCTGCGCGGGCCCCAGGGCACGCTGTTCGGTTCCGGCTCGCTGTCGGGCACGGTGCGCTACATCACCAACCAGCCCAAGACCGACAAGTTCGAGGGCGTGGTCGAGGCCACGGCCAGCCAGGTCCAGGACGGCGGCGACGGCGGCGACATCAAGGCCATGGTCAACCTGCCGCTGAGCGACAAGTCCGCGTTCCGGCTCACGGCCTATGGCTCCAAGTTCCCGGGCTTCATCGACGCGGTTCAGCCGAACGGCTCGGTGCATCGCGACGTGAATGACGGCGAGCGCTCCGGCTTCCGAGCCGCCCTGATGGTGCAGCCGACCGAGAACCTGACCATCACCCCGCGCTACCTCTACCAGAACATCGCGGTGCACGGTTTCAACCGGGTCGATGTGTTCAACATCCTGGCCAACCCCTACACGACCACCCGCCCGAAGGTGACGCTGGGCGACGAGAACCAGTTCACCCAGCTGGGCGAAAAATTCCGCGACCGGTTCAAGCTCGCCGACCTGACCGCCAATCTCGAGCTCGGGGCCATGACCCTGACCTCGATCTCATCCTACACCGATCGCGACGTGCTGGTGGTGCGCGACGCCACCGCCCTGACCGGCTCGATCACCGGCGGCTCGATCGGCCTGCCGGCGAATGTCTACACGCTCAACGCGCCGCTCTATGACACCACCAAGGTGAAGCTGTTCACCCAGGAAGTGCGGCTGGCCTCGAAGAACGCCGAGAAGCTCGATTGGCTGGTCGGCGCCTATTACAGCAAGATGGACCGCGACTACGCCCAGTATCTGGACGTGCGCGGCTTCCAGGCCCTGACCGGCATTCCGACCAAGGGCGTCCGCGCCCCGGTCGACGCCCTCTACTTCTCGACGGTCCCCTACACCCTGACCCAGTACGCGGTGTTCGGCGAGGCGACCTACAAGGTCAATGACAAGCTGGACGTCACCGCCGGCCTGCGGCTCGCCCGCTATGACGAGAAGCGCAAGCTGACCTTCGACGGCATCTTCGCCGACACCACCATCGACTATCCGGGCCATGTGAAGGCCGACGAATTCGCCCCGCGCGTCATCGTCGCCTACAAGGCCAATGAGGCCCTGACCTTCAACGGCCAGATCTCCAAGGGCTTCCGGCTGGGCGGGGTGAACGATCCGCTCAACAAGCCGCTGTGCAGCGCCGCTGACCTCTCCACCTTCGGCAAGCTGGCCAAGCCCGGCTTCGACAATGAGAGCGTCTGGAACTACGAGGCCGGCCTGAAGGCCAAGCTGCCGGAGGGCCGCGGCTCCTTCACCATGGCGACCTTCTATTCCGACATCGAGAACCTGCAGGCCACGGTCGACGCCGGCAGCTGCTCCTCGCGGATCATCGTCAATGTGCCCAAGGCGCGGTCGACGGGCATCGAGGCGGAGTTCAACAGCCGCCTGACCGAGAACTTCGACCTGTCGCTGTCGGCTTCGGCCAACAACTCGGAACTGCGGTCCAGCGTGCGCGATTCCTCCGGGGCCGTGCTGCAGGCCCTGCGCAGCGGCAACCGCCTGCCGACCGTGCCGAAGTTCCAGGCCTCCGCCGCCCTCGACTACATCCGGCCGATGTCCAATGGCCTGACCGCCTTCTCCACCCTGACCTGGCAATATGTGGGCGACCGCTACACCCAGATCTCGGATCAGGAGGGCGATCCGCGCACGGTGACCCTGTTCGGTACGGGCTCGCCCAGTGTCTCCACCCTCGCCTTCCAGCTGAAGCTGCCGTCCTACGCCCTCGGCAACCTGCGGATCGGCGTGCGCGGCGACAGCTGGGAAGTGGCCGGCTTCGTCAACAACCTGACCGACGAGCACGCCCGGCTGGCGATCGACCGCGAACGCGGCCTGCGGGCCCGCTACGGCTATCTGACCAACCCGCCCCGGACTTACGGGATCACCGTCCGCAAGACCTTCTAAGTCGCCGGCCAAGCCGCCTGCGTCGCGATCGCCTAGGCCCCTGGCCCAGGCGATCGCTCGGGCGGGACCTTTGGTCGCACGCCCTTGGATTGCGGTGGATCAAGGCGCATTCCGGGCGTCCGGCCCATGTTGTTTGGGCTGGAAGGTCGCCCATGATGAGCCGCGCGCAAACGATCTGGACCATGGCCGGCCTCTATGCCGCCCTGACCTTCGCCACCGGCGTCCTGATGGGCGCGGCGCGGATCCTGCTGATCGCGCCCTTGGCCGGCCCCATCGCCGCCGTGATGCTGGAACTGCCGATCATGCTGGCGCTGTCCTGGCTGATCTGCGGCTGGATCATGGACCGGCCCTGGGCCTTTCGGCGACTGCTGGACCGTGCGGCCATGGGGGTCGCAGCCTTCGCCCTGATGATGGCCCTGGAAATGGGCATGGCCCTGTTGGTGTTCGGGCAGAGCCCGGCGGCGGTCCTGAAGGGGCTCGCCGCCCCGGCTGGGGTCCTGGGCCTGGCGGGCCAGGCGGCCTTCGCCATGCTGCCTATGGCCTGGCGCCCGCCCGTGGTGATCCGCGTCCAGGACACCGAACGCCGCGCCGCCTATCCCGCCGCCTGGCCGCGTCCCGAAGACTGATCACCCCGCCGGAAAACTCAGCCGGGCGATCAGGCCCGCCCCGGGTTCAAGACTATTGCGCAGGGTGAGCGCCCCGCCCTGGGCCTGGGCCAGCCCCTGGACGATCGACAAGCCCAGCCCGGCCCCGCCGGACTGCCGGGCCCGCGAGGGCTCCAGCCGCGAGAACGGCTCGAGGATGCGGGCGAGGTCCTCGGCCGCCACCCCCTCTCCCCGGTCCGTGACCTCGATCCAGACCTGCGCCGCCTCGACACCCGCCGCCAGCCTGGCCTCGCCGCCATAGCGGATGGCGTTGTCGACCAGGTTGCCCACCATCCGGCGCAGCGCCAAGGGTGAGCTCATCCGGACCGCAGGCAAGTGGGGTGGAGCGCGCCAGGTCACCGGCTCGCCCATGGCGGTCCGCGTCTCGGTGAAGGCCGCCAGCTCGGCGACGATGTCCACGGGAGTGAAGACGGCCAGGCCGGCGTCCAGGCCAGCGAACAGCAGGGTGTCATCCAGCAGGCTCGACATTTCCTCGATGTCGACGGTGGCGCGCTCGCGCTGGTTGGCGTCGTCGATGAACTCGGCGCGCAGCCGCAACCGGGTCAGATAGGTCCGCATGTCGTGGGCGACGGCGGCGAGGATCCGGGTGCGCTCGCCGATCAGCGCGCGAATGCGCCGGGTCATGTCATTGACGTCGGCGGCCAACTCGCGGATCTCGCGCGGACCTTCCAGGGTGAGGTCGGGGGCGTCGAGGTCGGTGGCGAAGCGGCGGACCCCGGCGGCCAGCTCAGCCACCGGACGGGCGGTCTGGCGCACGGCCAGCACCAGGGCGCTGAGCAGCACCGCCGCCACCGCCCCCATGACGAAGACGCCGCGCAGCAGATAGGTTCGCAGCACCCGCGACGGTCGCCGCTCCACCACCAGCACCTCGCCGGTCCGCAGCCGCACCGACAGGCGAACCGGGGCCGGGCCGTCGTCTCGCCAGTCGCCGGTCAGATAGCGAATCCAGAATCGCCGGCGCGTATCGACCCGGAACTCCCGCCCGCTGAGCGCCGTCGCGTAATCGGCGAACACGCCGCCCTTCGCCAGCCGTCCGCCCGCCGGCAGGCCGGGCACGACTTCCGGAAAGTCGGGCTGCAGATGGGCGCTGACCACAGAGGAGTCGACCGCGGCCAGGATGCGGTCACGCTCGGGCCCGTCGCGGGCGCCTTCCAGGGCCTCCGCTATGGCCAGGGTCTCACGGGGCAGCGGCAGGTCGAATAGCTTCACGTCGGCCGACGGCCAGACCAGGGTCGCGCCGATGATCAGGAACAGCGCCGCAAGCCCGGCCAGCAGGATGGCGATGATGCGCGCCGCCAGGCTGTCGGAGAACACCATGCTCAGGCGAGCTCGACGGGCGCGGAGAACAGATAGCCGCCGCCGCGGACCGTGCGGATCAGGGCGGCGCCGGAGGGATGCTCGGCCAGGCGGCGGCGCAGCCGGCTGAGCTGGACGTCGATGGTCCGGTCGAAGGGCATGGCCTCGCGACCGCGGGTCCAGTCGAGCAGCTGGTCCCGGCTGAGCACCCTTTGGGGGTGGGTCAGAAAGCTGAGCAAAAGATCAAATTCGCCGCCGGTCAGCTCCACGCCCCCGCCATCCGGATCGGTGAAATCCCGACTCGCCGCATCCAGGGTCCAGCCGGCGAAATGATAGACCGTGCGGCGCACCGGGGCGACGACGGCGCCCGCCTCGCGGGTCCGACGCAGGATCGCCTTGACGCGCGCCACCAGCTCGCGGGGATTGAACGGCTTGGGCAGGTAGTCATCGGCGCCGATCTCCAGGCCCACGATGCGGTCGATGTCGTCGCCCTTCGCGGTGACCATCAGCACGGGCGTCTGGCCCTGGGCGCTGAGCCGGCGGCAGAGGGACAAACCGTCCTCGCCCGGCAGCATGACGTCGAGGATGGCGAGATCGATCCGCCGGCGCGCGGCGACCCGGTCGAACTCGGCGACATCCGGACAGGGCGCGGTCTCATAGCCTTCGCGTCCGAGCAGATCGCAGACCAGGGCGCGGATCTCCGGGTCATCCTCGACGATGGCGATCAGGGGGGTGCGGGTCATGCGGCGGATCGGGTTCCCGGCGAGCTCCGAAGGGTCATCATGGCGGCGGGGTCTTGCAAAGCCCTGAACATCAGGCCGGTCGCCCAAAGGCGGCGCGCAGGGCGGCCTTGAAGCTGCGGGCAGCCAGGAGATCGGCGAACAGGCGCCGCCACTCGCTGAACGCCACGGCGATGGGATTGCGCGATCCCACCGGGTGGACCAGGCCGTAGCGCAGCGGCTCCTCCGGCGACAACGCGGCGAAGGTGCCAAACAGCCGATCGAAGACGATCAGCACGCCGCCATAGTTGCGATCCAGATAGCGGCTGTTGCAGGCGTGATGCACCCGGTGGTGGCAGGGCGTGTTCAGCACCCACTCCAGCGGCCCCAACGGGCCAACCATCTCGGTGTGCAGGAAGAACTGGTAGTGCAGGTTGAAGGCCAGCAGGCCCAGGACCAGGCGCGGATCGAAGCCCGCCAGCACCAGGGGCAGATAGACCGCCCAG